>JBGPLI010000119.1:0-17985 GCA_041486445.1 Bryobacteraceae bacterium
CGGATCATCGGTAACGGCCGCCTGAGCGGCACGGGCTATGTTTCGATTCTGCCCGTTGATCAAGGCATCGAGCATTCCGCCGGCGCGAGCTTTGCCAAGAACCCCGATTACTTCGATCCCGAAAATATCGTCAAGCTTGCCATGGAAGGCGGCTGCAACGCGGTGGCATCGACGTTCGGGGTGCTCGGATCCGTTTCCCGCAAGTATGCGCACAAGATCCCGTTTATTGTGAAGATCAATCACAATGAACTGCTCACCTATCCCAATAAGTTCGACCAACTCCTGTTCGGCACCGTAAAAGAGGCTGTCGATATGGGCGCCGCCGCTGTGGGAGCTACGATTTATTTTGGATCGGAGGAGAGTGCGCGGCAGATCGTGGAAATCAGCCACGCCTTCGCCCACGCGCATGAACTCGGGATCGCCACTGTGCTTTGGTGCTATCTGCGCAACAGCAGCTTTAAGAAAGATAAGGATTATCACGTGTCAGCCGATCTGACCGGCCAGGCCAATCACATGGGGGTGACCATCCAGGCCGACATTATCAAGCAGAAGCTCCCGGAAAACAACGGCGGATTCCTGGCGCTCAACACCGGCGATTCGAGCTACGGCAAGCTCGACAAGCGGATCTATTCCGAGCTGACCAGCGATCACCCCATCGACCTGTGCCGCTACCAGGTGGCCAACTGCTACATGGGCCGCTTCGGACTGATCAACAGCGGCGGCGCTTCCGGGGCCAACGATTTCGCCGAGGCGGTCACTACCGCGGTGATCAACAAGCGCGCCGGCGGCATGGGCCTCATCTCCGGACGCAAGGCCTTCCAGCGTCCGATGAAAGAGGGCATCGCGCTGCTGAATGCGATTCAGGACGTTTATCTGAGTCCTGAAGTGTCGGTCGCCTGATGCCGCCCGCGAAGACCGTCTTCCTGTTCGACGTCGACAACACGCTGCTCGACAACGACCGCGTTACCGCCGATCTTCGCCGGCACCTCGAAACCGAGGTTGGCTCCGAGCGCGCCCGCCGCTATTGGGAAATCTTCGAGGAGATTCGGGCGGAGATTGGCTACGCCGACTATTTGGGCGCTTTGCAGCGTTACCGCATCGAGCACCCGCGCGATCCGCGTCTGCTGGCGGTCTCTTACTTCCTGATGCGATATCCGTTCGCCAACCGGCTGTTTCCCGGCTCCATCGACGCCGTCGAGCGCGTGCAGCAGTGGGGCCCGGCCGTGATCCTCTCCGATGGCGATGTCGTCTTCCAGCCCCACAAGGTGTACCGCTCCGGGTTGTACGAGCTTTTTCAGGGCAACGTCCTCATCTACGTTCACAAGGAGGAGGAACTGGACGACGTCGAGCAGCGGTTTCCGGCCGAGCATTACGTCGTGGTGGATGACAAGCTGCGCATTCTGACCGCGATCAAGAATGTCTGGCGCTCGCGAGTGACCACGGTGTTTGTCCGGCAGGGCCACTATGCGCACGATCCCAAGACTCTGGCGCAGTATCCGGCCGCCGATGTGTCGATCGAGCGCATTGGGGAGCTGCTTGACCACGACCTGACCCGGTTGCTCGCCGCTGCCTAAGCGCTCATGTTCATTGGTCACTTCGCCGTGGGGCTTGCGTCCAAGCGCGTCGCGCCGAAGGCGTCGCTCGGCGTGCTGATGGCTGCTCCGCTGTTGCTCGATCTGCTGTGGCCGCTCTTCCTGCTGGCTGGTTTGGAAAAAGTTCGGATTGATCCTGGCAACACGGCGTTCACGCCTCTGGATTTCATCTCCTACCCGTACTCTCATAGCCTGGCGATGGCGGCCGGATGGGGAGTGTTGTTTGGATTTGTTTATTGGGCGGTGACCCGCTATGCCGCAGGCGCCACCGTAATCAGCTTCGGCGTCGTCAGCCACTGGCTGCTGGATGCGGTTTCGCACCGGCCCGATATGCCTCTCTTCCCAGGCGGCGGCCCGCGCGTTGGCTTAGGCTTGTGGAACTCCGTGCCGTGGACTGTCACCGTCGAGAGTGCAATGTTCGCGGCAGGCGTGTGGTTGTACGCCTCCTTTACGCGGCCGCGAGACCGTGTGGGCATTTACGCTTTTTGGGCATTCGTGGTGTTTCAAGCGATCAGTTACATCGCGAACTTCTCTGGTCCGCCACCGCCGAGCGCGGAGTTTCTGGCATGGTTCGCGCTGGGATTGTGGCTGTTTCCACCGTGGGCAGCCTGGGCGGATCGTCATCGCCAGCCCTTGCAAGACGTCATCGGTACAGAACCGCGCGCGTAGCAAGCGGAGCAGCTTGCTAATTTCTGCTACTTGGCATGAGCTTCCGATCAATAGACCAAGCTCCCGCACCCTTGGCGATGATGGCAAGCGCGATCGCGATCACCAGCAGGTGAAACTCGTAGCCCTCGCCTTTCTGCCGGCCGGTCCAGTTCATGGAGAATCCGTAGGCGCCGTTGAGGGTGAAAATCGCGACCAGCATGTTCACGGTAATGCCGAACGCAGCGATGCGGCTCAGCAGTCCGACGATCAGTCCGATGCCGCCGAAGAATTCGGCGAAAATGGCCAGCGCTGCCAGCGGCGTGGGTATGTGCATGAAGGTTGTGAAGCCTCGCATGGTGGCCGCGAAGCCCGCGCCTCCGAACCAGCCCAGCATCTTTTCCGCGCCGTGATAGAAAAACACTACGCCGAGCGTGACTCGCACCAGCGCAAGGCCCCAATCGTTCTGTGTCGCGAGCAGTTTCCCGAGCATGTGGAACACCCCGGAGCCTGCCATTATAAACCATATGTCTCCCGAAGAATTTCGCGCCGCCGCGCACCAGGTGGTGGACTGGATGGCGGACTACCTGCGCGACATCCGCCAGTATCCCGTGGTTCCGCGCGTCGAGCCCGGCCAGTTGATCGACCGCCTGCCGCCCTCCGGTCCCGAGCGCGGCGAAAGCATGGAGACGATCCTCGCCGATTTCGGCGACTTGATCGTGCCCGGCGTAACCCATTGGAATCATCCGCGCTTTTTTGCCTACTTCGCGATTTCCTCGTCCGGGCCCGGTATTCTCGCGGAGATGCTTGCGGCGGCGATGAACGTCCAGCATATGGTCTGGAAGACCGGCCCCGCCGCCACCGAGCTCGAGCAGGTGACGCTGGGCTGGCTGCGCCAATGGATGGGACTGCCGGAGAATTTCTTCGGCATGATTCTCGACACCGCCTCCACCAGCAGCCTGCACGCGATCCTGGGAGCGCGCGAGTTGGCCGCACCCGAAACGCGCACCAGCGGAACCCATCCTCCGCTGACGCTGTACCTCTCCGAGCACGCGCACTCTTCCATCGACCGGGGCGCGCTGGCGGTGGGCGTGGGACTCGAAAACGTGCGCCACGTGCCCTCCGATGCCGCCTTCCGCATGCGGCCCGAGGCGCTGGAGGCGATGATCGCCGAGGATCGAGTGGCGGGCAAGAAGCCCTTTTGTGTGGTAGCGACGCTCGGCACGACGTCTTCCTCGAGCGTCGATCCGCTGCTGGCGATCTCCCGAATCTCGCACCGCCACGGGCTGTGGCTGCACGTCGATGCCGCATACGGCGGCCCGGCGGCCGTGCTCGAGGAGCATCGTCATATTCTGGACGGCGTGGCCCATGCCGATTCGCTGGTGGTCAATCCCCACAAGTGGCTGTTCACGCCCATGGACCTTAGCATTCTTTACACCCGGCGGCCGGAGATCCTCAAGCGGGCCCTTTCGCTGGAGGAAGCGCCGCCGTATCTGGCCCTCGCCCGCGAGGAGCGCGCGCTGAACCTGTCGGAATACAGCGTCCCCCTCGGCCGCCGCTTCCGCGCCCTGAAACTTTGGTTCGTCCTGCGCTACTTCGGCCGCGAGGGAATCGCGCGCGTGCTGCGCGAGCACATCCGCCTGGCTCGGATGCTCGCCGGGGAGATCGAGCGCCACCCGGACTTCGAGCTCGCCGCCCCCGCGCCGTTTTCGCTGGTCTGCTTTCGCTACTGCGGCTCGGATGAGGAGAACCGTGCCCTGCTAGAGCGCGTAAATGCGAGCGGCCGCGCGTTTCTTTCCTCCACGACGCTCAACGGCCGGCTGGTGTTGCGCTTCGCGATCGGCAACCTCGAGACCACCGAGGAAGACGTACGCGCGGCGTGGGAATTAATCAGCTCGACCGCGCCTTCTGCCTGAGCGGCGCGCTTGCTTATTGCCTCGGTAGGGTCTAGACCCTAGTCGATTTTGAGACAAAAGTATTATTGTGCTGCTTGTCTTATCGCCTTATCGTTGCTTGTGTACCCCTGCGCGGTTAGGGGGATTACCTGAATGTTCGGAGGAACATCAAGGAAGCGGGTGATTGCGGCCATGCAGGGCAGTCTCCCGACGGCCGGACGAGTGGTCACAACACTGGTTACGGCGCTTGGGTTCGGATACATCGCCGAGGCCATCTTCTCCTGGCGCGCCGAGAACCTAGCAAACTTTACGCTGTATATTCTAACCGGCATCGCGGCCGCGCTTCTCATGCGGTGGAGAGGACATGGCCAAACGAGCTTCTCCGTAAATTTGTTCTTGGTGCCTCTCGGCATCGTAGAACTCACTTTGCCGGAAACCATCCTGCTGGCGGTCATCGGCGCCACGCTTTGTGCAGTCGCCCGGAGAGGAGTTCGCTGGATGCGGGAGCCGTTCACGCTCCTCGCCAATGAAGCCACAGCGGCTGCCGCTGCCTTTTTCGCGTACCATTCTCTGATTCCCGGCGGGAGCCGGACAGCAGCGGTCCGCCTGTTCCTTTCCGGTGCGGCTTACTTCGTGAGCAGAACATTTCCAAGCGCTCTGTTAACCGCGACCAGAGACGGGCGCCGGATCGGAGCGACTTGGCGACAAGATCATTTCTGGTCGTTCCCGTTCTTTCTGGTCGGAGCGAGCGCCGCCGGCTTCCTCAGCATTCGAAACGCGTTCGTGCATTGGGAGGCGTGCCTGTTGACCGCTCCCGTGCTGTACGTGCTTTACCGGGCCCACCGGTCAAGGGAAGCGGATCTTATTGCGCTGCAACAGCGCACTCAGGAGCTGGAAGCGGCAAGAGCCGTGGCCGAAGCCGCCAACCAGGCCAAGAACCAGTTTCTGGCAAACATCAGCCACGAGTTCCGGACGCCGATGAACGGCATCATCGGTATGACCGAAGTGGCCCTTGACGGCGACCTGCCGCTTGAAGTCCGGGATTCTCTGGAGACCGTGAAGGGATGCGCCGACTCCCTGCTCCGGTTACTAAACGAAGTACTTGACTTCTCGAAGATCGACGCCGGCAAACTGGAACTTGAGCATCTCGCCTTCCGCCTGCGGGAGCGCGTCGGCATCGCCTGCCGCTCCTGCGCGCCGATTGCCTTCAAGAAGGGAGTGGAACTGCATTGGCACGTTGACGAGGATGTTCCGGACGCACTGGCCGGAGATCCGTGGCGGCTCGCACAAATCATCATCAATCTGCTTGGCAATGCGGTGAAGTTCACGCCCGAAGGCGAAGTCAAGCTGAGCGTTTCCGTCGAGACCCGGTTGCCGGATAGAGTCACGTTGCATTTCCTGGTCAAAGACACGGGCATCGGTATTCCGGCCGATAAGCAGCGCGACATATTCAAAGCGTTCACGCAAGCGGACAACTCGATGACCCGGAAGTATGGGGGAACGGGCCTGGGGCTCGCGATCTGTTCGCGACTGGTCGAGAAGATGAGCGGACGCACCTGGGTGGAAAGCGAGCCCGGCGTGGGAAGCGCGTTTCATTTCACGTGTCAGTTTGCTTTGCACAGTACCAGCGAGGATTCGACATCCGCGTCAGAGACGATCACGCCGCCAGCGGCTCAAGCCATGGGATCTTCGTCCTGAGCGCGCTGCTCGACCCGCATCACGCGCGCAAAGTCGCCACGCGCGCGGCCGCGTTCAAATGCTCTTCGATGGTCGCGATCAGGTGAGCCGGCTGCACGGGTTTTGCGATGTACCCGTTCATGCCGGCCTGCAGGCATCGCTCGCGATCCCCGTCCATGGCGTGCGCGGTCATGGCGACGACAGGAAGCCGATCCCAGCGCGGGTTCCGCCGGATCAGGCGGGTCGCCTCCAGACCGTCGAGTACGGGCATTTGTATATCCATCAGCACCAGATCGTAGGCCGAGCCAGCAGTCTCCAGCCGCGCCAGGGCTTCGCTTCCGTCGTTAGCGACGTCGATGTGATAGCCCGTCTTGCGCAGAATCGCCAGCACCACCTTCTGGTTCACGGGATTGTCTTCCACCAGCAGTAACCGGGCGCCGGAAGAGCGCTCCCGATCATTCCCTGCCGCGCGCCGCGGCGCCGCGGGTTCCCTTGCCGCGGCAGGCGCCGCCTGGTACGGCAATGTAACCGTGAAGGTGCTCCCCTTGCCGGGCTGGCTCTCTACGCGCACGTCTCCTTCGTGCATCTCTACCAGGCGCCTGGTGATCGCCAGGCCGAGTCCCGTGCCTCCGTACTTGCGCGTGATGCTTCCGTCTGCCTGCGTGAATTTTTCGAAGATTGCCTGCAGTTTGTCCGAGGCGATTCCGTAGCCGGTGTCGCGGACCTGAATCTGAACATCCAGCCGCCCGTCGCTCCGCCGCTCCGACGTCAGCCGCACGCACACCCACCCGCGATCCGTGAATTTCACAGCGTTGGAGATGAGGTTGGCCACGATCTGGCGCAAGCGCAGCGGATCCCCCAACGCATCGCAGCAGACGGTGGCGTCCTGCTCGAAGCGGAGCTCGACGCCCTTTTGCGCGGCCTTGGCGGCGTATGACTTCACGCAGTCGTCCACCACCGTGCGCGGATGAAACGGAATCTTCTCCAGTGCCATCTTGCCCGCCTCGATTTTGGAAAGATCGAGGATGTCGTTAAGCAGCGCCAGCAAAGAATAGGCGCACCGCTGCGCCGTCTCCAGTTGGTCCCTTTGGTCCGCACCAAGGCTGCCGTCGAGCGTCAGATCCAGCATGCCCAGCAAGCCGTTCATGGGAGTGCGCAGCTCATGCGACATGTTGGCCAGAAACTCGCTCTTGGCCTGGCTTGCGGCGAGCGCGGTTTGCCTGGCCTTGTCCAGATCCTCGGTGCGGCTCCGGATGCGGTCTTCGAGCAGCTCCTGGTGCTGGCGAATCTCCTCCTGCGAGGCCGCCAGTTCCTCGATCATGCGGTTGAAGCTCTCGCCCAGATATTCGATCTCATCGCCGGTGCGGCTGACCTGAATCGGATCAAATTTTCCCTGGCGCACGGAGGTAATGCCCGCCTGCAGCAGGGCGAGTGGCCGCGCGAGCAGCCGTATGGTGAACCGGGAAATCGCGCCCGCCACCGCCACCACGATGCTGCAGAGAACCACTCCTTTGGTCCAGTCGAAGGAATGATGACGGATGTCCCACCACAGAATCATCGTCACGACCCACAACACCAGCACGCCGGTGAATATCGAGAACTTCGAAGATAGCGAGCGGAAGCTTTGCGGACGGTCCCTCTCCACGTTTCCATCGTCCACCGTCCAGGGGCGCTTGGACTATACGGCAGAACCCTTAGTACTGGCCTCCATTCGCCTGTCTCCCGGATAGGCCCCCGGTTCTAATCGCGCAAGTGGCGTGGCTTCATGCTCTCAGTGGCTGCTATGCTGTGACAAAATGCCCTCTCGCCTCGCCACCTCGGTGTGCGGCATTTCCCTTAAGAATCCGGTGCTGGCGGCGTCGGGAACCTACGCATATGGAGTCGAGCTTAAGGGTCTGGCCGATCTGGCGGAGCTCGGCGGCATCGTCGTGAAGGGACTCTCGCGGGAGCCGATGGACGGCAATCCCCCGCCCCGGCTGTTTGAAACCCAGGCCGGCATGATCAACTCCGTGGGTTTGCAGAATATCGGTGCACGTGCTTTCGTCCGCGACAAATTGCCGGAGCTGCGCTCTATCGGAACTCCCATTTTCGCCAACGTCTTCGGCTATTCGGTGGAGGATTACGTTGAAGTGGCGCGCGTTCTGGAGGACGCCGAAGGACTGGCCGGTTACGAGCTGAACGTTTCCTGCCCCAACACGCGGCACGGCGGGATCTTCTTTTCGAGCGACCCGGCGCTGTTGGCCGAGGTGGTCACCGCAGTGCGGCGCGCGTCGCGGCGTCCCCTGATCGTGAAGCTTTCGCCGAATGTGGCGCGCCTGGAGCCGCTCGCCCAAGCGGCTGCCGAAGCGGGCGCCGATGGGATCTCCCTGGTGAATACTTTCGTCGCGCTGGCCATCGACGCACGGACGCGGCGGCCGCGGCTCGGCGCGGGATTCGGCGGCCTCTCGGGCCCGGCCATCAAGCCGATCGCGCTCCGAATGGTGTACGAGGCCGCCCAAGCCGTCAAGATTCCCGTCATCGGACTGGGCGGCATCGCCACCGGGGTAGACGCGGCCGAGTTCCTGATCGCCGGTGCGTCGGCAGTGGAGGTCGGAACCGCCAGCTTCTGGGACCCCTCTGCGCCCCTGCGCATCGCGCGCGAGCTGGACCAATTTCTCGAACAGGAACAGATTTCTCACGTGGCCGATCTGGTCGGCACACTGAAGTTCGCGCAAGGAGACTCATGAAGAAAATCATTTCCACCGGCCGTGCCCCCAAGGCGATCGGACCCTACTCGCAAGCCGTGATCTCGAACGGATTCGCATTCTTGAGCGGTCAGATCCCGCTGGACCCGATGACGAATCAACTGATCGAAGGCGACATCGCCGCGCAGACCGAGCGCGTGCTTGAGAACCTGAAGGCGGTGCTCGAAGCCTGCGGTTCCTCGCTCGCGCAGGTGGTGAAGACCACGGTGTTTCTGAAGGATATGGGCGAGTTCGCCAGGATGAACGAAGTGTACGGGCGTTATTTCCCCGAAAATCCTCCGGCCAGGGCGACCGTGGAGGCGGCGCGGCTGCCGCGCGATGTGCGTGTGGAGATCGACTGCATTGCTACAGCCGCCTAAGGATGAGCAGAATACTGAGCCTGCGGCGGCTTGAGCTTCACTTCAATCGTCCTTTCCTCTTCCTGGACGTCGAAGGTCTGGCCGAAGGTCTGGTAGTTCTTGGCGTTCACCTGAACCAGAATCTTGCCCTGCGGGATCACGGGGATCTTGGCGATTCCCTCCTGGCTCGAACGCACTTCCCACGACTTGCGGATTTTAGCGCCGAACTTCACCGGCGACCGGCCCTGCACGAATTTGACGATGACTTCGGCCTGCTCGACGGGCTTGCCGGCCTCGTTCGTCACCTGGATTTGTAATTTGGTCAGATCGGCGGCGGCGAGCGAAAACGCGGCCAAAAAGAGCGCGATCGGTAGTTTGGCCATCAGAGCTATTATCTCACGCCCAATATTCAAGCAATGTCGGGCAGCAGAAACTTCCGCGGCGCACCCGCCGCCTCCACTACCGCTTCAGCCGCCAGGTATCCGCTGCGAACCGCGCCCTCCATCGTTGCAGGCCAGCCGGAGCGCGTCCAGTCGCCGGCCAGGAACAGATTGTGGACCGGCGTGCGGTTCGCCGGGCGCCGGGCTTCCATCCCCGGCCGCGCCGAGAACGTCGCTCGAACTTCCTTCACCACGTGCGCTTTTTCCAAGCGCGCCTCACAAGCGGCGGGGAAAAATTCAGCCAGCTCCCTGTGCGCCAGCGCGATCACTTCGGCTCGCGGCATTGCTTCGAGCGATCGCGACGCGCTCACTACCAACTGCACGTAACGGCCCTCGCTCTTGTTGAACATCCACTGAATGGTCCGATTGAGCAGCGTGGCGTGGGGAAGATCGGTCACCGGGCGGTCGAACCAGAGATGGATGCCGGTGATGGGCGAGTGCTCGAAACCGGCCAGCTCCAGGCCGAGCCCCGGCGCGATCTCGGGCACGCGCTCGAACGGCAGCGCGCTTACGTAGAAATCCGCCCGCAGAGATTCGCCGCCGGCGCGGACGCATTCAACCGCGCCGTTCTCGATCGCGATCCGCTCCACCGGTGCGCGGAGGCGAATCTCCACGCTGCCGATGCGCTGCCACGCCTCCGCCCGGTACAGCCGCGCTAGCGGGACCGCCGGCACGCCCATCTCATAGGAGTCCGCGCGCGCCAGAAATCCCAGCCGGAACACCTGGAATCCGTGTAGCGCGGCCATGCGATCCAGATCCTCGTTGATCGCGCTCACCAGCACCTGCCGCCAAAACCGCTCGATGGCGCGCGCAGGCTGGCGTTTCTCTTCGAGCCACTGTTGCATGGTGATGCGATCCAGATCGTCGCGGCGCGAGCATTCGCGCCCGATCGCGCGAATCGCGCGGGCGACGGCCAGTTTGTCGCCCAGACCCAGAAAATGCAGCCCCAGGAACGATCCCGCAAAGTGCGCCGGCGCGGGAAACATCCCGGCCCGCAGCCGGCTGCGCCGTCCGCCGGGCTCGATGAATACAAACTCGCGATGGAACGCAATGTCGCCGGCCACGCCCAGCCGCGCGTAAAAATCCAGCAGGTTCACGCAACAGCGCAGCAGGATGTGCTGGCAGTTGTCGATGGTCTCGCCGCCCCCCAGCTCATACGACGTGGCGCGGCCACCCAGAAACGGCCGCGCTTCCAGAACGCGAACCGAGTGACCGGCGCCGCCGAGTGCAGCCGCGGCAGCCAGGCCTGCGAGGCCCCCGCCGATTACGATGACTTCGGCCATGAAGGAATTTCGATGGAGGTGTAACCGGAAAGGTTATTTCGCCGGAACGCGCGAACGTTTTCCGCCGCCCGAATCCCCGTTGATGATCTCAAGGGCGAGCCAGATCACGACCGCGATGAAAATGAAGTCGCTGGGTTCGAGTGCCATCCGCCTTCAAGTATGCCCTAATTGTATAGCAATGAGCAAGTTCTATCTGCTCCGGTACGTGGAGCGGCCTTTTAGGCTGCCATGCCGGTTTTCCAACCGGCATTCACAAAGATGCCCGCATGAAATGCGGGCATGGCAGGCTTAGAGCCCTGGCCGTGGCCGAGGCGATGGCAGACGAAGAACTCAGCCGGAAGCTGTAGCCGCGCAACCGCACCACGCAGGGAAATTACACTAAACTGATGCGTATGTCCTGTATCAGGAAATCCTGGAATCCAGTTCTTCACTTCTGCTTGCCCTCGTAGTTACGGCGAGCCTGCTCCCGACGGCGAGGGCGTAGTTTGTCCAGCAAGGCGACAAACTGGTCGGCACCGGTGCTTTCGGGGCTGCAAATCAAGGCAGCTCCGTGGCTCTATCCGCAGACGGGAATACGGCCATCGTGGGCGGGCCTTTTGACAACGGCGGCGCTGGAGCGGCGTGGGTGTTTGTGAAAGGTCTCGTCTCGGTCTTCCCTTCCATCGCTTCCGTTGTTAACGGCGCCAGCTTCCTCCCCGGAATCGCGCCGGGGACTTGGATTACCATCCGAGGCTCGAACCTGTCCACCACCACACGATCCTGGACTGATGCGGATTTCTCGGGTAGCAACCTGCCCACGCAGTTGGACGGCGTCAGTGTCACCATCAACGGAAAGCCGGCTTACGTCTATTTCATCAGCCCAACCCAGTTGAACGTTCTCAGCCCGGACGACGCCCCGTCAATTTTTGGGGCACCGGTTCAGGTGACGACCGCCCAGGGCAAGAGCACTGCGGTAAACGTCCTGGATCGCGCGCTCTCGCCGGGGCTGTTCGCGTTCAGCCCGCAAGGGGGAAAATATGTGGCCGCGGTTCGCGCGGACGGGGCCTACATTGGCCCGCCGAATCTCATTTCTGGCCTGGCGACGGTGCCTGCCAAGCCTGGTGACACCATCCTCCTCTTCGGGACCGGTTTCGGCCCCACCACGCCGCCCGTACAGATCGGTCAAGTGATCAATTCCGCGCCCCTGGCAAATCCGGTGATCGTGCGAATCGGCGGCGTAGCGGCGAGCACACAGTTTGTCGGCATCGTCAGCCCCGGACTGTGCCAGTTCAACGTGGTGGTTCCGGACGTCCCGGACTTCGACGCCGCGGTCTGGGTAGAAATCGGCGGGAGTTCGGCTCAGCCGCCGCTTTCTACCCAGACGAACCCGAACGTGTTCCTGACCATTCAACGGTGAGGATTGCCGTGCATCCAGCCGCCAGAAAGAATGGCCGCGGATAAACGCCGATCAACACCGATTCGAATAGAGGGTCGTATCGGCGTTCATCTGCATTCATCGGCGGCTAAATATGGTTTTTCACAACCCCCTAATCCGGATTTCTCGCACCGTCATGACGGCATTCACCGCGACTCCAGCGCCTATTTTCTCTTACCCCTCTGCCACTTCGCGCTTCAGCCCGCCCGCGATTTTTTCTTCCGGCCTTACCGTGAAAGCAGGAAGGAGTTGACGCGCTCTCTCATCGGAGAGCCCAACCGACCTAGAACAGTTTTCTAGATAAACTGTTACGGTTCTCGTGCGATGGGTGTCGCCGGTACATATCCGGTCCCTCTCCGTTGCGGGATACGAAACGGAACCTCGGCCGCGAGGTGCTAAAGCGGCTTGGGAGGCCTCCTCGAATGTCTTCTGTGTGGGGAGAGTGTGCGCGATAGCCCTGGGCGAAGCCTTATCTCGCCCGGCTCGCCAGCCGAGCATGTCCCAGCGTCCGCACCACGTTTTCCATAAGCTGCAAGCCGCGATCGCCGTCGAGCGTGAGGATCGACTCCGGGTGGAACTGCACCGCCTCCATCGGCAGGTCGCGATGGCGCACGCCCATGATCACGCCGTCGTCGCTCTCGGCCGTCACCTCCAGGCAGCGCGGAAGCTTTTCGGGAATGGCGTACAGCGAATGATACCGGCCCACTCGAAATTCGGCCGGTAATCCTTCAAACACCCCGACTCCGCGGTTCCGCACCAGCGACGGCTTACCGTGCATCGGATAATCGAGCACGCCCAGCTCGCCGCCGAACGCTTCCACCATGCCTTGCAGGCCGAGACACACGCCGAACAAGGGGATCTCTCGCTTAGCCGCGTGACGGACCAGGTCGGGCACACCGAAATCGGATGGGCGGCCGGGACCCGGCGATACGAGAATCAGCGCCGGCGCCACGCGGTCGATCATCTCCAGCGGAAAGCCGGCGCGGTAGGTAATCACTTCGGCTCCCGTCTGCCGCGCGTAGTTGGCTAGCGTCTGAATGAAGCAGTCTTCGTTGTCCACCAGCAGCAGCCGCACTCCCCTGCCCTCTTCCGGCCGTGGCGCGTAACGCAGTTCGCTCGCAGCCTCGGCGTCCAGCGCGCGGAAAAAGCCGGTGGCCTTGAGCCAGCACTCGCGATCCTCGCTCGCTGGAACCGAGTCATACAGCAGCGTCGCCCCGGCGCCGTATCTCGCCTCGCCATCGCGCAGGTGGATGGTGCGGATCGTGATGCCCGTGTTGATGTCGCCGTCCATCGAAATCATGCCCACCGCGCCGCCGTACCAGCCACGCGCCTCCTTTTCGAGGCTCTCGATGGCCTGCGCAGCCCACTTCTTCGGCGCGCCGATAATGGTCACCGCCCACATATGAGTGAGGAATGCGTCGAGCGAATCGAACCCTTCCGCCAGCATTCCTTCGACGTGATCGACGGTGTGAAAGACGCCCGCATAAGACTCGATCAGACGGCGTCCAATGACGCGCACCGAGCCCGGCACGCACACGCGCGACTTGTCATTGCGGTCGACGTCGGTGCACATGGTCAGCTCGGACTCTTCTTTTTTCGAGTTCAGCAGCTCACGAATGTTGTCGGCGTCTGTCAGCGGATCGCCCGTGCGCCTGGCCGTGCCGGCGATGGGACAGGTCTCGACGCGCCGGCCTTCCACGCGCACGAACATCTCTGGAGAAGCGCCGATCAATTGCTCGTCGCCCAACTGGAGAAAAAATTCGTACGGGCTGGGGCTGGCGTGCTGGATGCGCTCGAATAGCTCCGACGGGCTCCCCGAATAGGGCGCGCGGAAGGTCTGCCGCAGCACCACTTCGTAGTAATCGCCGCGGCGCATGCCCTCGCGAACCGTCTCCACGCCGGCCATGTACTCTTCCGGTGTGTGGTCACTGGTAATCGCACCCGGCTTGCCGCGCTTGGGCCGTTTGATCCGGTCGCTCGAACGGGCGAGGCCGCGCGTGGTCTCCTCGCCGCGCGCGAAATCGTACTGAAACCGCTCGATCTGCTCTTTCTTGCGATCCATGTAGTAAATGTCGTCACACAAGAACAGGTGCAGATCCTTCACGCCGGAGCGCGGCAGCTTCAGCTCGATGGGGTCGAACTGGAACAGCAGATCGTAACCGAAAGCGCCCGCCAGCGCCAGCTGCGCAGCCAGCGGATGATGAAATTCGTCGAGCAGCGCGCGCAGAATCGAGAACGCCGACGGCTGCTTGCTGCGCTCCTCTTCCGGGAACAGCGCCGGAAGAGGCTTCAGCCGGCCCTGAAGCAAACCGTCCTGATTTGAAAAATTCTCCCAGTGCGGATGCGCGGCGAGCAGGGGTTCCAGAATGCGGGTCAGCACCTGGCCGCGCGGATTGAGCGGGCGGAACGTAATGTCGCGTCCGGTGGCCACGATCTCCAGCGGCGGCGCCACGGCCGCGATGTCCCAGCGCGAGTAGCGCCCCGGGTATTCGTAACCCGAGGAAAGATACAAGCCGCGCTGCGTGTCCAGCTTGCGCAGCAGCGCGCGCAGATCCCGGCTGTACGGCACTTTGGAAATCGTGCGCGTCACGGAAATACCGCCAGGGGTTAAATAATTCTCAGGATGCATGCGAACCACGGGACAGTGTGGATTATTAGAAGGATATCACGCGAGCGCTTCTGCGACCGCTCCCACGGCGCGCTCGCAATCCTCTCGCGAGATGTTCAGGTGCGTCACCATCCGCACACACGCCGGATTTCCCGGCGACGACACCAGCACTCCCCGGCTCTTCAGCCGCGCACTGAATTCCGCGAATGCGACACCCGTCCGCGCGATGCTGAAGATCACAATGTTCGTGCAAACTCTCGATGGGTCGATATCGATCCCGGGAAGCGCCGCCATGCGCTCGGCGAGAAATTTGGCGTTGGCATGGTCCTGTCCCAACCGCTTCGGCATCTCTTCCAGTGCGATCAGACCCGCCGCCGCGAGCACTCCCGCCTGCCTCATTCCGCCGCCCAGCCGTTTTCGATACAGCCGTCCCTTCGCGATCGCCTCCGAGGTTCCCACGAGCATCGAGCCCACCGGCGCCGCCAGTCCCTTCGACAGGCAGAACATCACGGTATCGGCTGTCTTAGCGATTCGCGCCGGCTCAACTCCGGTGGCCGCGGCGGCGTTGAAGATGCGCGCGCCGTCCAGGTGAATCTTCAACCCGCGCTCATGCGCGCGCTCGCAGATCTCGTCCAGATCCTCGAGCCGGTAGAGCGTCCCTCCGCCCATGTTGTGCGGATGCTCCAGGCTGACAAGCGCAGTGGGAGCCCAGTTCTCGCCGCGCGGTTTAGTCGCAGCCTCGATATCGCTCCACCGCAGGATTCCGTCGGTGGCCGTCACCGGCCGGATCAGGCAGCCGGAGAACCACGCCGTCATCGCCAGCTCCCAATCGAGGATGTGCGCGCGATGGTCGCAGATCACTTCCTGACCCGGTTCTGTGTGCAGCTTGACGGCGATCGTGTTGCCCATCGTGCCTGTGGGCACGAACAGCGCCGCCTGCTTGCCCAGAACCTCAGCCGCGCGCCGCTCCAGGCGATTTACCGTGGGATCCTCGCCGTAGACGTCGTCGCCAACCTCGGCCTCCGCCATGGCCCGGCGCATGGCCTCGGTAGGCAGGGTAACGGTATCGCTGCGCAGGTCGATCATACGAATTCGGCGAATACTTCGTTCGATAGCAGCACTCCCCTCGCGGTCAGGCGCAGGCGGGAGCCCGACGCCTCGAGCAGCCCGTCGCGCATCAGCCGCTCGACCGGTTCCGACGACACCGGCTCGATTCCTTCCATCAGCCGGAGACCCAGGAAAAACCGTTCCGACACTGGATCGGCAAGCGTGCGGTCGATTACGTGCAAAGCGTCGCGAACGACGTATTCCGCTGGGGTCTCCGCATTCCGCCAGCGCCACACTCCGTCGAAGGAATGTGCGTCGGCGCCGAAACCGAGGTAGGGCTCCCGCCGCCAATACTTCAAGTTGTGGATCGATTCGAATCCCGGCCGGGCGAAATTCGAAATCTCGTAGCGCGCCAGGCCGGCGTCCGCCAGGCGCTCGACGGCGATCTCATAATAATCGGCGATCTCGTCGTCCGAGGGAACATCCCCGGCGCCATAGCGCCGGCCACGTGCCAGAATTTCGCTCCCGAGGCGGCTGTCTTCGTCGACCTCCAGCATGTAGACCGATGCATGCGGCACGCCCAGCTTCTCGATCCACGCGAGCGACTCGTTCCAGCTCTCGCGCGTCTGTCCGGGCAGGCCCGCGATCAGGTCTACGTTGATCGAATCGATCCCCGCTGCGCGCAGCAGTCCGACCTCCTGCTCTACGATCGGGGCGTCGTGTTTGCGGCCCGTGCGCGCCAGCTCGCGTTTGATGAAAGACTGCACGCCAAGACTGACGCGATTGATCCCGGCGCGGCGCCAGGCGTCCGCTCTTTCCACGTTGATTGTGCCAGGAGCTGCTTCGATGGTGGCCTCACACCAGGGAGATCCTGGAATCTTGTCGAGCAGCCGTGCCAGTGCCTCCAGATCCATCTGGCTCGGCGTGCCGCCGCCGAGATACACCGTCTCGGGAGTCCACGGCCAGTCGGTTCCGCCGAGCTCCGCCAGCAGCGCGCCGGCGTACTGCGCTTCCAACTCACGCGGGAACACACCCGACGCGAAATTGCAGTACGTGCATTTCTGCGCGCAGAACGGATAAGAGAGGTACACGCCAGCCATGGCTACAAATTCACTTCCTCGCCCAAGTGCCGGCTCATGACGTCGGCCACAAGCTCCGCTAGCGTCTGATCGGCGCTCGCAAGAACGAACGCGTTCTCGACGCTGTCCCAGTCGAGCTTGAAACTTTTTGAAAGCGCCGAAACCCAGATCTGGCGGACCGGCGAATTGGGACTCACGACGAATTTCCCCGGCGGATTCTCGAACTCGATGGCGAGCGCCCCCGAGTTGAAGTCGGCCTCAAAATCGTATTCGTCGGAGGCGGCTGCCAGTCGGCGGTACAGGTCATGGAGCGCCGCGTCGGCTCGCGTCCTGAATTCTTGATCGTCCATGCGATGCTCTCAAGATAGCGCACAGCGGGGTAACTACTTGAGCAGTTCCTCAACGATCCGCGAGCTTCGGCAATTCGACAGTCACGGCGGACCATACAACCTCCAGATCGATCTCCGCGTCAGAGCGAGCTGCCGGTCCGCGATCAGATCCTCTTTCGTCTTCCCGGAAATGAATGTCAGAGCTTCCTGTGCAGCATCCAGCATATGCCGCAGACGAACCCGGTCAGGATCGCTCATATTGAAGGAGCGCGGAGGAGACAACCTCTTCTCTAAAGTAGCGGCTCAGCTCTCGAGGAGTTCGCAGATCGACCCGGCGGCCCAAAATCGCCCCCAGCTCCAGTTCCATCTGGGCGAGACCGAGGAATCCGGGGACGTTCCCCTCTTCAAATTCGACCAGCACGTCGATGTCGCTGTCGGGCCGGAACCTGCTGGTGAGAATGGAGCCGAACAGGGACAGCCTGCTGATGTGATTTCGCGCGCAGAATTGAGCGACGTCCACGCGCGGGATGGCGACTCCGTGCAGTGCGACGCCCATGGATTTCATTGTGGCACGGCGGCGGCTCCGACATTCGGCTCTCCGGCCCGAATCGGTTCCTTGCATCGGAAATGTCGGCTCTGCTAAGTTAGAAATCCAATATGAATCCAAACAAAGCGTTGTGGGAGAAAGGCGACTTTACCGAGATTGCCGCCCTCATGCGGCAATCTGGAGAAGCACTCGTCAAGTCTCTCGGTATCACGACGCCGCTGCGGGTTTTGGACCTCGGCTGCGGAGATGGCACTACCGCGAGTCCTCTCGCCCGTTTGGGGGCTGAAGTTGTCGGAATCGACATTGCCAGGAACCTCGTCGACGCCGGGAACAAACGAGCTGCGGAG
>JBGPLI010000120.1:0-17900 GCA_041486445.1 Bryobacteraceae bacterium
AGGCGTACTCGCCTTCGCTCCGATACAGCGCTCCCACGTCGAGTTCGCGCTTCCGCAGCACGAAGTAGTCGGCAATCATGATTCCGGCGATGGGACCGAGCAGCCCGGAGTACCCCACCAGCCATCCGAAAATGTAGGCGCTGAAGTCCCCCAGCAGCTTCCAGGGCATCAGCAGAACGCCAATCACGCCCGTGATCAGGCCGCCCGTGCGGAAAGAGATGCGGCGCGGGTTGAGATTCGAAAAATCGTTCGACGGGGACACCACGTTCGCCGCGACGTTGGTGTTGAGCGTCGCCACCAGCAGCGCGATCAGCGCGATGAAAGCCACCACCGGCCGGTTGAATTTTCCGAGCAGCACCACGGGGTCCCAGATCGCCTCGCCGAAAATCACCACCGAAGCCGACGTGACGGCGACGCCGATGAACGAATACAGCGTCATCGCGGCCGGTAGTCCGAGGGCCTGACCGAGCATCTGGTCGCGCTGCGAGCGCGCGTACCGCGTGAAGTCGGGAATGTTCAGCGCCACGGTGGCCCAGAATCCGACCATGCCTGTAAGCGACGGAATAAAGAATCGCACGAACTCCCCGGTGGATCGAAATTTGCTCGGCGCGCTGAGCACCGGACCCAGGCCCCCGGCCAGGCTCGTGATCCACCACAGCAGCAGCAGGCCGACGCCCAGCATGAACGGCGCCGCGATGCCCTCCAGAAACTTTATGGTCTCAATCCCGCGCCAGATCACAAAAATATTCAACGCCCAAAAAGCGAAGAAACAGATCCACGCTCCCGCCGGCCAGCCGCGTGCGGCCGGCCACAAGATGCCGAGCATCGCGAAAATCGCCTGCCCTCCGATCCAGGTCTGGATGCCGAACCATCCACACGCCACCAACGCGCGCAATACCGCCGGTACATTGGCGCCGCGCACGCCGAAGGACGCCCGGACGAACACCGGAAACGGAATCCCGTAGCGCGTACCCGCGTGCGCGTTCAGCAGCATCGGGACCAGCACGATCAGGTTGCCGAGAAGAATCGTGCCGATGGCCTGCCACCAGCTCATCCCTCCCGCGATCAGCCCGGACGCCAGCATGTACGTCGGAATGCACACGCTCATCGCGACCCACAACGATGCGTAGTTGTAGAGGCCCCAGGTGCGCCGCCCGGCCGGGATCGGAGCCAGATCCTCGTTGTAGAGCGACCGGTCGTGGGTGTCGACTACTGCCACGCGCCACCCCTAGCCGCGCGTTTCAGGAACGCTCCGCGTCCGGTCTTCCCGAGAAAACGCCCTTGCTCGACGATCACCTCGCCGCGCGAAAGCACCGCGTGAGCGTTCCCCTTCACATGGAATCCCTCGAACATCGAGTAATCGACGCGCATGTGATGCGTCTTCGCGCTGATCTCGTGCTCGGCGTTCGGGTCCCAGATGACGATATCCGCGTCGCTGCCGGCGGCGAGCTCTCCTTTGCGCGGGTAAAGCCCGAACAGGCGCGCCGGCGTGGTCGAGATCAGCTCCACGAAACGATTCAAACTCAACCGCCCTTGGTTGACTCCGTGGTGATAGAGAAGCTGCAGGCGATTCTCGACGCCCGGCCCGCCGTTTGGAATTTTCGTGAAATCGTCTTTGCCCAGCGCCTTCTGGTCCTCGAAGCAAAACGGGCAATGATCGGTGGAGACCACTTGCAGATGATCGTCCTTCAAGCCGTCCCACAATTTCGGCGGGTGATGCTTTTCGCGCAGAGGTGGCGTGAACACGTACTTCGCGCCTTCAAAACCCGGCCGGGCCAGATCCTCGACCGAAAGCAGCAGGTACTGCGGACACGTTTCCGCGAAGATGGGTACGCCCCGGTCGCGCGCCGCGCGCACTTCGTTGAGCGCGTCTTCAGAAGAAAGGTGAACGATGTAGACTGGCGCGCCCGAGATCTCCGACATCGCCACCGCGCGATGGACGGCCTCGGCCTCGGCCGTGACGGGCCGGGTCAGCGCGTGGTAGATGGGCGCGGTCTTACCTTCCGCGATGGCGCGCTTCACCATCACGTCGATGATGCCCCCGTTTTCCGCATGCAGGCAGATGAGCGCTCCGTTCTTCGCCGTGCGGCCGAGCGCTTGAAAAATGGTCGCGTCGTCCACCATCAGGACGCCCGGATACGCCATGAACAGCTTGAAGCTGGCCACGCCCTCGCGCACCATGTCGTCCATATCCTCCAGGCCCGCCTCGCCCAGATCGGTGACGATCATGTGAAGCCCATAATCGATGGACGCGCGATTCTCGGCCTTCTTCCACCAGGTGTCGAGCGCGTCGCGCATCCGCGTGCCTTTCGGCTGGATCGCGAAATCGATCAGCGTGGTGGTGCCGCCGAACGCCGCGGCCTTGGTGCCGGTCTCGAAGTCGTCGCTCGAGGTCGTGCCGCCGAACGGCATGTCGAGATGCGTATGCACGTCGATTCCGCCGGGCAGCAGCAGCATTCCCGTCGCATCGATCATTTTCCCGGCAGCCTCCGCGGGAATCGCCGGCGCGATTTCCTTGATCCGCTCGCCCTCGATCAAGACGTCCGCGGCGAAGGTCTGCTTCGCCGTCACGACCGTTCCGTTCCGGATCAGCGTGGTCATGATCTCGATCCCATGCGCTGCTCCCAGCTCTCCTCGGGAACGCCTCGGTCGATGCGCTCCATGGTGATGCAGTTCTCCACCGGACACACCAGCCAGCAGAGATTGCAGCCGACGCACTCGTCTTCATCGACGCGCGGAATCCGCGCCGGCGGCGTTTTGTCCGAACCGTTGGCGCTCACGCCGTCGAGCTTCGGAATCGGCGTCACGGCGATGCGCGCCCGGCTCGCTTCGGTGAGTTGTTCCGGCCGGTCGAAACCGTCGATATGGATGCACTGGTGCGCTCCATCCCAACACGCGATGTAGCAGAGGTCGCAGCCGATGCACTTTTCCGGATCGATCCGCGCCACGATCTTGAAATTGAGATTCAGGTCCTTCCAGTCCTTGACGCGCGGCAAACTGAGGCCGCGGAAATCCTCGATGGTGCGGAAGCCTTTCTCGTCCATCCAATTCTTCAGGCCATCGATCATGTCCTCGACGATGCGGAAACCCCAGTGCATCGGCGCCGTGCAGAGCTGCACGCTCTGGCATCCGAGCAGAATAAACTCGGCTGCGTCGCGCCAGCCGGAAATACCGCCGATTCCCGACACCGGCAGCCCCACTTCAGGATCGCCGGCGATCTGCTGCACCAGGTGCAGCGCAATCGGTTTGATCGCCGGGCCGCAGTAGCCGCCGTGCGCGGACGCTCCGCCGACATCGGGCCGCGGCACGAACGTATCGAGGTCGATGCCCGTGATGGAGTTGATCGTGTTGATGGCCGAAAGCCCGTCCGCCCCGCCGGTGCGCGCCGCGCGGGCGATGGCGCGGATGTCGGTGACGTTCGGCGTCAGCTTGATCAGCACCGGCGTGCGCGCCGCTTCCTTCACCCACTCCGTGATCAGCGAGCAGTATTCGGGCACCTGTCCGACGGCGCTGCCCATCCCGCGCTCGCTCATGCCATGCGGGCAGCCGAAGTTCAGCTCCAGGCCGTCCGCGCCCGCGTCCTCCGCGCGCCGGACCATCTCATGCCAGGCTTCGCGCCGCGACTCCACCATCAGCGAGGCGATCACCGCGTGATGCGGATAGCGCTTCTTGACCTCCGAGATTTCGCGCAGATTGACATCCAGAGACCGGTCCGTGATCAGCTCGATGTTGTTCAGCCCCATCATGCGCTGGCCGTTCCAATCCACCGAAGAGTAGCGCGAAGACACGTTGACGATCGGCTCGCCCAGCGTCTTCCACACCGCGCCGCCCCAGCCCGCATCGAACGCCCGCATCACCTGATCGCCGCAGTTGGCCGGAGGGCCCGAGGCCAGCCAGAACGGATTCGGACAGCGGATCTTTCCCGCGAACAGAGTTGTCAGATCAGCCATGCCGCGCCTCTCCTCCAAGCATCGCCGCGATCCCGGCCGCGGCGCGCTTGCCGTCGGCCACCGCGTCCACCACCTCGCGCCCGCCGTTCACGCAATCGCCGCCCGCGAAATATTTCGGATTTGCCGTTTGCCCGGTCTCGCGCCGCACGCTGACCTGCCCCTGGTTCACCTCAACGCCCCGGCACCGCGACAGGAACTCCATCAGTCTCGATTGTCCGATCGAGAGAATCACCATGTCGCACGGCAAGTGGAAACTTTCGGCGCCCCCGCGCGTGCATTCGATCGCTTCGACCGTGGTTGCACCGTGAATGCGAACCACCTGCGTGCGCCAGTGGAAGCGGATCCCGTCGAGCTTCGCGATCTCGTATTCGTACTCGAAGGCCGGCATCTCCGCCTCGCCGCGGCGATAGACGATGTGGATCTCCTCCGCGCCAAGGCGGCGGGCGGCCGTGGCTGCGTCGATCGCAGTGTTTCCGGCGCCGATCACGGCCACGCGGCGTCCGACGGGAATCGAGGCGGTCTTATAATCCGCGATGAAGCGCAGCGCGTCCACCACTCCCGTGAGGTCCTCACCCGGCACTCCCAGTTTGTGCACCGCTCCCAGTCCGACACCCACGAAGATCGCGTCGAATTCACCCTCGAGCTTATCGAGGTCAACCTCCATGCCTAGTTTGAACTCGACCCCCATCGAGCGAACCAGGTCGACTTCCTTGAGGCTGTCGGCCGGACGCAGCTTATACTCGGCGATGCCGTAGGTATTCAAGCCGCCGGCCATCGGCCTGCGATCGAAAATCGTGACGCCGTACCCGCAGCGGCGCAGCTCAGCCGCACAAGCGAGCGAAGCAGGTCCGGCTCCGATACACGCCACGCGCTTGTCATGCTGATGCGCGGCCGCAGGCAGGCCGGGACCGTGCGAGTAGAACCAGTCCATCGCGGCGCGCTGCAACCGGCCGATCTCGATGGGTTCCTTGTTGTAGCGATGCATCACGCACGCGCCTTCGCACAGTACGTCGACCGGACAGACCCGCGAACAACTCAACCCCAAAATGTTCGAATCGAGGATCGTGAGTGCGGAGCCGCGCCAATTTCCGGTGGTGATCTTCTTGATGAACCGCGGCACGTCGATGTGCGTGGGACACGCGGCGGTGCAGGGCGCATCAAAACAGAACAGGCAGCGCGACGCCTCCACCACAGTCTCCTGCGGCGTAAACGGAGGGTGGAGGTCGGAGAAGCGTTGCGCAAACTCTTCGGGCGTCAGCGCCGGGACCGGGTTCCGCATGGCTCATCCCCTGGAGGTCCTTCATTATCGGGGTTCTTGAGCGTGGAAATCAAATAATGTCCAACCACCCGCTCGCCGGCAGCGTCGCCGTCGGCAGTCCATCCCGCGATGCGGTCACCCGGAAGCGAACGCCGGAGCGCGGCGCACGAAGTTCCACGATGCGCCCCACCGCGATCTCCGCCTGGACCGGGCCGTTCTCAAACTCAAGGCCGAAGCTCGCCTTTGCCGCTCCGTCCAGGCGCACATACAGGTAGTGCTCGTCGCAGCCATAGAAAACCTCGCGCGCGGCTGGCTCGCCACCGTGCATCGCGCCCGAACGCAAATCGGGACGATACCGTCCCGCGCCGCTCCACTCGAAGTAGGTACTCACCTCGCCATCGACCGTGGCGTGGATCGGATTCCGTGGCGGGTCGTGAGATTCGCCCGGCTGCGATTGCAGGATCGGGCGCGCCAGCGCGGCCGGAGGCGGCAGCCCCAGCGCGCGATACACGTTGGCGAGATGATCGCGGTAGAGTTGATCGAACTCGGGACGATTGTCGGAGGCGTGCTCCGGACCATACCACCAATTCCAATCGCTCCCCTCGGCGATCAGCAGCTCTTCATATGCCAGCCGGCGCTGGTCCGCGGGCACGCCGCCGGCTTCCTCGTAGGCTTGCCGCGCGGCCAGCAGCAGCTCCCACGCCTGATTGTCTTCCTCGGCGCCGATCCAGACGTCGAAATTCGCATTGATCCACGACCCCGGAAAAATGTGGTCCAGCGGCCGCGCCTCGAATCGCGCCAGCGCCTCCGAGACCGTCAGCGCTTCCATTTCCGGATCGTCCGAAATGCGGCGGTACAGTTCGCGAAGAAAGGGACGCCCGTTCGCTTCGTACCACTCCCAGGCGTTCTCACCGTCGAGGATGATGGGCACGATGGCGTCGCCGCCGCGCGTGTTCTCTTGAATCTTACCGAGAAAATGTCCGGCCGCGTCCGCCGCGCCCGAGCGCGCATACTCGAAGCCGATCAGGTCGCTCAGAAAGTGATCTCGGAACAGGAGGCGGATTTCACGCCCGTCCCGGCGCCATACGTACGCCCGATACGTGAGATCGGCGCCGGCCACACGGTCGAGCGTTCGCGACAGCACGCCGTTGTCGCTGGCGGCCCAGGTGAATCCGCAGTCGGCGGCCAGCGCCAGCGCTTCATCGGAAACCGCCCCTTCCGACGGCCACAATCCCACCGGCGCCACGCCCAGCTTCGCGAGCATATACGTCCGGGCGCGCTGAAGCTGCTCGCGCGCGTCCTGCGGATAGCGGAACCGCACCGGCAAAATCGCGCCCGGGTTCGCATCGGTGGCGATACCGGAGTCGCAGATCAGCGGGAGGATCGGATGGTAGAACGGCGTGGTAGAAATCTCGATCTGGCCGCGCGCGGCTGCTTCGCGGTAGACCGGCAGCACCTGCTCCAGCGCTTCGCGCTGCTTCCGCACCATCACGGCTTGATCGGCGAGCGAGTAATCCCGGCCCTTGCGCGCCAGTCCCGAAACCTCTTCATCGCCGCTCACCAGGTCCTCGTCGAACCAGACCAGTTGGCTCAGCACCTGCAAGTCGCGGAGATCCTGCACGGAAGGCCGGTCGTGATGCTCGTACAACTCCCGATACCGCGGATAGCGATGGATCATCCGCCCCACGTTGGCCTGGAAAAAATAGCGCAGCACGAAATTGCGCTGCGCTTCGCTCAGCTCCTCGGCGGGCGCGCTCGCGCATTCAAGAAACGGATCGGAAGCCGTGCCCGAAGCGTACTCTTCGATCTGCGCCACCATCGAGGGAACCAGATTGAAGGTTTGATGCACCGCGGGAAATTCCTTGAGAATCCGGACCATCCCCGCATAATCTTTGAGGGCGTGCAGGCGCGTCCACGGGAGTCTGTAGAGACCGGTCCACAAATCCTTGTAGAACGGCTGGTGCATGTGCCAGAGGAAACAGAGAGTGGTCACTGGCGCGAGAAGTAGCTCCTCACCGGCGGCGGAGGCTCGGTTCCCTTGATCGCGAGCCAAAGGATGTCGTTCAGCTCGTCATCGTCGATGCGGTCGGCCTGGCTGAAGTCCATTCGCGCCGACCGGGCGGCCGCGGCGGACTTCGCCGTATTCCGCTCCGTCAGAGAGATTCGGGGTTTCTCCGCCACGTAGGAAGCGCTGTTGGGCGTCTGGGTGAACGCCGCGGTCAGCGGCCGCGCGGCCGCGTCGAAATGCGTCAGCGGGCGCATTCCCAGAATCAGCTCCATGGTCCGCAGCACGGAACTCTGGTTGTACATCGTGCTGTCGATCGCGCCGCGGCGCGTGTAGGGCGACAGGACCATCAACACCGAGCGGTGCGAATCCACGTGGTCCGGACCGTCCTGCGCGTCGTCTTCGATCACGAAGATCGCCGTCTTTGGCCAGAAGCGGCTCTTGGAAACCGCCTCGATAATCATCCCCAGTGCGTAGTCGTTGTCCGCGAATGCCGACAGCGGCGCGATCTTGCCCGGCGTGGTTCCCGCGGTGTGGTCGTTGCCCAGGCGCATGATGAGGAACCGCGGCATGGTTCCGCTCGCCTCGAACTGCTTCAAGTCGTCAAGGAACACGCCGGCGCGATCCACGTCCGGATAGTCGGTGTCGAATCCGCGAAACCGCAGATTGGTGACGTTCCGGAGAGCCGGATCGCCCACAGTGGCCACCTCGGCTCCGCCGTCGGCGGTTTTCCGCGAGCCATAGGCAAACTCCCCATAATTGCGTACCGAAAGCCCTGCCGCCAGCGCGTTGGTCCAGATGTAGCCGGCCGGCGGCGTATTGGCGGGCTCGTTGCCCTCGAAGCCGTAGTACTTGAGCCGCTGGGCGTAAAGGCTCGGCCACAACTTTTGTGTGTAGTCGGGCGCGATCCCGGCCATCGACCAGTTGTGTCCGTCGGCGCTCACATCGGCGTTGGTGTAGAAGTTGTCGAACAGCGCGAATTCGCGCGCCAACTTGTAATGGTTCGGCGCGGCGCTCTCATCGAACAGCGTCAGCGACGGATCGCCGTTGCCCTTGCCGATCTTGCCGAACACCTGGTCGTAGGTGCGATTCTCCTTCACGATGTAGATGACGTGCTCGATGGGCGACGGTTTCTGGGGCTGCGAGTAGATCACGCTATCACTGGGGAGCGGCCCCTGCGGATCGCGATAGGGCGAAAGATTCCGTGCCGCCTGCGTGTACTTCTCGAGCGCTTCATCGGTCAGCGGATCGATTACCGACAGCGAACCCGTCTGCAAGGCCGCTACGAACTCCCGGCGCGGGTTGGCGCGCTCGTCGAGCGGCCCTAGCATCTTGGGATTTTGATAGCTCTGAAGACCGCGTCCGTTCAATACCAGCAGCCGCCCATCGGGAAGCACGCGCGACGCCGTTGGATACCAGCCGGTGGGAACGAATCCGCGAACGCGGCTCCGCGCCCCGGAGATATCGGCAACCGCGACAACGTTCGCATCCGAACAGGCCACCAACAGCCGCGTCTGATCCGGGCTCAGCGCCACGGCGCTCGGCGTCATCCCGAGCGGCTGCTGGGGCGTCATCGCCACGTTGATCGATTCCACCAGCTTCATGGTCTTCGAATCGTTCACGCCGACCACGAACACCTGGTTGGTGTTGGCGGCGGCGACGAAGAGACGGTACTTCCACGGCGGCGCATCGTCGTCATCGCCCTCGGTCTTGCGGTCGCTCAGCGTCATGTCGGTGGTGTGCGGACCCAGGCGGATGCGCCCGATTTCCCGGCCGTTGCCGGCGTCGTGCTGATAGACGGTTCCGTCGGCCCAGCTCGAAACAAAAAACGATTTCCCGTCCGGGTGAAACAGGATGCGATACGGGCGGCGGCCGGTCTTGTAGTGCTCGATCGCGCGGCCCGACTGCGGATTCACGACCGCGATCGAGTCGTGAAACACTTCCGCCGCGTAGATCAGCCGCCCGTCCGGCGACACGGCGACGTCGCCCGCGAAGTCGAACTGAGAAGGCGCGGCGCCCGCCTGCGCGAGGTCGAATTCACGCGACGGGGCGAGCTCGCCGCGCTCGGAAAACGCAAATTCATACACGCGGTTCCGCGCGCCGCCGCCCACGTACACGAGACTCCCGTCGCGGGAGAACGTCAGTCCCAGCCAGCCGTCGGCCACCGGCACGCGCGAGATTTCTTTCATCCCGTCTACCGTGATCACGCTGATCGACGGCGGCTTGTATCCGCCGTTCAGCACCAGCAGGAATTTCCCGTCGCGCGAAAGCGCGGAGGACATCGGGAGTGTGTCGAGGGGAGTCTGCGTTCCCACCGGCTGAATGCGCCAGCCTGTCGGAAGCAGGAAACTGCCGTCCGCCTGCCGGCCCACATGTTCGCGTCCGGATGGCTGCGAGGACAGCACCGCCGCACACGCCGCGACCCAAAAATATTTCTTCACTCGGAGTACCTCTGCGCGATCGGAAACCGGCGTCCGATGCCGAACGCCTTGGTTGTCACCTTCAATCCCGGCGCGGCCTGCTGGCGCTTGTATTCGTTGCGATCCACCTTGTTCACGATCTCCTGAACCACTTCCAGCGGCAGCCTCAGCACGTCGGCGATTTGCCGGGGCGTCCGGTACTGCTCGACGTAGGCTTCCAGAATCCGGTCGAGAACTTCATACGCGGGCAGCGAGTCGGTATCCTTCTGGTCCGGCTTCAGCTCGGCCGAAGGCGGCTTGCTGAACACGCTTTCGGGAATCGCGCCGTGGTGGCGCTGGTTCCCGATGCGCGCCAGCGAATACACCATCGTCTTGGGAACGTCGCTGATCACAGCCAGTCCACCGCACATGTCGCCGTAGAGCGTGCAGTATCCCACCGCCAGTTCGCTCTTGTTGCCCGTGGTCAGCACCAGCGCGCCGGTCTTGTTCGACAGCGCCATCAGCGTCACGCCGCGCAGGCGCGACTGAAGATTCTCCTCGGTCACGTCCGCGGCCCTTCCGGCAAACAACGGCGTCAGCTCGTCGATGAAACGGTCGTAGACGCCGGAAATCGACACGATCTCGAAACGGATGCCCAGTTTGGCGGCCATCTCCCGCGCGTCGCGCACGCTGTGCTCGGAAGAATACGGCCCGGGCATGGCTACTCCGGTGACATTCTCCTTGCCCACCGCCTCCACCGCGATCACCGCGGTCAGCGAGGAATCGATACCACCGCTCAGCCCGATCAGCACGCGGGAGAAGCCGCACTTGCGGATGTAGTCGCGCGTGCCGGCGACCAGCGCCTGGTAGACGGCCTCGCACTCGTCCGGGAAATCTTCGTGGCGGTCGCCGGTACCGGCGTCGAGATCCGCCACCGCCAGGTCCTCTTCAAACGAGCGGGCCGAGGCGATCACTTCGCCGTCGCCGTTCATCGCGAAGCTCGAGCCGTCGAACACGAGTTGGTCGTTGCCGCCCGCCTGGTTCACGTAAACCACAGGCTTGTGGTAACGCCGCGCCACAGCGCGATACACGCTCCGGCGAACTTCTCTTTTGCCCATGTGATAGGGCGAAGCGTTGATGCAGATGAGCACTTCGCCGCCGGCTTCGAAAAGTTCCTCCACCGGATCGCGCTGGTACAGCCGCCGCCTCCAGAATTGGCGGTCGTTCCAGGCGTCCTCGCAGATGGTGAGCGCCACACTCCGGCTGCGGATCGTGCAGAGAAAGGCGCGCTCCGCCGGCCGGAAATAACGGGCTTCGTCAAAGACGTCGTAGGTCGGCAGCAGCATTTTGCTCTGGCGGAAAAGCACCTGCCCGCGCTCCAGCACCGCCGCGCTGTTGAGGACGCGCTTGCCGGTCTCGGCCTGCGATCTCGCGACGTAGCCGCACACCACGCTCAGGTCGAGATCGGCCGTCTCGCGCGCCAGCCGTTCCAACTCGCGCTCGCTTCGGTCCACGAAACTGGGCTTTTCGACCAGATCGCGCGGCGGATAGCCGGTGATGGAGAGCTCCGGGAAAACCGCCACTTCGGCGCCGCGCGCCGCCGCCTCCCGGGCCGCGCGAGCCATCCGGTCGGCATTCCCCGGAAGATCCCCCACCGTCGGATTGATTTGCGCCAGAGCGATGCGCATGGAACTACTATCTTACTGAACCCAATGTGGGGCGGACCCCCTGGTCCGCCCCACTAAGCGTCGCCGCTGGCGTAGAATCGACTCGGAGGCCCGGCCCCGATGATCGCTCCACTCTTGTTCCTGCTGCTGGCGCAAAAACCCCCGCCGCCCACCTCGGCGCCCGCCAGGTCCGCTATAAACACCGGAGCCGGAGCTGTCTCGGCAGCCCCCATCGACGAGACCCCCGCGGTCACTCACCACGAAATCACCGTCGGCGGCAAGATCCTGCGATACACCGCTACGGCCGCGCAGATGCCGATAAACGCCGCCAGCGGCGAAAACGAGGCGCACATCTTCTATATCGCCTACACGCTCGACGGCGTCGCCGACCTCTCCCGGCGTCCGCTGACCTTCGCCTTCAACGGCGGGCCTGGCGCGGCGTCGATTTGGGTGCACATGGGCGCCATGGGGCCGCGCAAGGTTCTGCTCCTGGACAACGGCGACATGCCTCCGCCGCCGTTCCGCGTGGTGGACAATCCCAACACCTGGCTCGACCAGACCGATCTGGTGTTCATCGATCCGGTGGGCACCGGCTACAGCCGTGCCCGGACCCCGGAAATCGCGCGGCGCATGAACGGAGTGCAGGGCGATCTTCAGTCGGTGGGCGAATTCATACGGATGTACCTCGAGCGCAGCGATCGCTCGAAGTCCCCGTTATTCCTTGCCGGCGAGAGCTACGGCACGTTTCGCGCGGCCGGACTGGCCGGCCGTCTGATCGATCAGGGCATCGCCTTCAACGGCATCACGCTCATCTCGACCGTGCTCAATTACCAGACCATCCGTCCCAGCATGTCCAACAGCCTGGCCTACGCCGTCCACTTGCCCACCTACACTGCCGACGCGTTCTATCACAAGAAGCTGCCGCCTGATTTGCAGAAGGATCTCGCCTCGACGCTCAAAGAATCCGAGGCCTGGGCCATGACCGGATATCTGGAAGCGCTGGATAAGGGCAGCCGTCTGCCGCCCGCCGAGCGCAAGGCCGCCATCGACAAGCTGGCGCGCTACACCGGCCTCGACCCGCTCTACATCGGCGGGAGCGACCTGCGCATCGACGTCGCCCACTTCACCCGCGAGCTGCTGCGCGACCGGCGCCTCGCCATCGGACGGCTCGATGGCCGCCTCACCGCGCCAGCTTCGCTCGCCGAAGGCGAACGGCCGGACTTCGATCCCGCGGCTTCGCTGCCCGCTCCGCCCTTCCGGGAGGCCTTTCTCCAATACCTGAGCGGCGAGCTCGGCTACAAATCCGACCTGCGTTATTACGTCCTCGGAGGGATCATGCCGTGGAATTTCGGCGTCCAGAACAACTTCGCCGAAACCGGCAGCCTGCTCTCCAACGCCTTCGCCAAGAACCCTCGCATGAAGCTGATGGTCTGCGCCGGCTACTACGATCTGGCGACGCCCTACCTCGCGGCCCAGTACAACCTGGACCACATCGGCCTGCACGCGGAGACGCTCGACAACATCACCTGGCAGTTTTACCCGGCCGGGCACATGATGTATATCGAGAAGGAATCGCACTCCAAGCTCAAGCGCGATATCACGGCGTTCATTGAGAGCGCGATGCCGCGCGAATAGTTATTGCTGCCCCGACGAATCCACGTACTCCGCCCCCGGCGGCGGCGCGAACCGGAATATCGCATCGCCGATCGGCGGATTCTTCTTCTCGCCCGCGAACGCAAATTCCAGATCCGAGCCGTCCTGCCCCCTCACTCTCAGCCAGCGAATCACGAAATCCGGCGACACCAGGAACGTGACCTCGGTGTAGGGCAGCTTGTCGGATTTCGGAATGGCCGTGATGAACACGTCGTCCCCATCCGGCTGCGTGCGGAACTCGCGGAAATCGTTCTGGAACTGGAGCCGCCCCAGCAGGAACGCCAGCGGCGCCCGCATGTCGTCGGTCTCCTTCAGCTTCATTTTTTCGGCGCGATTCTGATCCGGACTGTAGTAATACACGAACTTTCCGTCCGAGACGAACAGCTTGCCCGCGGGCGCCGAATACTGCCAGCGCATGCGCCCCGGCTTGCGCAGAAACAGGTCGCCCTTCTCGGTGCGCTTCCGTCCTTGCAGGGTGTAGCTTTCGGTGAAGGCGACCTGGAGCGTCTGCGCGTTGTTGTAGCGATCCTCGATGCCCTTGAGCGTGCGCGTCACGTCGATCCCGGCCGCATCGAGAAGGCCAAGCGGCGCGATCGCGAGGATCATCGTGAGGTAACCTGGAATCATATGGGCGTTCCCTCGGAAGCCGAATTGAAGAACAAGCTCACACCTGAACAGTATCATGTGACGCGCGAGAAGGGCACCGAACGCCCCTTCGCCAACCAGTACTGGGACATGCACGAGGACGGCTCATACCACTGTGTCTGCTGCGGCGCGCTGCTGTTCAGCTCCGGCACGAAGTTCGACTCCGGCACCGGTTGGCCCAGTTTTTACGCACCGGCCGATGAGAAAAACCTCCGCACCGAGACCGATACCAGCTACGGCATGACCCGCGTCGAGGTGCAGTGCGCCAACTGCGGCGGGCACCTGGGCCACCTGTTCCCCGACGGCCCTAATCCCACCGGGATGCGTTTCTGCATCAACTCCGCCTCGCTCGACTTTAAGAAAACTTAGGTCCCTAAAGTCCTATCCTGCCCCGGCCGATCTAAAGCCCGGAGGGTATTCCTTTGGGCGGCATTGCTCAGGCGATGGTTTCAAGCATGGCGGCGATGGTGGCCTACGCCGTGCTTCTGGCTGTCGTCTACAAATTGTTCAAGATCGCTGGCGATCTCACCGAGATCAAGGATCTGCTGCGCGACATCAAACGCAACACCCAGGATCCCATGGCTACCGGCAAGGCCGGTTCGGTTCCGCAGTCTCACGACGAACTGCTGAGGGCACTGGAGCCGCGCTGAGCCTGCTATTCGCCACTCTGTGTTGAGACAGGCGGGGTCGCGGCCGGCGCATCCGCCGGCAATAGCAGGTAGCCCGTCACCGAATTCTTCGTTACATTCGTGAAGACCAGCTCGCGCTTCTTGCCGTCCCTGTAACCGTAATAGGTCACCGGCTCCTGCGCGGCTTGCCCCTTGAGCCAGATCGTGCGCCGGTCGGAGTTCACCCACATCCAGCCGCTCACCTTCCGGTAAAGCGGATCCGTGCCCGTGACGTCCAGCAAGATCCCCTCGGCCAAATCGCGGCTATGATTCTTGGTCACCTCGAAATCGACGCGCCGCACCGCGAGCTTTTGCTGGATCGAGGCGACGTTGGCGGATAGGTCGCGCTGGTCGCGCCCCTCCCTCTCCATGAGGCTGGCCACCTGGCGTTCGTGGGCGGCGCCGCGATCTTCCATGTCGCGCCGGACCGTGTTCAGCTCGCCGGCCTGCTTGGCCAGATCGCCGCGCACCTGATCCCGCATCTGGTTCAGCTCGCGCTGCAACTCGGCGACGCGTGTCTGGTCGGTATCGCGCGCCGATTCCAGCCGCTCGAGCCTCGCATCGAGGGCCTGCGTCCGGCTGTCGATCCGCGCCTCGACGCGGCGCATCGTCTCGGCGGACGCTTCCTCCACCTGCTTGCGAATGGTCTCGACACGCGCCTCCATTCGCTGGCCGAGCTTGGTCATGCGGTCGTTCAGCGCCTGGCGGTCGCCGGCCCATTCCTCCAGCTTGGCGTTCACGTCTTTGAAGCGATCGCCCATGCCGTCCACCAGTTGCTGGATACTGGGCAACGCCGATAGCGCCGTTGCGTGGCGTCTGAATTCCGGATACGTGCGCCAGGCGAGAACCCCCAGACCGATGACGGCCAGCGCCAGAATCGCTCCGCCAACCCCCAACACCGTGTGACGCCGTTCCCAACGATTGTCCATGTCGCGCTCCTCATGCGGATCCGCATCGGGATGATTGAACATAGATGCCTCCACAAGGGAGACAGGCAATCCGCTCACCACGCCATCCCGCTCTGCAAATCGTTGATCTCGCGACGCGTACAGACGCACGGCGGCGCATTCTTACCGATGTTTCACGGTAGAAAGTTCCGTCCCTTGGCGGTTACTGGAACGTCGCCAGATTCACTGTGTCGGCGTTGCTGTTGACGAATCCTATGGTGAGGCCGGTGGTCGTGAAGCTCGTGGGATTGGCGGCGGGTTCGAAGATGATGCCTCCGTTCGGGCCCGCGGGGAGCGAAAGCAGTACGCTCGGCGGGATTGTGAATGTTCCCGCGGCGCCTGCAGCGACGCATTGAAAAATGGCTCCAATGTTCAAGCTGCTGTCGGTGGCGCTGAGTCCCAGAATATTGATGAACGGAGTGCCGGCTCCCCCGCTCCAGTTGAGCGTCAGCCCGTTGGCGCGGTTCACCATGTGCATCAGCGACTGATTCGTCCAGACCGGCCGTTGAGGAATCGTGATCGTCGCGGTGAAGCTGCCGATATCCCCCCCGCCGGGTCCGGCGATCGTGTAAGCGCCGGGAGACAGATAATCGCCCGCTCCCAGACGAGCAAAGTACTCGGTGACGCCGGGGACGCTGGGATCCTTGGCCAACGTTCGATTGCCATTCGGGCCGCTCACCATGAGGCTCGTACCGGCGTCGGGCATCCCCAGGGCGTTGAAGGGTGGGCCGTTTGGACCATTCAGGTTGTTAAAGACGAGGCAAGTGCCGACGGGCTGAGTATCGATTACGGAAAAGATAAAAGGCTGGAACGCCGCGGGGACGCTGATCCTCCCGAAGTCCGCCCTGCCATTGTCCTGGGGAGATCCGTTGTTACCGATCCGCCGGTTCAAACGGATGTCAGCGTATGTAATGGGCGCCCCGCTGGCCAGTTGCTGGCCGGCGCTTGCGGTAAACGTGGGGTTCGAAGGAGTACAGGTGCGGCTCCCCATCGCCACGGGTATGACGGCATAGTTGCTGATCTGGTCGTTGATCTGAACCGCCAGTGGCACCGCGCATCCCAGCGGCACACCGTCCGGCACGGTGAACTGAATTTGATCGACCCCGATGCAGCAGCCGGACCGGCCCTGATACGCCACGGGGACCTGCACGCCCCCGAGGAATAACTTTAGAGGGAGGTCGGGCATGTTGACCCCGAGCCCCGCCCCGGACGACTCATTCCCGCTCACCGGACCCAGTCCCGAGCCCCATGCGGTGAGGACATCGCCGATGTTGGCCGCGCCGCAAGCGGTCAGCGGCGCTCCGCAGTTAGTGGCCGGCGCCGCCGATACGACGCTGAAGTCCGGGAAAGTGAAGACGCCGACGTTCGTGCCTCCCACCGTGTCGATGCCGAAATTGCTCTGGACCACCGTGATCGGCGCCGGAGCGCTGGTCACACTGTTGTAAGTAACCGTGACAGTTCCCTTGCCCAACGGCGTGTTCGAAGGCAATAGCCCCGCCACCTGGGTGGCGGACGTGTAGTACATCAGCATGCCCACACCGGTGCCGTTGACGGTGACCCTCACCGATGTGCCCAGCAAGGTGTTACTGGTGAAAGGGGCGTGGTCGATCGCCAGCGTCGCCGGCCCCATGTTGGCGCCGACCACGAGAAACACCGAGCCCTGCGCGATTCCTCCATTCGGCAGCGCTTGAATGTTGCCGCTGGCGTTGTTCACCACATTCATGATCACAGGCGCCTGCGCCGCGGCAATCCCCGCGGCGAGCAGGAGCGATACACCCACGTTGGCCAATTTCATGGATCCTCCAGGATCGAATTATCGTATCAAAGTGGAGATGAACAACGCCACACTAAACCAGCGGCACGTAATCATACTCGCCGATGCCCTGGAGCACCAGGAACGTCGCAGAGCTGTTCCCGCCGTTGATGACCAGGTGCGGGCGGCGCGGCTGGACGGAATATGTTTCGCCGGGGCCCAGCCGCACCTCTTCTTTGGGCTCGCGCAGGAACAGCCGCAGTCGTCCCTCCAGCACGTAGAACGTGTCCTGGACGTTGCTGTGGCAATGCCACGGAACGCTTTGGGTGGGCGAGATCTGGAGTTCGGTGATCCGGAATCCCGGCCGCTCGGCATGCAGCGCCCGGCGCTCGACTACGTAGTGTTGGTTCGCGTCCTTGAGCGGTTCCATGAGTTTCTCCTCGTGCCGGCGTCCCTGGGCCCTCACAAAGATTTTACACTCGCGGCAAATCCAGCTCGCTCTCGCCTCCCGTATTCATCCCCAGGAGAGTACAAATGCAACCAACATCCAAATGGATGATCGCGGCAGTGTTGTTCGCCGCTTCTGGAATCACGGCGTACGGGTCGAGCCACCGCGAGGCCCTGGCGGTCCTCAACGAACCCTGCGCCGATAACACCGACACCTACGCCTGGGTGACGAATCATTCCCACGACAAGCTGTACCTGATCATGGACTTCAATCCGCTCCACGAGCCGGGTCAGGGCAACCAGGGCTTGCGCGCGTGCAACGGCTACCGCTACGAATTCCACGTCGCCATGGGCCCCAGCCTCGCCGACAAAGTCGTGTACCGCGTTGAGTTCACCAATACCATCAAGCCCGCGAAGGCTCCCGGTCCCACCGATCCAGTGGGCGGCGGCAATGAGATCCTCTGGCAGCTCACCGGCGGCACCGAGACCATGACGGTCACGCGCTTCG
>JBGPLI010000121.1:0-17803 GCA_041486445.1 Bryobacteraceae bacterium
GTTGTTGGTGAGGGCGTGCTGGACGCCGAAGTTATAATTCACCATGTAGGGGGTCTTGAGATTCGGGTCCACCCCCATGATGCTGCACGATGCGACGCCAGGGCAAGAGAGCGCGCCGCCGGCCGGAAAAACAGGACCAGGGCCATTCCAGGTGAGCTGGGAGCCCTTGAAACTGGCGTTGCCGAGCTGGATACCCCCGCCAGGAGCGCCTGGATCCAAGATCTGCGGACATTTGGCACCGAGGGCTACCGCCGTTGTGCAGGCGCCTGTCGGGAGGGCGGCGACGCTGTTTGACGTGGTGTTCTGGAGCGCCTGTTGCGCCGTGAAATTCGCCACAACCAGCGTCGAGTAGATGATACTGGCCCCGCCCCGCAACACAGTCGTCCCCTTGCCGTTGACATCCCAGGCAAAACCCACGCGCGGCGAGATGTTTTTGCGGTCGGGCTTCCAGAGAGTATCCCCTACGCTTGCCTGGCCCTGCTGAACCAGTCCCAGCGCCGGAACAAAGTTACCCCACAGGCCATTGACCTCTTTGATCGGCGATTTGTATTCGTAGCGCAGGCCCAGATTGAGCATTAATTTCGGGGTGATGCGCCAGTCATCTTGAAAGAACCCCGAGTACGACCTCCATTTATAGTCGCGGGCCGGCTCGCCGATGAGGATAGAACCTTGCGTTGGATTTCCGGCTAAGAAGTCTTCGAGCGGCGTGGAACCGGCGAAAGTCTGGTTGCCGCCCTTGAAATCAATCTGGCCACGTTTCGCGCCGGGGCCGAAAGTACTGACCTCGATGTGCGTGAACTCGCCGCCGAACTTGAGGGCGTGCCTGCCCCGCAAATACGAGACACTGTCCTGATAAACGTAATACGGGCTGGGGCCAGCAAGGCTGGGGCGGTTATGCCAGGTGCCCAGGAAGGCCTGCCCGCCAGAAAAACCGGTAACGTCGATAGACGGCAACCCGCCCGCGAACGCGGCCGTCACGCCCGTGTTGATGGGGTAACCCTTGCCACCGCAACCGGTGGCTGTGCATAGACCGCCTGAGCCATCGGCGCGGATGGCGCCATCGTCGGATATTTGGTTGAAGGTAGTGCGGGCGGTGGCAAACCGGGCTTCGTTCACCACGCTGGAACTGGGGGTCCAAATCCAGTTGGTGACGCTGGTCACCGCGCGTATATGAAATGTGTCCTCGAAGATTGAATTCACGCCGCCGTGATCTTCTCCATTGCCGTTGTAGTTGCCACTCCAGAACATGGTGCTGAGCATGTGCTTGCTGCTGAGGCGGTAGTCGATTTTCCCGATCTCGTTGTCGCTGACATTGGTGTTGGGGAAAGAACTGAGGTAGCCGGTCGAAGCCGGAGAGGCCCCCGCGATGAGGCCGCCCGTGCAGGCGAGCGGCGCCGTCGTGCAACCCAGCAATTTCAAGCTGACGGGACTTATCGCCACACCGGCAGTCTGCAGCGCTTGGATGGCGCCCACCATGCTGTTCTTCGGACTCCCTGGCCCGGTTTGGGGAACGGAGGTGGAAAACGCGTTGCCGACGACGGAACGCACGCCTTCATAGCCGCCGAAGAAGAAGAGTTTGTCTTTTATGATCCGGAAGCCCGCCACGCCGCCGAACTGCTGCAACTGTGTTGGCAACTTGTCTTGGGGAGCGGGGTTGAAGAAGTTGCGGGCGTCCCAGTCCTGGTCGCGGCCAAATGCGTAAGCCGAGCCGTGAGGAGTGTTGGTCCCCGATCTGACTCCCACGTTCACCACGGCGCCGGGCTTCCAGCCGTACTCCGCTTTAGGATTTTCCTCCATGTTGAATTCCTGGATGGCGTCGACGGGCATGACTGTCGCCGCATCGGTCAACGGACTACTGATATTTACTACGGGGCGGGCGGCATCGAAAGTGGCATTGATAACGCCCTCCACCATCCAGGCGGTTTCATCGGGCCGAATGCCGTTGGTGCTCTGGGTCCATGGTCCGCCGCCAGGGTAGATCACCACGCCCGGGCGCAGACCCAGCAGTTGCTGGTAGTTGCGGCCATTCAAGGGCATGTCGTTGATCTCCGAGTTGCTGACTGTGCCGCCCAGGGTGGCGCTGGTGGTATCGACCAGCGGGACTGCTTCGGTGATCGTGACGCTCTGAGTTTGTGAGCCGGGCTCGGGGGTCAAGTCGACTCGAATCTCCCTGCCCACCTCTACCAGAACGTTCTGACGGTCCAGCACCTTGAACCCTGCCGCCTCGACGCGGACCGTATACGTGCCGGGAATCAGCGTGGGAGCGTTGTACTCCCCGGCCTGATCCGTGGTCAGGGTTCGCGCAAGGCCTCTCTGTGTGTCTATGACGGACACCTTGGCGCCCGGCAGGACCGCGCCAGTTTGGTCTGTAACGGTTCCGAGAATGCGGCCGAAACTGCCCTGTGCAAACAGCGAGACAGAGAACAGCAACACACCGAGAGTGAGCTTTACGGATTTCATTCTAAACCCCTCCTCGTTAGAACCCAACCTTGGGTGGGTCCTAGGGTCCTGGGAGGCAGTATAGGGGGGGCCGCTTCGCGTGTCAAGCGGTATTTCAGTACGCGTCAAGCCCACCAGGGGCTATTCTTCGATGGCCCTTTCGGCCGTACTCCAGGTCTTCTTGCGAATCAGAACGTGAGCTTCAGCCCGAGTTGGATCACGCGGCTGCTTCCCGAACCAACCAGCGGATTGCCGGCGGCGACGTCGGGTGTGGAGCACCCGCAGCCGAACGTGCTGGGAGCCGACGGGTCCCAGCCGCCCTGCGCGCCATTCGCCGCGCCGTACGGATTGGTGAGGATCGGGTGATTGAAGATGTTGAAGAACTCGGCCCGGAACTGAGCGCCGTACCGCTCCTTGAACGTGAACGACTTGAATACGGAGAAATCCACGTTCTTGTAGCCGGAGTCGCGGAAGAGGTTCCGGCCCATCGTCCCAAAGGTTCCATTTTTGGGGGGAACCATTACCGATTTGCCGTTGCTGGATACGAAGCACCCAAAGTCGTGTAGCGTACCGGAGTCGGGGGCGACCGCCGTACACTGGGTAGCCAGTGACGAGGGGAGCGTGCTCGTCAGGCCGCTAACCCCGGATGTCGTCGTGCAACTCACGGTCTTGCCGCTGAAGTCGCAGTAGGGAATGGACTGCGAGCTGGACCTGAAGTCGCTGGGACTGCCGAAGAAATTCCAGCGATCGGCGAGGTCTCCGCTCCCGCTGATATCGTTCCCGGTGTCGTCCACGATCCACGGCATGCCCGTCTGAAGGCTCACGATGGTGTTGACCTTCCAGCCTTCGAGTAACTGGCCAAAACCTTTTTTCCCGGGAATGGCGTAGCTGGCCGTGACCGTGAGGCGGTGCCGGATGTCGAAGTCGCTGTTGCCGTACTCCGCATCTGGATTCCTGCTGCTCTGCGGGACCAATCCGAAACGATTCAGGGAACCGTTGTCGAGGCCGTGACCGTAGGTGTAACCGGCGGTGAAAGAAAGCCCGTGGGAAACCCGTTTGGTCAGGGTCGACTGCAGGCTGTGGTAGTTGGAACGGGCATCGTTCGACGTCTGGTTGATAAAGTTCAGGTAAGGGAACTTATTGGCGTACGGACGATCGGTCGCGCCGAGAGGGATTTGATTGAGGTCGCGAAACCCAGTCAGTCTGTCGCCGTGATTGCCGACATAGCCAACCTCCAGCGAGACGTTGCCGCTGAAGGCGTGCTGGACACCGAGGTTCCAATTCACCAGGTAGGGCATGACCAGATTCGGGTCGATCGCTACGAGGTTGCACGGCGCGTCGGCGGTGCAGGAGACCTGGGCGCCGACCGGAAAAACAGGGCCATTCCAGTTGAGCTTAGAGCCGGGGATGAGGGCGGTGCCGAGATCGATGGTGCCGCCAAAGGTCTTCGGACAAGGGGTCCCGACAGCTACGGCCGTTGTGCAGGCGCCCGTCGGGATGCCGGCAATGGTGCCACCCGTGAAGTTCTGGAACGGCGACTGCGTGAACTGGGCCGGCGTGAACATCGAGTAAATGATACTGGCTCCGCCCCGGACCACGGTCGTCCCCTTGCCCGTGAGGTCCCAGGCAAAACCTACGCGGGGCGACCAGTTCTTGTGGTCGGGTTTCCAAAGAGTATCTCCAACCGATGGTTGACCCTGCTGAACCATTCCCAGCGCCGGATCGAAGTTCCCCAGGAGACTGTTGTCCTCTTTGAAGGGCGATATGTAGGAGTAGCGCAGGCCCAGGTTGACCATCAATTTCGGGATGACGCGCCAGTCGTCCTGAACGAACCCCGCGCTCGACGACCACTTCAACGTGCGGGGAGTGGTCCCGACGAGTTGAAATGCCCTCGCCGGATTTCCGGCGAAGAAGTCTTCGAGGGGCGTGGAACCGGGGATTTGAGGAGTGCTCTTGCCCCGGAATTCGATCCGGCCCCGCGTGTCGTGGATGTTGAAATCGGCGTCGATGCGCGTAAACTCGCCTCCGAACTTGAAGGCATGCTTGCCCCGCAAGTACGAGATACTGTCCTGAAAATTGGAATATGGGTTGGTGAACTCAACGGGCCGGCCACGCCAACTGCCCAGAACTTCCCCGGCAAAACCCGAAATGATGAGATTCGGAAAACCACCCGTACTCGTGATGCCCGTGTTGAGAGGATAGTCCTTGCCATTGGCGAAGAGGCTGGCGTCGTCCGGGATCAGGGCGAAGTAAACTTTGTTGTAGCCAAACCGGGCTTCGTTCACTACGCGGGAGCTGGCGGTCCAAACCCAGTTGGAGGTGATCGTGTACGTGCGCAGCGGATTTCCGTTCTGGAAGGTGTGATTCGTGATGGGATGATCTTCTCCATTGGCGAGGTAGTTGCCGATCAAGAACACGCCATTGATCATGTGCTTGTCGTTGATGCGGTAGTCGATTTTCGCGATCCCGTTATCGCTGGCGTTGGTATTGGGGAAGGTGCTTACGTAGGTGGTTGAAGTCGGAGAGGCTCCCTCGATCAGGCCGCCCGTACAGGAGGGCGCTGCTCCCGCGGTGCAACCAAACAATTTCAAGCTGACGGGATTGGGCGTCACGCCGGCCTTCTGCAGCGCGGTGATGGCATCCACCATGCTGTTCTTCGGATCGCCCAGCGGCCCGAGGGCGGGGACGTTACTCCCAATCGCGTTGCCCACCAGGGAACGCAGGCCCTCATAGCCGGCGAAGAAGAACAGTTTGTCCTTCTTGACCGGCCCGCCCACCACCCCGCCGTATTGCTTCAACTCGGTTGGCAGCTTGTCATTGGGAGCCCCGTTGAAGAAGTTGCGGGCAGCCCAGTCCTGGTCGCGGCCAAACGCGTAAGCCGTGCCGTGAAACGTGTTGGTCCCCGACCGGATGCCCACGTTCACCACGGCGCCGGGCCGCCAGCCAAACTCCGCTTTAGGATTCTCCTCGAGATTGAATTCCTGGATGGCGTCGACGGGCAGGATGGTCGCACCGTCGGTGAACGGACTCGGCATACCGGCTATGGGGCGGTAGTCATAGAAATTGGCATTGATAATGCCGTCCAACATCCAGACGTTTTCATCGGGCCGGGCGTTGTTGCTGCTCTGGGTCCAGGGCGAGCCGCCCGCATAAGTCGTCACGCCTGGCCGCAGAGCCAACAGATTCTGGTAGTTGCGGCCGTTCAATGGCATATCGTTGATGTCCGAGTTGTTGATGGTGCCGCCCAGGGTGGCGCTGGCGGCGTCCACCAGCGGGACTGCTTCGGTGATGGTGACGGACTGGGTTTGTGAGCCAGGCTCGGGGGTCAAGTCGACTCGAACTTCCTTGCCCACTTCGAGCACGACGTTCTGACGGTCAAGCGTCTTGAATCCACTCGCCTCGACGCGGACCGTGTACGTGCCGGGGATCAGCGTGGGAGCGTTGTACTCGCCGGCCTGGTCCGTGGTCAGGCTTCGCGCGAGGCCTCGCTGCGTGTCTATGATGCTTACCTTGGCGCCCGCTATGATTGCGCCAGTCTGGTCGGTAACGCTTCCGAGAATACGGCCGTTGGCCTGCCCAAACACGGACACGGAGACCAGCAACACACTCAGCATGCATACAACGATTCTGGTGAATTTCATTATCGAGCGTCCCCTATTCAAAGCGAATATCGGAAGAGTCCCCATCCGAAGGCCGCCTAAGGCCCTTAGCGAAGTATAGGAGCTATCTTTTGGTTAGTCAAGACCTATCTTTTGGTCTGGTCAAGCCTCCTCGGGGCTAAGCAGTCATGGCTCATTTTCCGACTAGGTGCTGCACATCCGTGTTGTTTTCCCCGCAAACGTACTCCAGAATCTCCTCCTCCGGCGCGAGGTTCCAAACCATGTTCAGTTTCCAGGGCTTCACCAGAGTCCCCGGATCCTCGGCGATCACCTGGACCTCCAGGTGGCCGAAGTCGCGGCGCCGGTAGCGCTCGGTGATGTGCAACTGCTCGGTGTGCGGGTAAAAGCCCAGCCAGGACCGGTCGTTGAAGCCGGCAACATCCACCACCAGCGTGTCTCCTTCCCACCGGCCGATGGCGTGCCCGTTCCAAGTGGGGTTGAGATCTTTGGGATGACCCCGTCCGTCGAGGAAGATCTGCCGGAAGCCGAGTACGTCGTTGTCGTTGATCATCAGCAGGAGTCCCGGCGTTTGAACAAACTTCCGGAAGAAAGGGCCGGTCGGCAATACTCCTGCGGGCAAGCAATGCGTGCGGGGAATGTGCTTCATGTTGTTCTGCACTCGTTCCCTGAAGAGCGCCGCGGCCCAGGGCAGGGCGGCAGCATCTTCCGGAAACGGGTCGTCGTTCCCGATCCACAGGCCCGAAAGATCGGGCTTCCTGTCGGCAGTACGCGGGACCGGCCCGGATAGCCGCTCCACCCTTGCGCGGATGAACGCAAGGTCGGAGAACGGATCGTCGCCAAGAGTGCCGAGGTTTCCGTCCGGCAGACGAATGTCGATGCGCAGGTTCTGGGAGGATTCCAGCGCCACGCCCGGCTTCACAAACGGCGCGAATCGGAAGCCAGGCATTTTCACGGAGAGATCGTAGGCGCCCGCAGGCAACCCCGTCAGCGAGTACTGGCCCTGGGCCGAGCTGATCGCCTTGAACGCAGCTTCGGCCTGCGGGTTCTTGGCTTGCACCGGAGCGCCGGGAACAGCGGAGCGTCGGGACCCGTGACGGTTCCTGCGATCGTCCCCAGGGTCTGCGCTAACGCTGCGGAGGCGAGTGTGGCGCAACAAACGACAATCGCGTGCAGTCGCATCGCACACCATTATGCATCACGTTGGCGGTGAATTGAACTCGAGCCCCGGGCTCACGCCCGGGGCTTGGCCGGCGCCTAGATCGCCGGGCCACTGACGCCATTGCGACACACTACGGCCGCACGGAGTCATTCTGGGAGGCCTCCCGAGCCGCTTTAGCACCTCGCGGCCGAGGTTCCGTTTCTTAACCCGCAACGGAGAGGGGCCGGTCGTGTACCGGCGGACACCCATCGCACGCAGACCCGCAACAGTGTATCTAGAAAACCGCTCCTGGTCGGTTCGGCCCTCCGATGAGAGAGCGCACTGAACTCCTTCCTGCTTTCACGGTAAGGGATGGAGAAAAGATCGCGGGCGAGAAAAAGCGCGAAGTGATAGGGACGGCAGCGGAAATAATTCCGCGGGAGGATGGGAACCGGGTTTAGAGTGGCGTCCCCAGGGGGATTCGAACCCCCGTTACCGCCGTGAAAGGGCGATGTCCTAGGCCGGGCTAGACGATGGGGACTGGGAGGAGGCTACGTTTCTACTGTAGCATTGTGGATCACGCTGCCCGGTGGGGCTCGATCGCGCGCTCGATTTCCTCGCGCCAGGCATCGCCGGTCTTGGCGAGGTCGTAGGAAGCCTCTTCACTGACTCAGCGCTCAGCGCAGCCTCGGCGCGGCTGGAGTCATCGGTTCTCGTGAGCACCCAGGCCCGCGCCGGGCGCTGTGCGCTGAAGGTTCAGCCAAAACCGGGGCGTGGTGTTGAAGTAGCGCGCCAACCGGAGTGCGGTGTCGGCCGTGATGCCGCGCCGCCCGTTGACGATTTCCGTCATGCGGGTGGCGGGCACCCGTAGCTCGATCGCCAGCTTGTTGACGCTCATTCCGAGCGGTTTTAGATAGTCCTCTCGAATGGTTTCTCCGGGATGGGGAAATGGGATGCGGTCCATGTCAGCCAGAAACTTCACGCCGCGGGGCTCGTGAACGGGTGAACTTCCTCGCCGGCCAGCTCCGAAGCGTTAGGATAGCGCTTGTTGAACATCCTCGGGTTCCAGATCAGGGTATTCCTGAATATCTCATCCGTAGACATTCCATCGGCGACGAGATTGACAACAAGGGAAACCGTAATCCGCATGCCGCGGATGCAGGCGCGCCCTCCCATTACGTTGGGGTTGAAAGTGATTCTTTCGAACATCGACCGGAAGATCTTTCGCTCGCCTTGAGTCTAGCAAGTTTTCCGTCGGATGTCGTGGCGATCAGCGCGGACGGGAGGCGACCGTTGTGACGCCTTTTTTACGCAGCCTGGGGCAATCCCAGCTCAGACGGCCTTGGCTGCGAGTCTGGCATATCGAGGAGTTCCAGGAGACCTCGTAGGAATGTCAAGTTTCGGAGGCCAAGATATGCCTCGAATCGATCGGCGGAATCGGGGCAGATCGGAACGGCGTCCGAATATGACATCAGGCTCAACACAATGTCAAGCCTGTCGCGGCTTTGGGCTGCGTGGCGTCGAATGCGATGTCTGACCTCGAAATCCTCCGCCTCGGTTTCTAAGATCTTGAGTGCCTCAGTGGAGCGACCGGAGTCCAGAACGCACGCCGGTTTGTGTTCCATGACGATTCGGGGAACAGCAGCAGGGTTCGGCCAGCCAACGGATATGAGTTTCAGGCGCGGTACTGGAATCTTCATTGTTTTCAGACAGAACTTCGCCGTCCCGTAACTTCCACGGAGGGGCTCATAGCCTTCTGGGAACATTCCTGACCTTTGGGTGGACCTCTGGTTCAGGAGTTTTAGCCGCAGCACATTCGTCAAAACATCACTTCCCGAAGTCTCTAAGATCCCGACGAAATACAAAAAGTTATGTTTCCCTCCGCCGCGCAACTTAGAGATTTCTGGTCTTGTCAGGTTTGGAAACAAGTTTTTTCGTAACATTTGTGTTTTTCCTTTCGCAACCAACATTTGCGTCATTTTGCAGACGCCTTCACATAGTGAAACCTTGGCCGCTTTACCTGAAGGGGACAAAACAAGAAGATGTAGAGTACTTTAAAATCTGAAGGAAATGCGAAGATTCAACAAATGCAGTGGGACACAAGAAACTGAGACACGGTTAGCCATTAAACCTAAGCTCTCACTGAGTGACGATAACACAGTTTCACTCCGCTTTGCAAGAGAAAAAGGGACTCGTTCCCCGCTTGCTCCGCGACTGGCATCGAACGAATCATCTGGGGATTTTTGTGCGGCGTTCCCAGGGGGGATCCGAACCCCGTTACCGCCGTGAAAGGGCGATGTCCTAGGCCGGGCTAGACGATGGGGACTTGGAGGAGGCTACTCCCTACTGTAGCATCGAAGACCGCTCCGTGACCGTCGCGGCTCGGTATGAGCTCACTCCGTTTACACGCGAGTGCGAAGGAGCGGTTACGCCTTCGCAACCGATAGCAGCGTCCGGCTCACCGTGGACTTCGTCAGAGGAAGCTTGTACTTGTTCTTGGCCAGCGGCTGTGCGCCCTCGACGGACGCCTCGCCCGCTCTGGCCGCCAGCTCTGGCGTGATGCGTTGGCCGGTGAGCATCGCCTCCACCTTCGGCAGCCGCCACGGAATCGGCGCCACGCCTCCGAGCACGATGCGGGCGCTCCGGCAGACCTTCTGCGCGTCGAACTCGAGCACGACGGCCGAGCTGACCACCGCGTGGGTCCACGCCTCGCGATCCATCAGCTTGTGGTAGGTGCTGCGGACGCCGCCGCGCGCCGGCGGCAGATGAATCGCGGCGATCACCTCGTCGGGCGCGAGCACGTTCTCACGCTCGGGATCGATGCGCGGGAGCGCGAAGAATTCGGCCGCGGGAATCACCCGCTCGCCGGCAGGACCCACGATGCGAAATTTCGCGTCGAGCGCCAGCAGCGCCGGGGCGGTGTCGGACGGATGCACGATGTAGCTGGGGCCACCACCGAAGATGGCGTGGAACTGGTTCTCGCCCGTCACCGAGAAGCAGGTGTTGCCGCCATTCTTGTAGCACGGGAACCCGTTCCGCAGATACCAGCACCACGGCCGCTGGGCGACGTTGCCGGCCAGCGTCCCGGCATTGCGGATCTGCGGCGTCCCGACGCTTCCGGCCGCCTCCGCCAGCACGGTGTACTGCTTGCGGATCGCCGGATGCTGGCTGAGCGCGTCGAGCGTGACCAGTCCGCCGATTTTCACGCCGCTCGAGTCGGCGGCGATCTGGTCGAGGCCTTTGATGGATCGCAGATTCACCAGGACGTCCGGAGCGACCAGATGCTCCTTCACCATCCCCAGCAGATCGCTGCCACCGCCCACGATCGAGGCGCTGTGGCCCTGCTGGCGCGCCTGTCCGAGCAGCGCCACGGCTTCCTTCAGGTCCTTTGGATTGGCGTTCACGAAGGCTTTCATGCGAGCACCTCCAGAACCTTGTCACGAGTGATCGGCAGGCTCTTGACGCGCCTCCCGGTGGCATTGAAGATCGCGTTGGAGATCGCCGCGACCGAGGGAACGATGGGCGGTTCGCCGAGCGTCTTGGCGCCGAACGGGCCGTAGGGGTCCTCGGTTTCGACGAAGATCACTTCGATTTCGGGCGCATCGAGATGCGTCACCACCCGCGCGCCGTAGTAGCCGGCGGTGAGCGGAACGCCGGAGCGGCGGTCGTAGAGCAGCTCCTCGTGAAGCGCCATCCCGACGCCCTGCGTCGCGCCGCCCTTCACCTGGCTGGCGGCCGTGAGGGGATTCACGATGCGGCCGCTGTCGTGCACGGCCACGAACTTGAGCACCTTCACGTGGCCGCTGGCGGTGTCGACTTCCACTTCCACGAAATCCGCGCAGAAGCTGAAGCGCGCCTCGCCCTTGAGCACGGGCTCGGGTGTGGCCATGCCGACGCGCAGCTCGTCTCCCTGGGGCGGTCCTTTTTCCGCGATCTGGCGCTTGAGGTCCTCGACCGCTTGGACCACGGCCCAGCCGGTGAAGCTGGTCGTGCGGCTGCCGGACTCGCCGACCGAGTACGGGCAAATATCGGTGTCGCCCCAGATCAGGTCGATCTTGTCGAGACCCACGCCCAGTGCCTCGGCCGCGATCAGGGCCATGGTGGTCTTGGCGGCGCTGCCGCAATCGGTGACGCCGACGTGCACGTTATAGCGGCCCTTCGAATTCATGCGCACTACGGCGCTGCTGCGGCCCAGGCCGGAGCCGAACGCGCCCATCGCCATGCCGACGCCGCGCTTGACTTCGCCTGCTCCTGAGTTCGCCGGACGCCATTTCTTCTTCCATTCGATCGCCTCCGCGCCACGGCGAACGCACTCCTCGAGACCGATGCTGGTGTAGGGCGTCTTGTCCTGATACTTCCGCGTCATGTTCTTCAGGTGGAACTCGACCGGATCGATCTTCAGCTCATGCGCGATTTGGTCCATCAGCGACTCGATCCCGAAGACTCCGTGCGGATAGGCCGGCGCGCGGTAGTTCGCCGAAACCGCCATGTTGGTGAGAACCGGATAGACGGTCTTCTCGACGTGCGGGCACTGGAACAGCTCGACGCCCGCGATGTCGCCGGAGCTCTTGCGGTACGGACCCATGCCGGAATATCCGCGGAACTGGATCGCGGTGAGCGTGCCGTCGTTCTTCACGCCGACCTTGTAGTACTGCTTGGTGGGCCAGCGTCCATGCACGGCCACGAAATCTTCCTTGCGCGTGAACTCCAGCTTCACCGGCGTGCCGGTCTGTTTGGCGAGCAGCGCGGCCATCAGGTCGAAATCGTGGTTCTGATTCTTGTTTCCGAAGCCTCCGCCCATGTAGTGGCAGACCACGCGCACCTTCTCCGGCGGGAGCTTCAGATCCTTCGCGATGTCGGTCTTGCAGTTCGAGATACCCTGCGTGGAGGCGTAGACGGTAAGCTTGTCGCCTTCCCACAGCGCGACGCTGACGCGCGGCTCGAGCTGCGCGTTGTTGTGGTGAACCGAAGTGTAGCTGTCCTCGAAAACGCGGTCGGCTGCGCGGAATCCTTCGTCGAGGTTGCCGCGGCGATAAACTTCGGGCTCATGCTCCTTCTTAAAGTTCTGTGAGAGATTCCCACCTGGCTGGATTTCCGGCGCGCCGGGCTTCAATGCCTCTTCCGGATCGAGGACGAAGGGGAGCACTTCGTAATCGACCTCAATCAGCCGCGTCGCTTCCTCGGCAACGTGCCGGTTGATGGCCGCGACCGCCGCCACGGGGTCGCCGGCGAAGCGCACGGGGTTGTTGAACAGATAGCGCTTGTTGCGCGTGTCGCCGCTCGCCCAGACGGTGTCGCAGTTCTCGCGGGTCAGGATGGCTTTGACGCCGGGAAGCGCGCGGGCCTTCGAAAGATCGATGCTGCGGATCCGCGCATGCGGATGCGGGCTGCGCAGGACGCGCGCGTAGAGCATCCCCGGCAGATGCAGGTCGCCCGTATAGGTAGCGGTTCCGGTGACGCGCTTCAAGGCGTCGATACGCTGCGTGGGATGACCGAGCGTGTTCAGGGTATTCATGCTTGCCCCCCTCCGGTTGTCGCGCCGGGCCGGGCCGAGGCGGCCATCACGGCCTCCACATAGCGGTTGTAGTTGGAGCACCGGCAGATGTTGCCAGTCATCGCGGCGCGCACCTCATCGCGAGTGGGATGCGGGTTACGCGCGAGCAAGGCCTTGGCGCTCATCAACTGGCCCGGCGTGCAGAAGCCGCATTGCGGGCCGTCGTGCTCCATGAAGGCGACTTGCAGAGGATCGAGACGGTCCTTTTGCGCGAGTCCCTCGACGGTCTGGATGGAGCGGCCGTTGGCCCACACGGCGAGCTGGCTGCACGAGTACATGGGCTTGCCGTCGATCAGCACCGTGCAGGCGCCGCATTCGCCGCGGTCGCAGCCGATCTTGGTGCCGGTCAGCTCCAGGTGATCGCGCAGGAGTTCGACCAGGGTCCAGCGATCCTCGACTTCCACTTTGTGCTCGACGCCGTTGACGACGAGCTTGATGGCGGTATGGGGGACGGGCGGCGCTTCGGCTTCCGGACGCGTGGCGGCCGCGCGATCCTGCCCCGCCAGAGGGACAGCGGTCGTCGCCACCACCAGGCCGGCCGCGGAGCCTTCGACGAATCCCCGGCGTGAGATCTTGCTCATGGCTGCGATTGTATCGCCGCCAGCGCGTGGGGTCAATGCCCGGCGGTAAGACATTGAGTTAGACTGAGAATCAAGATGCCACAAAGGACCGAGCCGAAGGAAATGGGAGGGGGGCAGGTACAGCTTCCGGCAGGCGTTGTCCTCAAACCGCCGGTCAGCTTGGAAGACCTGAAAGCCTACACCGAATATGACCCGGAAGGGGCGGAAGAATTTGTGGCGTTGATCCGGGCGCTCCGCAGAGAAGGCTCCCGGCCCGTCAACCTTTGATGGACCCCGCAACTCCCGCAGTTGTGGATACCGATGTTGTTTCCTTCCTGTTTAAGGCTCACTCTCTTGCTCCGGCGTATCAAGCCATTCTCGCCGGCAGGCCATTGGCTGTTTCGCTGATCACGCTGGCCGAAATCGAATACGGCATGGAGGCGAAGAATTGGGGCGCCAGCCGGCGCGATCTGATGCGCCGTTTTCTCACCCGCTTCACGCTCCTGTCGCCGGACCCTGAGACCGCTCGCGTGTGGGCGCGGATCAAAAGCGGCTGCGAGAAGAGGGGCCGCCCCATCACATTCGCCGATGCCTGGATTGCAGCCGCGGCCGTGCAGTTGAACGTCCCCCTCGTTACCCATAACGCCAGCGACTACCAAGCCGTGGAGAATCTGACGATTCTGACGGCCGCAGCGGCAATCTAAGAACCCTTCCGACTCTTGATTGCCGGGAGTGGTGCTGAGGTTATCTGGCGCGCCCGGATGGACTCGAACCTCCGGCCTACTGGTTCGAAGCCATGAACGCTCGCAGAATCGTGGCTTAGTAATAGGCTCACTAGCTGATTACCGGAGCCCACTATTGCCAATTGGGTAGTGATCAGTTTGAAATTTCCTGATCTTGACATTGGCTCCTCTCCTGTCATACTGAAGGCATCATGCCTGACCGCTCAAAGACTCGTCCCCGCGACCCGAACGCTCTCGCGTACCGAATCATGCTCGAATCCACCGGCCAAGCCCCGAAGACGGAAGCGCCAGAGGTGAAGCGCAAGAATCCCGCCGCTGTCGCGTTGGGACGGCTGGGCGGCCTGAAAGGTGGCGCTGCTCGGGCCGCTGCCCTTGGGCCAAAGAAACGCTCCCAGATCGCAGCGAAGGCGGCCAAAGCACGGTGGGGCAAAAGGGAGTCTTGATCTTGAATTGGCTTAACTCGAATTCGGCTGCGGTCGTGGCGATGGCAACGGTAGTTTACACGGTCGTCACTGCGTTCATTTGGTACACCACACGGCAAAACACCATAGCCACACGACAGGTGCTTGAGGCATCGCATCGGCCCTACGTAGGAGTGACTTTGGTGCATGTCGAGGAAATGCTTAGCAGCTACGCCGATCTATGCGCCACCATTCAAAACGTCGGGACCGTTCCGAGCAGGAATGTGGAAATAGAGCTTCAGATCAGTTTCGACGGGAGTCCTAAAAAAACCTCCACTCTCAAGAATGTCGCGCTCCTGCCTAATCAGGCCCACGTGCTGTGCTGCGGGATCGGAGCCGAAGAGGTGAAGTTTCTCAATTCGCCTCACAAGGCAGAAGCGGCAGTGGAGATACGCTACCAGGGCATGACAGACAAGCAGTACCGGACCAAGACACGCTCCACCTACACAGGCGTAAGCAAGCCATTTTCCGTCGTCTACGCCAGCATGGAATAGCATGGCGCCAAGAAGCCCCTAGATCGTAGAAGCCCCGAGCATCCCACACACTTCGCTCAACGTGTGTACTGATTGAATCGCGACCGTTACCGCCATAGCCATCAGCATCAACGCACAGATGAGACGATTTACAAGATTGACGAATGTATTTCTAAAAAGATTGAAAATCACATCGCCATGATCGCGCTTCACTACATGCACTACAACTTCGTCAGGATTCACCAGACCCTCCGGGTGACTCCGGCGATGGCGGCGGGTGATCGCCTGTGGGAGATTGGCGATATCATTGCGCTGCTCTCCTGAGCCGTCGTTTCTCCAAATACTCCGGCGAATTGATCTCCCACACGACGCTGCTTGTCTCTGTCGGCCCCAGATAGAAAGTTGACCCCACCTCATCGCGGTACCGCCGCCGCAAGTTTGCGATTTCCTCGGGGTATTCCTTGAGCGTCTGCTGAACAATCTGTTCACTATCGAGATTGAGGAACAAAGAGAGCAGGCTGTCAGTGCGCTTGTGAAACTCGGCAGCGTACTTCTCTGTCAGGAGTTCGTTGCATCCGTGCGCGGTACTCACCATTCCGTCCTTCTCGATATGGAGGATGATCGATTCGCCTCCGACTGCGCCCTGTTGGTGCCGTTTGGCCTCACCAAGCGCGTAAGCTGCGATCACAGACGCCCGTTTTGCGTCGGCTATTTTCAACGCTCTGGGACCGCCCAATCTTTGCAACGCTAGAAGCGCAAGAGACTCCCCGGACCCAATAAACTCACACCCCTCTTTTGAGCGCGCCATCTGTGATGAGCAGGTGTAATACAACCCCAACCCGTCAACCTGCGAATGGAGTGCCACGATGACAGCATAATCATATTCCGAGCGTTCGTAGCGGTTTTCAATTATGTGTGTCTTGTATTCGGTGCACAGCGCTGTTCGTATAACTTTGGCAATCTGCGTCCGTCTTCGGGGGCTTCCAGTATAATCGACAAGCGCCTCCTCACACTGTTGAATCGCCGCCTCGGCCATCCCGACGTTACCCGCAATAGAAAAAATAGCAACGCCGTCGTTAAATCGGTAGCCTCCTAGCTTGCTGACGTGACGGCTGACGATGCCTCCGGTAATCAGCGTGTCTGCACAGATCACGATGCCGTCTTTGTAGACGAATCCCGCCGCCGCTGTCATCCCGTCCTCCTTTGGCCGCACCTCGAAAAGATACCGCGTATCCTTGAGCGGAGTGCGGAAAGGTCTTTTTGGGATCAGGCCTCGAAACGCGGGTGTCAGCAGAAACCACCCCCTGTTGTCAATGGCCCAGAAATTGAAACTGAGCCCACTATTGCTAATTGGCATAGAGTTGAGTGATACTCTGCCGGCTCGACTCGCAACGGTGGGCAAGGCTTCTATGCAGGGGGTGGGCACAGAATTGGGCTACAAGAATTGGGCACAGTCCCTTGCGTGCGAAAGAAGGCAGGTTGCGAACCCCTTTGCGGCTTGCTTCGTGTCCTCTGCGCGCTTCCGGTTTCCTTGGGCGTTCTGTTGAAAAATCGGGTCAAACCTCAGCCCGGCGGCCTGCGCTTCACGAGCGATTGCCGTCTCGTCTTTGGCCATGTTCTCGTATGCCTTCAGGAACTCATCGGCGCTCTGTACAGCAGCGGTCACGGCCGCGGTAAACTTCGCCATTGAGGTCCCCAATGCGTTGGCATATGCATTGCCATCCAAGGGGCTATTCGTCATCAGTTCCACGTAGGACTTGGCAGCGGAAGACTCCTCCATAGACTTGCGGTAGAGGTCTCGCTTGGCACGGACGAACTCGTTCTCGGAGCTGAGGTATTCTATAAGGCGAGTCTTCAAATGGTAGTCCATTCCAGGGTACAGCCCACGCAGTTCCACAATGAGATTTGTCCGGTTCTCAACGGACTTGTTACACAACTCGAAGAACTCGGCGTAGGTAATCTTCGACGATCGCCTGTGGTCTGTCACCTGTCTCGGGTACCGAGTGCGTCTCCCACCCAATGGGCATCAAGACGGTCCTTTTGTCTTTCGCGTGAATCGTGTTCCACTCAGCGATTACGTCGCGAGCAATCAAACGCTCCTGCGGCACGTCGGATGGTGAGGCAATCATGACGCTGATAACGTTCGCCGTGTAGCTCACAAACGGTACTCTAGCACGCTATGAGGAAATGCACCAGAGGAACCCCAAAAGGCAGATGTCAAACATTGACATTTTGGATCGAGGGAGTAACCTGAAAATGAGGATCACTGGCGCATGGACCAAATGAACGTCTCGATCACGGACCATCTTGCATCTTACGTTCCCAGAAAAGTCAAGAGCGGCCGTTATAACAACGTCAGCGAAGTGATACGGGACGCGTTGCGGCGGATGGAAGAAGAGGACGCGCGCGCCTTACGGCTGGCCAGGCCTGCCGCGGAGGATATTCTCGCGGACCTCGATGAACAGCAAATGGAAGGAGTCCGCCAGCGTGTCCGAGCCAGTATCGAATCGGTCGAGCGCGGCGATTACGAGGAATACCAGGGACGCGACGGGCTCAAAAGACTGGGCGACCGCGTGGAGGCCCGGGGCCGCAAGCTCCTGCACCGGGAAGCCCCGGCCGATTAATGTCCTATCGTTTTTCGAAGGACGCCGGGCGGGACCTCGACCAAACTCTTGTCACTACTGTCCGGTAAAGTACTTTTCGTATTCCGATAAGCCATGTTGTTCCAATAGAATAGCTGGTGTTCGGCTCAAAAACGATTTGAGCGGAAAACGGTCAGAATGGGCTGAATGACCGGGACCCGGCATCGGCGGAA
>JBGPLI010000122.1:0-17799 GCA_041486445.1 Bryobacteraceae bacterium
CGAGAGCGTGAGCGCCATCAGCGAGAGGTTGTCGAGCGTGTAGCCTAACAGGCTCATCGCGGCGAAGGTGCCGATCACCGAGATGGGCAGCGCCAGGCTGGGGATCACGGTAGCCGAGACGTTGCGCAGGAACAGGAAGATCACCAGGATCACCAGCCCCATCGACAGCCACAGGGTGAACTTGACGTCGTTGACCGAATCGAGAATCGTTTCGGAGCGGTCCATCAGCAGGTTCAGCTTCACCGAAGGCGGGATGAGCGCCCGAAGGCTGGGGAGCAGCTCCTTGATCCGGTTCGCCACTTCGACAGTGTTGGTGCCGGGCTGGCGCTGGACCGACAGCCCGATCGAACGCTCGGCTCCGGCCGCGCTCACGGTCCAGTTGGCGCTCTTGTCGTTCTGCACGCCGTCGACCACCTGCCCGAGCTGCGACAGACGCACGGGCGCGCCGTTCCGGTACGCCACGATCATGTCGCGGTAAGCGGCAGCCGTGGTGAGCTGGCCGCTGGCCCTCAGCGTGAAATCCTGGTTGTGCCCCCACAGAGTTCCCACCGGCAGGTTTACATTGTGCTTCTGGAGCGCCTCCTCCACCTCGTCGATCCCGACGCGGTGCGCCACCAGCAGATTGGGATCGAGCTGCACGTGGACGGCCCACTTGGCGGCGCCGAAAACATTCACCTGGGCGACGCCGGCGAGCATCGAAATGCGCTGCGCAATCAGGTTCTCGGCGTACTCGTCCACCGCCGACAGCGCCAGGCTGGGCGAGGAGAGCGTCACGAACAGGAACGGGCTGTCGGCCGGGTTCACCTTCCGGATGGTGGGCGGGGCGGGCATTCCGGGCGGCAGTTTTCTGGCGGCCGTCGCAATCGCGTTCTGCACGTCCTGAGCGGCGGCGTCGATGGAACGGTCGAGGGTGAACTGAATGGTGATGTTGGTGGCGCCGATGGTGCTGTTGGACGACATCGAATCGATGCCGGCGACGGTGGCGAACTGGCGCTCGAGCGGCGTCGCCACCGACGACGCCATGGTTTCGGGGCTGGCGCCGGGAAGCGCGGCCTGGACCTGGATCGTCGGAAAATCGACGTTGGGCAGGTCGCTGACCGGCAGGGCACGGTACCCCGCCACTCCAAACAGCACAATTCCCATCATCACCAGCGCCGTCATCACCGGACGCTTGATGAAGATCTCGGTAATATTCATCGCACGAGTCGCTATCTTAAATTATAGAAGAAGTTCTGTTGTGCTCCGGATAGCCCTTTTGGATTACCGCGGCTGTCCGCTCCCTCACGGTCGCGGTTCAGCAAGCGGACAGGCCGCTACGGCTGGTCGGGGAGGTCGGCGATGGTCCCGCCCAGCCCGGCGTAGGTGTCCTTGACGCGGACCACCTTGGGTCCGGCGAAAGTGACGAAGGTCATGCGCCCGGGAGGCTCGCCGTAGATCCAGTCCTCGTACTCGACGCCGTCATGGGATTCCCGGCTCTTGCGTATGGGCCGGCCCAGGGCGAGCAGCACCTGCTCGCGATCCATCCCCTCGATGGGCTTCTTCTGCTCGATGGCCTGCTTGATCTCCGGCGGCAGCGTGTCCACGTAGTTCTCGGTGGCGCTGTGCTTTTCGAAATCGAGCACGGGCGCGATCAGCTTCTTGACGTCGGCGGCGGTGACTTCCCCGATGGTTCCGTCAAACAGCATCACGATGCTGGTGCCGCTGGGCGCGTTGGTGGCGTTTCCTCCGCTGATCGGCGCCGTCGAGTTCCCGATGCCGATCTGGATATGGTCGGTGAACTTTCGCTTGCCCTTCATGCCGTTGTTGATCTCGAGCAGGATGCGGTCTTTGTCGATGTCGACGTGCGTCACCTGGACCAGGTCGCCGATCCGCGCCGCCGGGCCCAGCTCTTTGCCCGCGTCGTCCCACTTCTTTTTGTCCCAACTCTTGCCGGCGGCATCGAACTCGAGCGGTTTTTTCGAACGCGGCAGAGGCGCCTTCACAGTGGCGTATTCGGCGGTAAGGCCGCGCATGATCTCTACGCGCTGATCGAGCGTCAGCTTCTTCGAATCGGCATGCAGGGAGGCAACCGCGACAAACGCCAGCACCACTCGAGGAGGAATCATTCTTCACCTCGTTCCGGAATCAGGCGCACCAGCACGAAGAACAGCGCCGCCACCATGGCCGTGGTCAGCACGCCGCCCTCGGGCCCGTAGCCGCCGCCGCTCCACAGCTCGCCGGCTCTCCAGTGCAGCCCGTACCCGGTCACACCCATTGTAAACCCGCTCAGGTTGACGCCGAACAAGGGTAGGGTGACGTTCCAGCCGAAGTGCAGGCCGATGGGCAGCCACAACGCGCCCGTGCGCCAGAAGGCGTAGCCCAGCAGCACGCCCCACAGCATGGTGTTGAGCAGGCCGAGCAGCGTCGCGTTCTGGTTGCCGGCGTGCGCGAGGCCGAACAGCACGCTCGCCGGCAGAATGGTGGCGAAGGCCCCCAGCGAGCGGATCAGCAACTGGAAGGCGTAGCCGTGGAACAGCATCTCTTCTCCGGCGGCGCCGAACAGCAGCACCAGGCTCACGAACGCGAAGCTCGACCAGGGATGCTCGACGCCCGGCGTGGGCTCGAATTCGGCGAGGCGCAGGGCCAGTGGCGCGGCTACGATCACGACGGCGGCCGCGGCTCCCGCACCCACGCCGATCAAAAGCTCGCGCGCTGAGGTGGCCGTCCAGCCGAGGCCCAGGTCGGAGAGCCTGCCGCGCTCGTAGATTCTGACCACGATCGCGTTGGCCAGCGCGGCCGCGGCAAATGTGGAGAGCGCCGAGGTCACCAGCAACCCGGCCAGCGGCAGCATCGCCCACGGGAAAATCACGATGCCCAGCCACCCGATGAGTACGAACAGGCCGACCCGCAGCAGCAGGCCGAGCTTGTCGGGTTGCGGCGCGGCGGTCATGGTTTCGACTCCGCGCAGCGGCGCAGGGCGATCAGCGCCGCCGCGCTCACCGCCAGCGAGATCAGCGCGCCCGTGCCCGCCACATCCGGGAGCCATCGCGACCGGAGGAAGAACGCGGCCAACAGCGCGAGAAAGATCAGGCGCATGGCCGTGCGCGCCGCCGCCGCGGAGTACCGCAGCGTCACCCACCCGGCTACCGACGCCAGCGCCAGCGACGCGCTCAGGCCCAGCGCGCCTCCTGACGCCAGCGTGTCCAGCACCGGAAGCAGCAGACGCCGGTGGGTCACGCTGACGGTAGCGACTCCGGCCACCAGCATCGCCACCGCCATGGCCTCGCCGTACACCGCCGCCACGAAAATTCGCGCCAGGATCTGCTTCAGCGAAGGCGCGCCGCCCTCGGCGAAGGCCTGCGCGGCAGCGGGCGCCGCGAACAGCACCCCCAGAGAGACGTAAGCCGTGGTCATCACCGGATCGAGAAAATCGAGGCCCTTCGTCCAGGGAAGAAACACGCCGAACATCGCCACCAGCGCCAGATGAATCGCGATGATGCGGAAACCTCCGGGCCGGCCGATCCCGAGCCGCGAGCGCAGCCCTATGCCTTCCAACCGGAGGTAGTATGGGAATGTCTCCATGGTGGAATCCGTGAAGCCATGGTAACAGCCGAAACGCTCAATAAGGAGTCGCCCTATGTAGCGAATAAGGCGAAATTGTCTAGGGCCGGATCGCTAAACAATTGCATTACCCGGGCCGATAGTTGAGGTAGATATGCTCGATAGGCGAGTCGAACCTCGGATGCTTTGCGCGGACCTGGTGGACGTCAAGTGGAAGGACCAGACCGGGCGGACGCGCCGTGGGGTCGCAAATCTCGAAGATATTTCGCTTTCCGGCGCCTGCCTCCAGGTGGACCGCCCGGTGGTGCTCGGCACCACCCTGCTCATCAGCTACCCGAGCGGCGAGCTGACCGGCAAAGTGAAATACTGCGTGTTTCGCGAAATCGGGTATTTCCTGGGCGTCGAGTTCGAGCCGGGCTCGCGCTGGTCGCAGCGCCATTACCGCCCGCAGCATCTCCTGGACCCCCGCCGGCTGGTGCATCGCGTCACAAACCGCCTGAAGACCGACACGTCCTCCTCACCTGTGAATTAGCCGCTCCGAACCGCGCGCGAAGCAAGCGGGTTCATCACGACCCCACTCGCTAGCCGCTTGTGGTTCTGTGTCAATATAGGCTTGTATGGCAACCGTCTCCGAAAAACTGCCGGAGCAGACGCCGGTCGCCGGCCAGCGCACGATTTCGTGGCTGCCGATCCTGTGGTTCACGGCGCTGCTGGTGGCGGCTTATTTCCCCGTGCTGCGGCACCTGGTGGAACAATGGAGCACCGATGAAGACGTCGGCCACGGATTTTTTGTCCCGGTGGTCGCCGGCTATATCGCCTGGCAGCGCCGCGAAGAGATTCTGGCCGTCGAGCGCAAGCCCGCCTGGTGGGGCCTGGGCGTCATGCTCTGGGGCGCGCTCCAGGGATTTATCGGCAGTCTCGGAGCGGAGCTGTTTTTGCAACGCTCCGCCGTGCTGATCACGCTGGTGGGTCTGCTGCTGACGCTCGGCGGGACGCGCCTGGTTCGCGCGCTCGCGTTCCCGCTGCTGCTGCTGCCGTTCATGATTCCGATTCCGGCGGTGATCTACAACCAGATCACGTTCCCGTTGCAACTGTTCGCCAGCGGCGTGGCGGAGGCGTCTTTGAGCCTCCTGGGAATCCCCGTGCTGCGCGACGGCAACGTCCTGGAGCTGGCCAGTCAGAAACTATCGGTCGCCGAGGCGTGCAGCGGAATCCGCAGCCTGCTGTCGCTCTCCTTCCTCTCGCTGGTGTACGCGTATTTCTTCGACAAGAACGTCTGGATGCGCTGGGTGCTCCTGATCGCGACCGTGCCCATCGCCATTGTGGCCAACTCCGGCCGGGTCACTATGACCGGCATTCTGAGCGAGATCGACACCGGCCTGGCGCACGGTTTCTTTCACAGCCTGGAAGGCTGGATCATTTTCCTGATCGCGCTGGCAATGCTGGTCGGCTTGCACACCGTCATTCGCCGCGCTCTTCGGTGGGGGAGTCATGCCTAAGTTCCTGAACTCGGCGCCCGCGCTGCTAGTGACGCTCCTGCTGGTTGCGCAGGCGGCGCTGCTCTACAGCTCCATCCGCCCGGAGGCGGTACCTCCCGGCGCCCCGCTAGCGAACATGCCGCGGACCCTGGGATCCTGGCAAATGAGCCAGGAAGGTCTGATCGACGAGGAAACGCGCGAGATCCTGAAGGCCGACGATCTCCTGAACCGGTTCTACGTGGAGCCGGGCCAGAGAGCCGGAGCGAACCTGTTTGTCGCGGCCTTCCGCTCGCAGCGAAACGGCAAGGCGCCGCACTCGCCCAAGAACTGCCTGCCGGGCAGCGGGTGGACGCCGCTGACCTCGGACGAGTATACGCTCGACGCCGGCGCGCCGGGTCCGATTACCGTGAATCGATACGTCGTCGCGCACGGGGATTCCCGCAGCCTGGTGCTGTACTGGTACCAGTCGCGCGACCGGGTGGTGGCCAGCGAGTACACGGCGAAATTCTGGGTGGTGGTGGACGCGATGAAACTGAATCGCACCGACACGGCGCTGGTGCGCGTGGTGGTGCCCATGGCGGGCGCCGATCAGGATGCGGCGACGCAGGTGGCGGCGAATTTCGTGAAGTCCTTCTATGGGACCTTGCGCCAGTACCTGCCGGCCTAGGAGCGCCATGTACTTCCAGCAGTTCTACCTGACCTGTCTTTCGCACGCCTCCTACATGCTGGGATCGGAAGGCGTCGCCTGCGTGGTCGATCCGCAGCGCGACGTGTCGCTGTACCTCGACGAAGCGCGCGAGCAGGGATTGCGGATCGAGCACGTCATCGAGACGCACCTGCACGCCGACTTCGTCAGCGGCCATCGCGAGCTGGCCGAGCGCACCGGGGCGAAGATCTACCTGGGAGCCGCGGCCGGCGCCACGTTCCCGCACGTGGACGCGGTCGATGGCGGCGAGATCCGCTTCGGGCGCGTGATCCTGCGCTTTCTCGAGACGCCCGGCCACACCGTCGAGAGCATCTCCATCGCGGTCACCGATCTCGATCGCGGACCGAACCCCTTCGCCGTGCTCACCGGCGACACGCTGTTTATCGGCGACGTCGGCCGGCCCGATCTCTCCAAGGACAAAACGCCGCAGGAGCTCGCCGGCATGCTCTACGACAGCCTGCACCGGAAACTGCTGCCGCTGGGCGACGACGTGGAGGTGTATCCGGCCCACGGCGCGGGATCGCTGTGCGGCAAGCAGATGCGGCCTGAGCGTCAATCCACCATCGGCAAGGAGCGCGCGTTGAATTACGCGCTGCGGCCACGCTCTAAGGACGAATTCGTGCGCCTGCTCACGGCGGAGCTGCCCGAGCGGCCGGGCTACTTCGCGCTGGACGCCGAAATCAACCGGACCGGCGCTCCGGCGCTGGTGGAGCACGCTCCGCTGGCCGAGCTGAGTGGCGACGAGGTTCTGGCCCGCCAGCATGCGGGAGCCGTAGTGCTCGATACGCGCCCACCGCAGCAATTCGGGGCGGGCCACATTCCTGGCGCGGTGAACATCGCTCTCGGCGGCCAGTATGCGTCCTGGGCTGCCACGGTGCTCGGCTTGGATAAGGAAATCATCCTGGTGGCGGAGGACGAAGAGCGCCTGGAGGAGTCGCGCCTGCGGCTGGCGCGCGTCGGCATCGAGGGCGTCGCCGGATGTCTCAAGGGCGGCATGGATCGGTGGGTGGCCGAGCGTCGCCCGGTTTCGGAAATCGGACAGATTCCGGTGGAGGAGTTGAACCGCGAGCTAGCCTCGGTGCAGCTGATCGACGTGCGCAGGCAGCCGGAGTGGGACGAGGGCCACATTCCGGAGGCCAAGCTGAAGCCGCTCCACCAACTGGAGACGATTCTCGGCGACCTGGACCGCGACCTGCCGGTGGTGGTGCACTGCAAGAGCGGCTACCGCAGCTCGATCGCGTGCAGCCTGGTCCAGCGCGCCGGATTCAAAGACGTGATGAACCTGATCGGCGGGTTCGACGCGTGGCGTGCGTGCGGATTGCCGGAGGCGGCGTCAATCCTCTAGAATCACCGCCGCCATCGCCTGCGTCGCGGTGTGCGTGATCGACAGCGAGACGCTGCGCACGCCGAGCGTTGCCGCGATCTCCGCGGCCTTGCCGTGCAACCGAAGAGTCGGGCGGCCCGAGGCGAGGTTGGCGACCTCCAGATCGCGCCAGCCGAGTCCGCCGCGCCAACCCGTGCCGAGCGCCTTCATCCCGGCTTCCTTGGCTGCGAAGCGCGCCGCGTAGCGCTCGTAGCGGTTGGCCTTGCGCTCGGCGTAGGCGATCTCGCCCGCCGTGTAGACGCGCTCCAGGAACCGGCGGCCGTGCCGCGCGATCGCGGTCTCGATCCGGCCGACTTCGCACAGGTCGATCCCCGTGCCTACGATCACAATCCGGCCCCGGAACTGGTAATGGTGAGACGGCCGTGTTTGACGCCTTTGGTCGAGATCAGCGCGTCGGCCATCTTCCGCACCGCCGCCGCCTTGCCCCGCAGCACCAGGACCTCCAGGCAATGGTCGTGATCGAGGTGCACGTGCAGCGTGGAGAGCACGCTGTGGTAGTGCTCATGCTGCATTTCGGTCAGGCGCTCGGAGAGCATCCGGACGTGATGATCGTAGACCAGCGTCACGGTGCCGACCACGATGCTGTCCGCCCGCTCCGCCGTCTTCTCGATCAGCGCGTCGCGGATCAGATCGCGAAACGCCTCCGAGCGGTTGGTATAGCCGCGCCGGGCGATCAGGTGGTCGAACTTGCTGAGGAGGGCGGAATCGATGGCCACGCCAATCCGGCTGAGCACGCTCATTCCTCTGTCAGGGTAGCCGACCGGCGTCCGGGGAGCAACCCGCGGCCTGCCGCCGGCAGTGGCACGGATTCTCAATTCGTGCTACCAATAGGAGTTCACCCCCGATGCACATCCCCGACGGATTCCTGTCGCCTCCGGTATGGGCCACGCTCGACGTGGCGGCCGTGCCCGCCGTCGCGCTGGTGGCGCGCCGCGCGCAGAGCCAATTGGAGGACCGCCGCATTCCCCTTCTCGGTGTGATGGGCGCATTCGTGTTCGCCGCGCAGATGATCAATTTCCCGGTAGGAATCGGCACCAGTGGGCACCTGGTGGGCGGGACTCTGCTGGCGGTCACGCTCGGTCCGGCCGCCGCTTCCGTCGCGATGGCGGCCATCGTCGCGATTCAGGCATTCGTGTTTCAGGACGGCGGCATCATGGCGCTGGGCGCCAACGTCTTTAATATGGCCGTGGCGGGAGTGCTGGCCGGCTATCTCCCGTATCGGATGTGGGGCGCAGGCCCCTGGCGATCGGCGTCGATCTTCACCGGCGGCGTGCTGAGCGTGCTGACCAGCGCGTGCCTGGCGCTCTCGCAACTGCTGATCTCCGGCGTGCCGATGCCGGGGCGTCTGCTGTGGGTCTCGCTCGGGTTGTTCCTGGTGAGCGCCGTGATCGAAGGCGCCATCACGGTAGCGGCCGTGCGCGCGATCGAGCGTCTGAATCCCGCCTGGGTGCGCAACCCCCGGGAGGGCGGCTCACGCGTGCTCGGCGTGGTCGCGATTGGCGCGGTGTTTCTGGCGGTGGTGGGGGTGCTTGCGGCCTCGGCCGCACCGGACGGGATCGCGAAGCTGGCGGCGCAGCTCGGCGTGCCGGTGCAGACGCCCGCATGGCTGCACGCGCCTCTGGCGGACTACGAGCTGCACGGATTCGAGTCGGCCTGGCTGCGGAAGGCCGCCGCGGGACTCGCCGGGCTGATGCTGGTGTACGTGGTGTGCGTTCTGTGCGGCCGCGCGATCGCCCGGCGAAGGAGCGCCTAAGCCTTGCACCACGTCGTGGTCGAGCGCTGGAGCCGCGGCCGGAGCGCGCTGCACCGGCGCGACGCCCGTGCCAAGTTGGGCGCGCTGCTCGCGTTCCTGATCGCGGTCTCAACCACGCCATCCGGCGCGCAGCTTGCGTTCACGGCCTACGCGATTTTGATCGCGGCGGCGATTCTGGCCGCGCGTCTGCCGTTCGGCGGAGTGCTGGGACGCGGCGCGCTGATCCTGCCCTTTGCCGCAACCTTCGCGGCCGTCACCTGGCTCGCCGGCGAACCGGCGCGCGCGCTGGCTCTGGCCGAGAAAAGTTTTCTCTCCGGAATCGCCGCGCTGGTGTTGGTGGCGACGACGCCTATCGCCCAGCTTCTCCACGCGCTCGAAACTCTGGGAGTGCCGCGGCCGTTCATCCTGGTGGTCCAGTTTCTGTATCGCTACTTGTTCGTGATTTCCGAGCAGGCGCAGCACATGCGCCAAGCCGCGCGATCCCGCGAAGGACTTGGGGTACGCCGCGCTTCGCGCTTTCAGGCAGCCGCCGGGGCGTTGGGCGTGCTCTTCGCCAGATCCTGGGAGCGCGCAGATGGAATTTATCGCGCGATGCTGGCGCGCGGATTCCGCGGACACTTTCCTGTGTTGGCTCCGGCGCGCTTCGGCACGGGCGATCTCGCATTCCTGTGCGCGGCGGCGGCGGGTTCGGCCGTCATCCGGCTGGCGCTATGAGCCGGGTGGTCGAAGTCAGGGATCTGCACTACCGCTACCCCGACGGAACGCAGGCGCTCGACGGCATCGACTTCCAACTGGAAGAAGGCGAGTGCGTGGCGCTGTTCGGCGCCAACGGTTCCGGCAAGACCACGTTTGTTCTGCATCTGAACGGCCTGCTTGAAGGCGAGGGCTCGGTCGAAGTCTGCGGCATGCCAGTGAACCAGGAGACGTTGCCTAAGATCCGCGCGGAGGTCGGGCTGGTGTTCCAGGATGCCGACGAGCAGCTCTTCATGCCGACCGTGCTCGAAGACGTAGCGTTCGGCCCGGTGAATCTCGGATTGTCTGCCGGCGAGGCCGCCTCGCGCGCGCGTGCCACGCTCGAGCAGATGGGCATGGCCGCGCATCTTGACAAAGCGCCGTATCACCTGAGCGCGGGAGAAAAGCGCCGCGTGGCGCTGGCCGGCGTGCTGGTGATGGAACCGCGGATTCTGATCCTGGACGAGCCGACGACGTTTTTGGATCCTCCGGCGCAGCGCGATCTGGTCCGGACGCTCCGCGCCCTCCACCAGGCCAAGATTCTGGTGACCCACAACACCGAGTTCGCGCGTGCGCTGGCCACGCGGGCGTTGTTTCTCGAGCGCGGCCGGGTGGCGGGCGAGGGAACCGTGGAGGAGATCGTCCAGCGGTTTAATTGGTCGCGCGATCTCGAAGGTGGTTGAAACAAGTTAAACTAAGTATTATGAGCAGGGTAAGCAAAGTTCTCGGTTTCTCGGTACCACCGGCAATGGTGAAGGAGGTGGAGATTCTTGCCAAGGAAGAGCGGCGCACCAAGAGCGAACTCTTCCGTGAGATGGTGCGCGTCTATCATCGGTTTCGAGACCAGCGTGATCGCGACGAAACGCGCTGGGTGGCAAACCTTATTCAGGAAGCCAAAGCCGAGCAGGCTAAGAAACCCATGACGGCAGATGAGATTCTCGCAGAAGGCGAGCGATTCGCCCGCGCGGGCGCAAAGCAGGCCAGGAAGCTCGGCATCAAGACCGATCCGAGGAGCGCAACCCAACTGATCCATGAGCGCCGGAAAACCCGGAGATCTGCTTAGAGTTGTACTGGATACCAACGTCTACTTTTCCGCGTTCAACAGTACGCGTGGCGTGCCGTTCGATCTCTGGCGGAGAGCGGTGAGGCGCGAATACGCGCTGCTCATCTCGCCCGCCATCATGCGGGAACTGGCCGAGGTGCTCCGGGCGGATTTGGACTGGCCGGAACCTGACATCATCGCTCAGTTGAAGCTCGTGGCGAAGGTGGCGCAGATTGTGGCGCCTAAGCTCACGCTGGAAGTGATCGCAGCCGATCCGGACGACAACCGCGTGCTCGAATGCGCCGTTGCGGGAAACGCCGGCCTCATCGCGTCCTACGATTATCACCTCACACGGCTCAAAGCCTTTCAAGGCATCGCGATCGTGCGACCGGTCGATTTCCTGAGGACTTTGGGAGCGTGAAGGAACCGTGGAGGAGATCGTCCAGCGGTTTAATTGGTCGCGCGATCTCGACTAGGCGTGGCGTGCCGTTCGATCTCTGGCGGATGGACTTCTACTTCTGCTGATTCGGGGCGGGGGCCGGACGGGGGCCTCCCGAGTCCTCGCCGCGGGCGCGGGGCCCAAACCCGAACCTGGGCCGGCGCTGCTGCAATTGCTGCCATTGCTGCGCCGTCAGCACGCCGCGCAGTTTCAGGTCCATCTGCGAAAGCGTGCGGGTCAGATCCGAGCGGGCCGCCACCAGGCGCTCGATCGCGTCGTTGGCCCGCCTCTGATCGATCTGTTCTTCGTTGAAGATGTCCTGCAGCTCCCCTTCGGCCTTCTGGACCACCGCCCGCAGATCCACCAGGCGATCCCGATATTCCTTCACGGTGGCGCGGATTTGCCGGTTCTGGGCGTCGGAAAGGTTCAAGTCGCGCGCGATCGGGCTGTCCCACCACGGAAAAGGGCCAAACGGCGGCTGCGCGCCGAGAGTGAGCGGCACGGTCAGGATCAGGAAAAGCCACTTCTGCATATCGATTAGCGCTCCTCAAACAATGCGTGGATCGGGGCGGCCGCCAGCGGTTCCTCCGACTGCTCCATCGAATACACATCCGAGAACAACTGGGCGTCGGCGGTCTCGGCCCGCGGAGCCGCCGCCGGCCGGTACACGAACAGCCCCACGGCGAGCAGGCACGCCGCCGCGATTCCCGCCGGAACCCACGGCACGTGGGGACGGCGCCCACGCTCCAGGCCCGCGTGAATCCGGCTCCGCTGCGCGGCGAAAAATTCGCTGGATTCTTCCGCGGCCGCCGGACGGCGCAGAAACTGTTCCCGGCGGGCGCGCAGTTCGCTCCACCGCCGCGCGCACTCGGCGCAACTTTCCAGGTGCGCGTCGTCTCCGCCCACGCCATACAGCCGGTTCACAAGGTCGTCACTGGTCAGATGCCCGTTCATTCAAGTTCCCTCGTATAGATCCCGCAGGTCTTCGCGAAGCTTGGAAACCGCGCGAAACATGTGCGCCTTCACTGTCCCCACATCCAGACCCAGAAGGTTCCCGATCTCCTCCAGGCTCATCTCTTCGTAATGCCGCAGTGTGAACACGGCCCGCTGACGCGGCGACAAGCGCTCCAGCGCAGCCTCCAGCCGTGACGCGATCTCTCCGGCGAAGTACCGGTCCTCGGCGCCGGGCGCCGTGGAGACCGCCATCCCCAGGATGGCCCGTTCATCCTCGGGCGACGGTCTCCTCCTCCAAAACTGACACTTGCGCGACCGCAACCGGTCCAGACACGTGTTCACCGCGATTCGGGTGATCCACCGCGCCGGATCTTCAAGTTCCTTGGCGTCCTCCCGCTTCAGCGCCTGGAAGGCTTTGAGGAAAACGTCCTGCGTGGCCGAGTCCGCTTCGTCGCGGTCCTGGAGAAACCGCTGGCAGAGCGCATAGATCCGGCGTTGCTCCGATATCATCCACGCGCTGAAGTCGCGCAGAAGTCCGGACCCGGCTTGCTCTACCAGCACAGGCTGTGCCACCAGCCCTATCATATCGCTCTTTTTTAGGACGGCTTTATCTTGTAACGGTTTACACCGGATTGAACTGCCGCGGGCCTACTGAGCGCCGAAGGCTGTTGCACGGGCGGCCATCAGCGTGTCAGGGTCGGAGTTGGGGTGGTGGCTGATGGTCACCTCCTCCAAGAGCTTGGAGATGGCCAGGCGTCCTTCGTGACCGTTGCTGCCGTGGCCATTGCCGAGCGCCGGGGCGGCGAACACGGACTCCTTCGGCAACTGATCCAGGTCGCGGCCCTCTTCCACCACCATCTCGTGCTCGATCCAATTCGACAGAGGAATGTTGCGGAAGAACAGGCGTTCCTGCATCACCATGCTCTTCTTGGAAGCCGAAAGCGACCTGCTTTCACGAACGTAGCTCCGCTCCTCCACTCGGAATTCCTGCATGAATTCGTCGAGCGAATGGCGTTTGGTGGCCTCCTCGGTCGCCTTGATCCGCTCCTCCATCGTGATCTTCTGCGAGCTGATGGTGGCCCGCGCTTCGGCCAGCGACTCGCGCTCCTTGGACAGCGCCACCTCCAGCCGGGCTTGCATGATGTAGAACGACAGCAAAGCGCTCCCGCCGGCCACGAAAACCGGGAGGAACATCCATAGAAAGGCGTCCATGTGCATAGGCATACCTGCTCCTTTTCTATCGGGAGGGCATGGGAAGAAAGTTAGGGTGTTAGGAGAAAAACCTTAGAAGAATTAAGCGGACTGCGACCCGTCGACCTTTTGCCCGCTGATCAGAGCGGCGACCTCGCCCAGGCGGAACCCGGCCAGAGCCTTCAGAACCGCGGCGATGCGAAATCGCAGTCCCGCGAAAAAGCCATCGTACTTGCCCAGGAAGTGGGCGGCGCCCAGTGCGCGGTCCACCGCGAACGCGGAATCGCTGGCGGCGGCGTCCGGCGCCGGGTGAATGGTCGCACGAATCCCTGGATAGAGCCGTATTTTTCGCTGCACCTGGAGGATCTTCATCGCCAGGTCGGCGTCGGCCCAGTAGTGGCCGTAGCGCTCATCGAAGTAGTTCATGCCTTTGAGGAATTGCTTGCGGACCAGAATCGCATCCCGGCCAGGATACTCGACGTCGATGCTCTCGAGGGAAAGATCGATCTCCGCGCCGGGTATCTCCCTGCCGCCGCATACTGCCGAGAAGGTATCGCTGGTCGGGATTTTCGATGCGCGCGACTTCGGCTGGCCGTGCTCGTCCACCAACAGCGGGCACGCGGCGGTGGCGTCCTCGTCGGCTTCCAGGCGCTCAGCGAGTTTACCGACCGTATCTGGGGCGACTTCCACTTCCGGCGCCAGGTACAACGCCAGATCGGCTTTGGCGGTCCGGATGCCGATGTTCATCGCCTTGGTCGCGCCAAAGTGATGCGGGAGACGGAGCACGGTGACGCCGGGATATTCTTCGTCGAGCTGGCCGCTTCCATCCTGGCTGCCACAATCGACCACCAGGATTTCCAGCCGCTCGCGGTCCGCCGAACGCTCGAGTGCCTCGATGGCGCGCCGGAGGGCGGGCGCCTGATTGTGCGCGATCAGGATCGCCGACACCTTGGGCCCCTGCGCTTCCTCCGGTTCTGCGGGCTGCGGCGCGGGATCGGGCTCGATGGGTTGTTCGCGCCGAGCGATGTTGGTGACGTTTCGCCGCCGGGTGACCGCCATGTTTGCAGAGATGATGATACCGCACGTGGCGCGGACTTTAGTTAGTCCGCCGCGTCGGCTTCAGCCGACGTTCTGGCTTGCCGTTCCCACGATTTTTGGCGCCTGTTTCCTCTTTCGCCTCTACCACTTCGCACTTCGGTTCGCGAGCGATTTCTTTCTCCATCCCTTACCGTGAAAGCAGGAAGGAGTTGGAGCGCTCTCTCATCGGAGAGCCCAATCGACCAAGAGCAGTTTTCTAGATAAACTGTTGCGGGTCTGCGTGCGATGGGTGTCCGCCGGTACACGACCGGTCCCTCTCTGTTGCGGGTTAAGAAACAGAACCTCGGCCGCGAGGTGCTAAAGCGGCTCAGGGGATCCCCTCGAATGTCTTCTGTGTGGGAAAAGTGTGCTTGTGGGGCGGACTTTCAGTCTGCAGCCGGCTTTCCAGCAGGCTTGACGCCGCGAGGCGATCGCTTTCACTGCCGCCCAGCGACCTCTATACTATTGGTGAAGCATCACCCGTGAAGACATACGCATTCAAAGTAGTGGTGGAGCCGGATGAGGGTGGGTTTCATGCCTATTGCCCCGCTCTGCGCCAGTTCGGCGCGGTGACGCAGGGCGCGACGCAAGAGGAAGCGCTCAACAACATCAATGAAGTCGTCCAGGTGATCGTAGACGAGCTTCGCGAGGACGGCATTCCTCTTCCTCCCGCTTCGGACGATGATGTTGAAGTGTTCGAAGGCACCCGAGTCGCAATCACAGTGTGACCCGCATTCGTGCCGATCGACTTTTCCAAGATTCGAGCGCTCACTGCCGGAGAGATTATTCGGGCGCTTCTTGCTGACGGATTCGTCTTGCGCAAGAGCCGCGGCGAGAGCCATCGCCGTTACCAGCACAGCGATGGCCGCCGGGTAACCGTTCCCATTTCACGGTTCCAACACAACACTCGTGCCGAAGACGCTTCAAAGCATGATTGAGGAGCAGGCTCGATGGACGGAGGAGGACTTGAGACGGTTGAAACTGATCAAGTAGCGCCTGCTCCAGCGAGTGAGGTTACTTCCGAGCCGCCGTTGAAACCGCGCCGTGGATCTCCTGCAAGCTCCACACCCGGATCGGATCGCGCCGGCGCGAGGCGATCGCTTCGACCGACGCCTTCGCTCCGCTGATGGTAGTGATGCACGGGACGCGATAGGTGACCGCGTTGCGCCGGATCGCCTTTTCATCGGAGAACGCGTGCGCGCCGCTGGTGGCGGTGTAGATGATCAGATCGAGGGAGCCGGCCTTCAGCAAATCCACCGCGTTGGGCCGGCCTTCGTTTACCTTGAACACGGTCTTGGAAGCGATACCGGCCGCGCGAATCGCCGCGGCCGTGCCGCGCGTCGCGGTGACCTCGAATCCCAGCTCCGTGAATCGCCGCGCCAGCTCGACGGCGGCGGCCTTGTCACGCTGGTTCACGCTGAGGAAGACGCGGCCTTTGTCCGGCAGCGGCGAGCCTGCGCTCAACTGGGCCTTGGCGAACGCTTCGCCGAAATTCTCGCCCACGCCCATCACTTCGCCGGTGGAGCGCATCTCCGGACCCAGCGTCGGGTCCACGCCCGGAAACTTGTTGAACGGGAACACGGGGGACTTCACGAAGAACTGCGGGACGGGGAGCACGCCCCTGGCGTCCGTAAATTCCGCGATGGTCTTTCCGAGCATCACTCCCACCGCAATCTTGGGCAGCGCCACCCCCGTCGCCTTGCTCACGTAGGGCACGGTGCGGGACGCGCGCGGGTTCACCTCGAGCACGTACACCGTGCCGTCCTTCACCGCGTATTGGGCGTTCATCAGGCCGATGACGTTCAGCGCGCGCGCCAGCCTTTCGGTGTAATCGCGAATCGACGCCAGCACCGGCGGAGCGAGCGATGTCGACGGCAGCACGCAGCTCGAATCGCCCGAGTGCACGCCCGCCTCTTCGATATGCTCCATGATGCCGGCGATGAGCACGGCGCCGCTCGCATCGGCGAGAGCGTCCACGTCCACTTCGGTCGCGTCTTCCAGGAACCGGTCGATCAGCACCGGCCGGTCCTGCGAGAAAATCACGGCCTCCCGCATGTAGCGCCGCACGGTTTCTTCGTCGTAGGCGATCACCATGGCGCGGCCGCCGAGCACATAGCTCGGCCGGACCAGCACCGGGAAGCCGATCGCGCGAGCGACGGCGCATGCCTCATCGACGTTGGTGGCCGAGCCGTTGGCCGGGGAGGGAATCTTCAGATCGTCGAGCAGCTTTCCGAACCGCTTGCGATCCTCGGCCAGATCGATGTTTTCCGGATCGGTGCCGATAATCGGCACGCCCGCGGCCTTGAGCGGAAGCGCCAGCGTCAAAGGGGTCTGCCCGCCGAACTGCACGATGACGCCATCCGGCTTTTCGGTGTCGCAGATGTTCAGCACTTCCTCGAGGGTGAGCGGCTCGAAGTACAGCCGGTCGCTGGTGTCGTAGTCGGTCGAGACGGTTTCCGGATTGCAGTTGACCATGATCGACTCGACGCCGAAATCCTGGAGCGCGAACGACGCGTGGCAGCAGCAGTAGTCGAACTCGATTCCCTGCCCGATCCGGTTGGGGCCGCTGCCGAGGATCATGACCTTCTTACGCGCCGACGGCGCGGCCTCGCACTCCGATTCGTAGCTCGAATACAGGTAGGGAGTGAAACTCTCGAATTCGGCGGCGCACGTGTCGACGCGATTGAACACCGCCGCCACGCCCAGCTCCTTGCGCCGCGCGCGCACGTCCAGGGGATTCACGCCCCAGGCCCGCGCCAGGAAGCTGTCGGAGAGGCCGTCGCGTTTGGCGGCCGCGAATTGTTCGCGCGTGGCGCCGCCGAGCGAGAGCGACCGGGCTTCCTTTTCCAGATCCACCATCTCGCGCACCTGGCGAAGGAACCACGGGTCGATCGAAGTCAGCGCGTGCACCTGCTCTTCGCTGTAGCCGCGCTCGAAGGCGTAGCGGATGTATCCCAGCCGGTCCGGCCCGGGCGTGATCAGGCGCGGCTCGATCATCTCCTCGGCGTACACGACGGCGCTGTCGGCCTTGCCCGTCTCCAGGCTCCGCATGCCCTTGCCGAGCGCCTGTTTGAAGGTCCTGCCGATCGCCATCACCTCGCCGACGCTTTTCATCTGCGTGCCGAGCACCGGCTCGGCGCCCGGGAATTTTTCGAACTGCCAGCGCGGAATCTTGACCACGACGTAGTCGAGGGTGGGTTCAAAGCACGCGGGCGTCTTGCGCGTGATGTCGTTCTTGATCTCGTCCAGACGGTAGCCGACCGCCAGCCGGGCGGCGATCTTGGCGATGGGGAAGCCGGTCGCCTTCGAGGCCAGCGCCGAGCTTCGCGACACCCTCGGGTTCATCTCCACGATCACCATGCGGCCGGTTTCCGGGTGGATGGCGAACTGCACGTTCGAGCCGCCGGTCTCGACGCCGACCACCCGCATAATCAGCTTGACGGCGTCGCGCAGGCGCTGGTATTCGCGGTCGGTCAGCGTCATGGCCGGGGCCACGGTGATCG
>JBGPLI010000123.1:0-17787 GCA_041486445.1 Bryobacteraceae bacterium
GGCCTCACGGCGGAGGAACTACAAGGCAAATACGCGGTGAGCCGCGAGGATCAGGACGCGTTCTCCTACCGCAGCCACCAGAACGCACTGAAGGCCCAGACGGAAGGCAAGTTCGACGAGGAGATCGTTCCGCTGGAAGTGGAGACTACGGCGCTCGATAACGGCAAGCCCGCGACGCGCAAGACCGTCTTCAAGAAAGACGAAGGGCCGCGCGCGGACACCTCGGTCGAAGCGCTGGCGAAGCTCAGGCCGGTTTTCCACGCGAGCGGAAGCGTGACGGCGGGCAACTCCTCCCAGACCAGCGACGGCGCGGCGGCGGCGATCGTCATGTCGGAGAAAAAAGCCCGCGCGCTGGGTCTCGAACCGATGGCGCGCTTCGTCAGTTTCGCCGCCGGAGGTGTGCCGCCGGAGATCATGGGCATCGGTCCGGTGGTGGCGATTCCGAAAGCGCTGAAGCTGGCCGGGCTGAAGCTGGAGGATATCGGGCTGGTGGAATTGAACGAAGCCTTCGCCGTTCAAGTGATCTATTGCCGGGACCGTTTGGGAATCGATCCCGAAAAGCTGAACGTCAACGGCGGATCGATCTCGATCGGCCATCCGTTCGGGATGACAGGATCGCGAATGGTGGGGACCATCGGCAACGAAATGGCGCGCCGCAAGGCGAAGCTGGGCGTGGTGACGATGTGCATCGGGGGCGGGCAGGGCGCGGCGGGTATTTTCGAAAGGTGCAACTGATGAAGGGGGGCGAGTTTCTCCTCACCGCTACCGCGCCAGAATGCATCTTCACTCCCGAGGACTTCACGCCCGAGCATCGCGCCATCGCCAAGACGACGGACGAATTCGTGGCCAATGAGGTGGTTCCGCATCTGGAGGAGATCCAGCACGATCATGCCGTGAGCGTGAGAATCCTGAAGAAGTCGGCCGAGCTAGGGCTGACGGCAGTCGTGATTCCGGAAAAATTCGGCGGCATGGAGATGGATCTCACGTCGATGATGGTGGTGGCCGAGAGCCTGGCGCGCGACGGATCCTACGCCGGTTGGCACGGAGCCCATACCGGCATCGGCACGCTGCCGCTGCTGCTGTTCGGCACCGAAGAGCAGAAGCAGAAATACCTGCCGAAGCTCGCGTCGGCCGAGATGATCGCCGCGTATTGTCTGAGCGAGCCGCAAGCCGGCTCGGACGCGCTGGCCGCGCGCACGCGCGCCGGTCTTTCGCCCGACGGCAGCCACTACATCCTCAACGGGCAGAAGATGTGGATCACCAACGGCGGCTACGCGGATCTCTACACGGTGTTCGCCAAAGTGGACGGTGAGAAGTTCACGGCGTTTCTGGTCGAGCGCGCCTGGCCCGGCGTCTCCCCCGGCGCCGAAGAGAAAAAGATGGGCATCAAGGGCAGCTCCACCACGGCGGTTTATTTCGACAACGTGAAGGTGCCGGTGGAGAACGTGCTGGGTGAAATCGGCCGGGGCCACGTGATCGCGTTCAACATTCTGAACCTGGGGCGGCTGAAGCTCGGCGCGTTCGCCAACGGCGGCTGCCGCGACACCCTGGCGATCTCCCTTCGCTACGCCAAGGAGCGAAATGCGTTCGGCAAGCCGATCGCCGAATTCGGCATGATCCAGCACAAGCTGGCCGAGATGGCGATCCGCACGTTCGCGAGCGAGAGCATGACCTGGCGAGTGGTGGGCGATATTCAGGCTCACCTCGAAGGCTTTACGTGGGACGCGCCGGATGCCGGCAAGACGATGCTCAAGGCGGTGGAGGAGTTCGCCACCGAGTGCTCCTTCATCAAGGTGTTCGCTTCCGAAACGCTCGACTACGTGGTCGACGAAGGCGTGCAGATTCACGGCGGCTACGGTTTCCATCAGGATTACGCGGTCGAGCGCGCGTATCGCGATGCGCGCATCAACCGGATTTTCGAGGGCACCAACGAGATCAACCGGCTGCTGGCGACGGGAATGATGCTCAAGCGCGCGCAGAAGGGCATCCTGCCGCTCGCCGATGCGGTGAAGAAGCTGCAAGCCGAGATTCTCTCCGGGCCCGCGGTGGGCGAGATCGACATGGCGGCGAACGCGAAGAAGATCGGCCTGCTTGCGCTCGGCGTGGCGTACCAGAAGTTCGAGGGAGCGATCGAGGAGCAGCAGGAAGTGGTGGCGAACATCACCGATATTCTGATGAACACTTACGCGATGGAGTCGGCCCTCTTGCGCGCCAGCAAGATCGCTCGCAGCGGCCGCAACGCTGAGAACGCGTCGGAGATGGCGGCGGTGTTCGCACGCGAGGCGATGGACACGATCGAGATGGCGGCGCGTACGGTGTGCGCGGCCTGCTCGGAAGGCGACGCGCTGCGAACGAATCTCGCCGTGCTGCGGCGGTTTACCAAGTACGAGCCCGTGAACGCGATCGGTCTGCGGCGCAGGATCGCGGCGCGGCTGATCGGTGCCGGACATTACGTCGTCTAAGCGGCCCAGAATCGTTGTGCTGGTCGGCCTGCCCGGCTCGGGCAAGTCGACCTATGTCGAGCGACTGGGCGGAACCGCTTTGTCGAGTGACGAGCTGCGCCGTTTGCTCTCCGACGATCCGACCAACCAGAAGATCCACCCCCGTGTCTTCGGCGTTCTCCGCGGTCTGCTGAAACACCGGCTGGAGCTGCGGCGTCCGGTCACCTATATCGATGCGACCAACCTCACGCGGTCCGAGCGGCGGCCGTACATCAAACTTGCCGCCGCTTACGATGGCGTGGCCGAGGCCGTGTTCTTCGATGTGCCCGTCGCCGAGTGCCAGAGGCGCAATCGCAAGCGGCGCCGCGTGGTGCCGGCCCAGGTGATCGAGAAAATGGCGAAACGCCTGAAGCCGCCTAGCCTAGAGGAAGGCTTTTCGCGGGTAAAGGTGGTCCAATAAGGTAAAATCGTTTCCTCCATGATTCGAATCGCAAACGGGCAGGGCTTCTGGGGCGATTCGCTCGAAGCGCCCGTGGAGCAGGTGCGGCGGGGGCCGCTCGACTACCTGACGCTCGATTATCTGGCGGAGGTCACGATGTCGATCCTCCAGAAACAGAAGTCGAGGGATCCCAAGGCGGGCTATGCGCGCGACTTTGTGGACATGATTGCGCGCGTGCTTCCGGATCTGGTGGAGCGCCGCATTTGCGTGGTCGCCAACGCCGGCGGCGTCAATCCGGCGGCGTGCCGCGAGGCAGTGTTGGAGGTGGCGAAGCGCCTGGGCTTCGATGTCAAGGTGGCGACAGTTACCGGTGACGACATCATGGACCGGCTGGACGATCTTTTGGCCCGTGGCGTCGAGCTCAAGAACATGGACACCGGCGAGCCGCTCTCCGCGATCCGCGATCAGGTCGAGAGCGCGAACGCTTACCTCGGAGCGTTCCCTGTGGCGAAAGCGCTGGGCCGCGGCGCGCAGATCGTCATCACATGGAGGGTTGCCGACGCGGCCCTCGCTCTAGCGCCGATGATCCACGAATTCGGCTGGCAGGCGGACCAATGGGACAAGCTCGCCGCCGGCGCCGTCGCGGGGCACTCAGTCGAATGCGGCGCGCAATGCACGGGGGGAAATTGCCAGGCGGATTGGGAAACCATTCCCGACCTGGCCGGCGTCGGCTATCCGATCGTTGAGGCCGAGCCTGACGGGAGCTTCGCGATCACCAAGCACACCGGCACGGGCGGACGGGTGACGGTGGCCTCGGTCAAGGAACAGCTTCTATACGAGATCGGCGATCCGCGCGAGTACATCACGCCGGATTGCGTGGCCGATTTCACCACAATTCAACTGGAGCAGGCCGGCCCGGATCGGGTGCGCTTCACCGGAATCCGCGGCCGCCCAGCTACGCAGTTCTACAAAGTGTCCATCAGTTACGCAGCCGGATTCAAGGCCATGGGCTCGCTGGTCTACGCCTGGCCAGATGCCTACAAAAAAGCGCGCGCGGCGGAGCGGATTCTGCGGCAGAGGCTGGAGCGGCTCGGGCTGCGGTTCGACGCGATCCGAACCGAATTTCTGGGCGCCAACGCATGCCACGGGATCGCCGCCGCCGAACCTTCCGCCGCGACCGAGCCGTTGCTGGCGGAAGTGGTGTTGCGCGTTGGTGTGCGCTCGGAGAATCGCGCGGCCGTAGAACGATTCACCAGGGAGATCGCGCCGCTGGCCTTGAACGGGCCGCCGGTGGTGAGCGGGCTCGGCGCCGGGCGCCCCAGGGTCGAGGAAATCGTGGCGTTTTGGCCCGCGTTGATTCCCAAGGGCGAGGTGACACCGGAGGTGACCGTTTGGCCAAGCGAAAATTGATCGAGCTGGCGCACGCACGCTCGGGCGACAAGGGAGACGTAGCGAACGTCGGCGTCATCGCCCGCAAGCCGGAGTATTATCCGATCCTGGTGAGGGAGGTTACGGCGGAGCGTGTGAAAGAACATTTCGCGGGAGTTTGTTTGGGGAAAGTGGAACGCTTCGAGTTGCCTAATCTGGGCGCGCTGAATTTCCTGTTGCACCAGAGCCTGGACGGCGGCGGCACGCTCGCGCTCAAAGCGGATCCGCAAGGCAAAACGTACAGCACCGCGCTGTTGCGGATGGAAATCGATGATTCTCTATAACGTCGCCTCCAGCATTGCGCGCATTACTCTGAACCGGCCGGAAAAGCGCAATGCGCTGAATCCGGAGTTAATCACGGCGTTGAGGGACGCGCTCGCCGCATCGGCGAAGGACGACAATGTCCGCGTCGTCTTGCTCGCGGGCGCGGGGAAAGATTTCTGCGCGGGCATGGATCTGGAGAGCCTCGATCGCACCGCCGATGCGGGGGTGCTGGATCATCTGGAAACGGCGCGGCATCTGGCGGACCTTTTTCTGGCCATGCGGCGCCATCCGCGTCCGATCGTGGCGGCTGTGCACGGCAGAGCGCTCGCGGGAGGCTGCGGCCTAGCCACGGCGTGCGACCTGATTCTCGCGGCCGAGCCGGCGAAGTTCTCTTACACGGAAATCAAGATCGGATTCGTCCCCGCGATCGTGATGGCGATGCTTCGCCGCTCGGTGAGCGAAAAGCGAGCGTTCGAGCTGATCGCCACGGGCGAAATGATTTCGGCAGCCGAGGCGCGCGTCATCGGCATGATCAACCGCGTGTATCCGGAAGCGGAGTTCGACGCCGGCGTCGAAGCGTACGTGGCAGAGCTGGCGGCGAAGCCCGCTTCCGCGGTCGGACTCAGCAAGCGATTGCTCTACCACACGGACGGGATGACCTTCGAGGCCGCGATCGAGGCTGGCGTACACGGCAACGCCCTGGCCAGGATGACGGAAGATGCGCGCCGCGGCATCGCTCGCTTCGTCAAGAAAGGCTGATGCTATCCTGAACAAATGAGATTTACTCTTCTCCTGCTCGGCGCGTTGATCGCGCGGGGCCAGCAACCGCCTTCCGCCGATCCGGTGGTGCTCACGATCGGCGACGAAAAAGTCACGAAATCCCAGTTCGAGCTCATCGTCGCGTCTTTGCCGGAACAGCAGCAGGCCGCGGCGGCGAATCCCGAGGGCCGGCGGCAGCTTGCCGAGCAGCTTTCTGAGCTTAAGGCCATGGCCGCGGAGGCGCGGCAGCGGAAGCTCGACCAGGACCCCAAAATCCAGGTCCGCACCAGGCTGCAAGCGGACCAGATGCTGGCCGGCCAGCTCTATCAGGCGCTGGGCAACGCGAAACCCAATGACGCCGACCTCAAGGCCTACTACGACGAGCACAAGCAGGATTGGGAACAGGTGAGAGCGCGTCATATTCTGATCCGGATGCAGGGGTCGCGCGTGCCGGTCCGGCCGGATGAGAAAGACCTCACCGATGAGGAAGCGTTGGCAAAGACCAAGGATCTCCGCGCGAAAATCGTCGCGGGCGGGGACTTCGCCGCGCTGGCCAAGAGCGATTCCGACGACGTCGGCTCCGGCGCCAACGGCGGGGAGCTGGGCACTTTCACCAAAGGCCGCATGGTGCCGGAATTTGAAGAGGCGGCCTACGCTCTAAAGGTGGGAGACATCAGCGAGCCTGTGAAATCGCAATTCGGCTACCACTTGATCCAGGTGGAGGAGCACGCCAGCAAGAGCTTCGATGACGTGCGCGGCGAGGTCGTCGACAAAGTCAAGCCCGAGATGGCCAAGAAAGGCATCGACGAGCTGAAGCAGAAGACAAAAATCGTCTTCGACGAGGCGTACTTCGGGAAATAGAATCCGCTCTAATCGCTTCACAGCCGCACGATTTTAGCCGAAGTGTTCCCCTTGAGCGCATTGCGCGTGTCCACGATCAGCTTCGCGCGGCTGACGATGCCGGCATAGTCGAACTTCTTGTGGTCGGTGACGATCACGACGCAGTCGGCCTCGGCCGCCCCCTTTTCGGCGTCTATCGCCTCCATATCGGCGGGCAGGAAACCGTCGGCGCGCAGCCGGGGGACGAATGGGTCGCTGTAGGTGACCCTGGCGCCGCGCTTGCCAAGCAGGTGGATGATATCGAGCGCCGGGGACTCGCGCACATCGTCGATGTCGCGCTTGTAGGCCACCCCCATCAGGTGCACGCGCGCGCCTTTGAGCGGCTTGGAATGATCGTTCAGAGCGTTCTGAATCTTGTCCACGACGAAGTGCGGCATCTGGCCGTTGATGTATCCGGCCAGCTCGATGAAGCGCGCCTCGATGCCCGCCTGCTTGGTCTTCCACGAAAGATAAAACGGATCGATGGGGATGCAGTGGCCGCCGAGGCCGGGGCCGGGATAGAACGGCATGAAGCCGAACGGCTTGGTGGCCGCGGCGTCGATCACTTCCCACACGTTGATTCCCATGCGGTCGCACATCAACGCAATTTCGTTCGCCAGGCCGATATTGATCATCCGGAAAGTATTCTCGAGCAGCTTCACCATTTCCGCCACGCGCGTCGAGCTGACCGGCACTACATTCTCGAGCGCCTGGCGATAGAACAGCGCGCCGATCTGCGTGCAGGCGGGCGTGATGCCGCCCACCACCTTGGGGATGTTCCTGGTCTGGAAGTTGGGGTTGCCAGGATCGACGCGCTCCGGTGAGAAGCACAGGAAGAAGTGTTCGCCGACCTTTAAATCCGGCCGCTCGAACATGGGCAGCATCAGCTCATCGGTGGTGCCCGGATAAGTGGTCGATTCCAGAATCGCCAGCATTCCGGCGTGAAAATGCTTCGCGATCTCCTGGCAGGCGTTGACGATATAGCTCATGTCCGGGTCTTTGGTCTTGCGCAGCGGCGTCGGCACGGCGATGTTGATGGTGTCGAGTTGCGCGACGGCGGAAAAATCGCACGTGGCGCGAAGTTTGCCCGATTGGACCAGCGGCTTCAACACCGGCGAGGGCACGTCCTGCACGTACGATTCGCCGCGATTCACTGCCTCCACCTTCGACGGATCGATATCGATTCCGGTCACGGAAAACCCGGCGCCCGCAAACTCGACCGCCAGGGGCAGGCCGACGTAGCCCAGTCCGACGATGCCCACGCGCGCTTCCCTCGACTCGATCTTTCGCCGCAACTCCGCCAGATGGCTCAAGGGATCTCCAGTCCTCTATTTTCACTCGTTGAAATAGAACTCGCCCGTGGCGACGATTTCGGCGGGTCCGGCCAGCAGGATTTCCTCGCCTTCCCATCTCAGATCGAGCGGACCGGCGGGCGTGAGTACGCGCACCGGACTCTTCGCCAGGCCTCGCGCGAGAGCGGCCGCCGCCGCGCCCGTCGATCCGGTTCCCGAGCTCATCGTCTCTCCCGCTCCGCGCTCGAAAAAGCGGACCTCGAGCGTGTGGCCGCCGGCTACACGGACAAACGAAACGTTGGTGCGGCCGGGAAATCGAGGATGACGTTCGATCGCGGCCCCCAGCGCGCGCCAGTCGAAATCGAAATCCTCGACGAAGAGCACGCATTGAGGGTTCCCTACGTTGAGGATGGTCGCGTCCAGGGCATGTTCGCCGCCCGCGTCGAGAACGGCGTGAAGCTCCTCCACGACCGCCCGGCCCATATTCATCTCCAGGGAGAACACGCGCCCGCGGCGATCGAGCAGCCGCAGCTCTTTCACACCGGCTCCGGTGGCGATCCGCGGATTTTGGCCGGCCCGTCCGGCTTCGATCAGAAACGCCGCGGCACAGCGCGTACCGTTGCCGGAGATCGCGCTCCGGCTGCCGTCGGAATTCCAAAGCTCGATAGCACCGTTCACGCCGCCGTTTCCAGTGGAAACCAGCACCCAGCCGTCGGCGCCCGCACCGGTATGGCGGTCGCAGATAGCGCGCGCCACCTCAGCCAGATCGAACTGCGCCGGCGCCTGATCGCGCCAGGTGAGCAGAAAATCGTTGCGAGCGCCGTGGGCTTTGGTGAATGGAATTTTCATTGCGTTGGCGGCGGCCGCCGCTGGTATATCTCCACCACGGGCGCTCCTTTTACGATAATCTGCCGCTTCAATTCATAATGCCGGCCGCTTTTTTCCGCCCGCAAAATCGCGGTGGCGACGGTGTCTCCCGAAAACGCGAGCGCCCACTGTTCATAGAGACCCAGGTCCGGTCGCGTCACGGCGCCGTCCCAGGCAGGATGGTTGCCTTGGTGTAGTCCCTCGCGGAGTGGAATGCCCGCTTCCCGCAGAATGCCGCTCAAATCGCCAAAGGTGAAAAGGATACCCGCACCGGACTCGTAGTGTTGCGCCAGGAAGCCGGCGGCTTCTCGCGTCCAGTCGCGGCGTGCGGCGGAATTCACCTCGGCCTCCTTCCAGCAGATGACCGTGCGTCCCCAAGGCACGCTGGCGGCGGCGAGCGCCAGCGCGACCGGCAACGCGAAACGCGGCGGAAACATGGCCGCCAGTCCTCCCGCGGCGAACGCCAACAGGGGCAGCGCCGCCAGGGCGTATCGGGTGTTGTACCAACTGAACGGCCACAAGTCCGGCACGAAGATCGGCGTCCCAGAGGAGTGAACGCTCCACAAGTAGAACGCGGGAGCCAGCGCGAGCAGCACCAGCGGCCACCACGCCCTTCTCCATAGCGCGGTGAGTCCGCCGATCGCGCTCATGAAGAGCAGGGGCCCGCCGGTGGCCCATCGAATTGCCGCGAAGTAATATCGCGCGGCCGTGCGCCAGTCGTGATCGCCGGGGTAGGGCGTCATTCCCTGCGCGAGCTGGCGCTGATAAATCGCCATGGCGGAGTAAGGGCCATTGTAAAACTCGAGCGGATTATTGAAGTAAAACCAATTGTGCGCGAGCCACGCCAGGGGAGCGATCGCCGCGAGCACTGCAAACAGCACGGCGTGCCATTTCTTCCTGGCGACAATCAGCAGGTAGAGCGACACAAACGGGATGACGAACCACCCCTCGTAGCGAGTGAGAGAGGCCGCGCTCGAGGCGGCGGCCGCGGCGAGCACGGCGAGCACCGATTGCGAGTCGCGAAACCACAGCGTGGCCCACAATAGCGCCGCCAGCGAGGCTGCCAGCAGCGGCTCCGTCATCGGCGTCGACTGCAAGTAGAGCATGTTTGGATTGAGCGCGAATATCAACGCCGCTACAAACCCCGCTGTTGCCGAGGCATACGCGCGCCGGGCGGCGGCGAACAGAAACGTCCCCGCCAGGACGAAACCGAGCGCCGAAGGAGCGACCCCGGCGAGCCCGCTGCGCCACCAGTCGTCGCGCATCACCAGGGGGATCATCAGCAAATGGGGCAGCGGCAGCCACACCGTGCCGAACTGTTCGCCACTGGGCGTGCGCGAGTCGAGTATACGGCGGGCGATGTTCAAATGGGCTTCGGCGTCGCCGTCGTAGAGCGTGTAGCCGCGCGCGAAGCACCAGCTTGCCGCGGCGGCGCTGATCGCCGCCAGCAACAGAATCACCGCTGCCAGAGCCAGGGCCCTAGAACGAGGTGAACCGGCGAAACTCTTCGAATCGGGCATCGATCTGGGCGCGCGTGAGGGAACGGAAGCGCTCCACGCCAAAGCGCTCGCAACAGAAGCTCCCCATCACGGAGCCGTAGATGACGGCGCGGCTGAGCTCGCCCCGGCTGATATGATCGCCGTCGAGGTCGAAGCCCTTCTCGGCCAGGTAGCCGATGAAGCCTCCGGCAAAGCAATCGCCCGCTCCGGTGGGGTCGAAGACGTCTTCGAGCAAGTATCCGGGCACGATGAAATAGGAATCCAGGCGGAACAGCATGGCGCCATATTCGCCCCTCTTGATGATAAGCGTGTGCGGACCCAGATCGAGAATCGCGGTGGCGGCCTTGCGCAGGTTGTTCTGGCCGGAGAGCTGGCGCGCTTCGCTGTCGTTGATCAGCAGGAAATCCCACTCGCGGATGGTGGCCAGCAGATCTTCGCGGGCGGTCTGAATCCACAGGTTCATCGTGTCGCCGCCCGCCAGGCGCGTGTGGTTCATCTGCGCGCGGACGCTGCGTTGCAGCTCGGGCTGGATGTTTCCGAGCAACAGGTACGGCTCGGAAAGATAGCTGGCCGGCAGCTTGGGCTGGAAATCGGCGAAGACGTTCAGGTCGGTGGTCAGCGTGACGCGATCGTTCATGTCGTCGGAGTACTTCCCGGCCCAGAAAAAAGTCTTGCCGGGCACGCGTTCCAGACCGTCGAGATCGACGCCGTGCCGGGCCAGCAAATCCGTGTCGGCGGACGCAAAATCGTCGCCCACAACGGCGACCAGGCGGGTCTTGGTGAAGTAGCTCGCGGCCAGCGAGATGTAGGTCGCCGATCCGCCCAGCATTCGCGCCACGCGGCCGTGCGGCGTCTCGACGCCGTCATAAGCCACCGAACCCACCACCACCAGGGACATCTCCCGATTGTAAACTGAACCCCAAGCGTCAGCGAGGGGAGGGCATTTCCGCCGCGCGTACCGATAAGATGAAAGGAGGTGGTTTTTATTTTCTCGTCCCGGTACCTGCCGGACCTGATTGCCTTGGGAATCGTGCTCGCCGCGCAGGCCGCCGGGCTGTTCTGGATTTTAAGCGGGCCGGCCTTGGGCGCGTCCCGAGGAATCCGGCGCGCGATCACGCTTTGCGCGTTGGCCTCCTTTGCAACGCTCATCTTTGGGTGCTCACTTCGCTATTACCGCGTCGCGAGATACTTCCCGGAATGGTGGTCGGGTTGGGGGCGCGGGCTGGTGATCGCCTGGGCCATGCTCTCCGTGGCTTGGCTAGTGGCCGGTGTGGTATCGCGCCAGTGGTTGCGCGCCCGGCCGTTGCACAGCCCCGCGCGTCGCAACTTCTTGAAGGCAACTCAACTGGCTTTGTTCGGCGTTCCCGCGGCCGCCGCGGGTTACGGCGTGCTCATTCAGCGGTTCCAGCTCGCGCTGCGCGAACAGGACATCGCCATCCCGGGGCTTCCCCTCGATTTGGACGGCCTGCGCCTGGTGCAGTTGACCGACATTCACCTCAGCCCGTTCCTGAGTGAACGCGAACTCGAGCGCGCGGTCGCGATGGCCAACGAGACGCGCGCGCATGTGGCGTTCGTGACGGGCGACCTGATCACCTCCGCAGGCGATCCTCTGGACGCGTGTCTCGACCAGTTGGCTCGCCTTCGCGCGGAAGCAGGCGTGTTCGGCTGCCACGGGAATCACGAAGTCTATACGGGAACCGAGGAGTATGTGACGCTCCGCGGCGCGCGCCTGGGGATGCGCTTCCTTCGCCGCGCCGCCCTGCCGCTTCGTTTCGGCGATGCGACCATGAACCTGGCCGGTGTCGACTACCAGCGTTTCAAAAAGCCCTACTTGACGGGAGCGGAAAGGCTGGTGCAGCCGGGCGCCTTCAATCTGCTGCTCTCCCACAACCCCGATGTCTTCCCGGTGGCGGCGCGGCAGGGCTATCACTTGACTCTGGCCGGGCACACGCACGGCGGACAGGTGCGCGTGGAGATCCTGCGTCAGGACCTCAACATCGCGCGATTTTTCACTCCGTACGTCGACGGGTTGTACCGCGACGGGGTTTCCTCCATCTTCGTCTCGCGCGGCATCGGGACCATCGGGCTTCCGGCGCGCCTGGGCTCGCCGCCGGAGGTGGCGCTCTTACGCCTGCGCCGGACCTGATCCTCAGCGATATCCACGGGAACTGGGAAGCGCTCTCCGCCGTGCTCGCCGACGCGCGTGGGCGTTTTGGCCGCATTCTGTGCCTGGGCGATCTGGTGGGATACGGGGCCGATCCCAACGCGGTCGTGGAATGGACACGGGCCAACGTCGCCGCCATCGTCCGGGGCAACCACGACAAGATCTGCATTGGTCTTGATCCGCTCGAAGGGTACAACCCGGCCGCGCGCGCTTCCGGTGTGTGGACTCGCACCGTCCTCACGCCGGAGAGTTTCGAGTATCTGCGCCAGCTCCCGCGTGGGCCCATGCGCATCGACGGCTTCGACCTGGCGCACGGCTCGCCGGCCGATGAAGACGAGTACCTGATCACGCCCCGCGACGCAGCCGACGTCTACGCGGACTTGGATTCGCGGCTGTCGTTCTTCGGCCACACGCACGTGCAGGGGGGATTCCTGATCGCGCGGGGAGGCGTGAAGCGCATCCTTCCGGCGCAGACGCTTCAACTCGAACCGGGTCACTACTACCTCGTGAATCCGGGCTCGGTGGGGCAGCCTCGCGATGGCGATCCGCGCGCCGCCTACGCGCTGTACTCGGCCGAACAGCAGACTGTCGAGTTCCGGCGCGTCCGTTATGACACCGCGGCCGCGGCCGAGAAAATTCGCGCCGCCGGCCTGCCCGAATCGCTGGCGCTTCGTCTTTACGCAGGTGAGTAGCGTGATAGACTCTGGGCATGATCCTCAAGAGCAACACCCTGAGAATCCGGCTCGCGGTCGCCGTGCTGGCGATGATTTTGCTGACCTCGGCGTATTACCGCACCCAATCAGCCTCCGTGATGGCTGATGCGGCCAACGCGTTTCTTAATTCCCTGACTGTGGATCAGCGGGCGCGCGCGATGTTCGACGCTCAATCCGACGAGCGGATGAACTGGTTCTACACGCCGGTGCCGCGCAAGGGCCTGCCGCTGCGTGAGATGACCGCGCCGCAACGGCAGCTCGCGATGGCGCTGTTGAGCGCGGGATTGAGCCAGCGCGGATTCATCAAGGCGACCAGCATCATGAGCCTCGAAGACGTTCTGGCCGCGGCGGAGCACGGAACCGGACCGGCGCGCGATCCCGAGGCATACTTCTTCAGCGTTTTCGGCGAGCCGTCCGCGACGGGCGTGTGGGGCTACCGCGTCGAGGGCCATCACGTCAGCCAGAACTTCACCATCGTGGACGGAAAGGTGATCGGCGCGCCCAGCTTCTTCGGCTCCAACCCGGCCGAGGTGTTGCAGGGCCCGCGCAAGGGACTTCGGGTTCTGGGGCGTGAGCAGGACCTGGCTCGGGAGTTGATGCACACGCTCTCTCCCGCCCAGCGCAAGAGCGCGATCGTCAATCCCGTGGCCTTCGAGGACATCCTCACCGAGCACACCCGGCAGGCCGCGCTGAACGGACAGCCGAGCGGCCTCGCGGTTTCCGCCATGAACGCCGCGCAACGCGAAAAGCTCCAGAATCTGCTCGATGAATATTCGAACAACATGCCGGAACAGTTGTCCGAGCTCCGCCAGGAGCAGATCAAGAAGGCCGGAAATAATTTGTGGCTGGCCTGGGCGGGCGGAATCGAAAAAGGCGAGAAGTATTACTACCGTATCCAGTCGCCCGCGTTTCTCATCGAGCACGACAACACGCAGGACGACGCCAACCACATCCATTCCGTATGGCGGGATTTCAATGGCGATTTCGGGCGCGATTTATTGAAAGAACACTACCAGGCGGGTCACACGTCGGGCGGCCGGCAGTAGAAATCGGCTATTGGCCACACAAAGCCGAGTGGTTCTCTTCATTCGCTATGCCACCATAAGAGTGCATGAAAACCATCATCGAGCCGTTCCGCATCAAGAGCGTGGAACCGCTTCGCCGCACCACGACGCAAGAGCGCGAACGGCTCCTGCAAAGGGCCGGCCACAACCTGTTTGAGCTGCGCGCTGCGGACATCCTGATCGATCTGCTCACCGACTCGGGCACCAGCGCGATGTCCACCAATCAGTGGGCGGCGATGATGCGCGGCGACGAATCCTACGCCGGCAGCGAGAGTTTCTTTCGTCTGAAAGCGGTGGTGGACGAGCTCACCGGATTCCGGCACATGATTCCCACGCATCAAGGCCGCGCGGCAGAGCGAATCCTGTTCACGGTGATGTGCCGGCCCGGCCACTTGGTACCGAACAACACTCACTTCGACACCACGCGCGCCAACATCGAGTTCACAGGAGCCCGGGCCGTCGATCTTCCGCTTCCCGAGGCGGCCGACACGCAGGCGCGCCTTCGCTTCAAGGGAAACATGGACGTCGCCACCCTCAAGAAGCTGATCGAAGCGGAAGGCGCGAAAAACATCCCTCTAGTGATGCTGACCGTCACCAACAATTCCGGCGGCGGGCAGCCGGTGTCGATGGCCAACATTCGCGCGGTGCACGAGGTGGCGTCGCGGCACGGCATTCCGCTGTATCTGGACGCCTGCCGTTTCGCGGAAAACGCGTGGTTCATCCAGCAGCACGAACCCGGCTTCGAGCGCCTGACGCCGAAACAAGTCGCCCAGGCGATGTTTTCCTTCGCCGATGGCTGCACGTTCTCGGCCAAGAAGGACGCTTTCGCCAACATCGGCGGCCTGCTGTGCAGCAACGACGATCTCATCGCCGAGAAAGAGCGGGAGCTGCTGATTCTGACCGAGGGTTTCCCCACCTACGGCGGTCTCGCCGGGCGCGACCTCGAAGCGATAGCCGTGGGCCTCGAAGAGGTGCTCCACCCGGATTACCTCGAGTACCGCATCGCTTCCACGCGCTACCTGGGGCGGCATATCGCCGATCACGGCGTCCCGATCGTGGAACCGCCGGGTGGCCACGCGATTTATATCGACGCCGGCCGGATGCTGCCGCACATCCCCCGGCACGAGTTTCCGGGCCAGGCGCTGGCAGTCGAGTTGTACCGTCACGCCGGGGTGCGCAGCGTCGAGATCGGCTCGGTAATGTTCGGCGAGCACGCCCGGCACGAGCTGCTGCGGCTCGCCATCCCCCGCCGCGTCTACACGCAAAGCCACATCGACTATCTGGTGGAGGCGATCCTCGAGATAAACGCGCGCAAGGGCACGCTGCGCGGCTTCCGCATTGTTTCAGAGCCGAAGACGCTCCGTCATTTCACGGCTCGGTTTGAACCGCTATAATTGACCTTCCATGACCATCGACTGGTTCCCGCTGTGGCTGAGCCTGCGCGTGGCCTTCGTGTCGACCGCCATTGCGCTCGCCGCGGGGTTGTGGATCGCCTACGTGCTCGCCAACCGCGAATTCCGGGGCAAGGAGGCGCTCGACGCGGCGGTGACGCTGCCGCTGGTGCTGCCGCCGACGGTGCTCGGATATTATCTACTGGTGGTGGTGGGGCGCGCCAGCCCGCTCGGAAAATTATGGGAGGCCGCGTTCGGATCGCCCCTGGTGTTCACATGGAAGGCGGCGGTGGTGGCGGCGCTGCTGCACTCGCTCCCGCTTTTGGTGAAATCCGCTCGGGCGGCTCTGGAAAGCGTAGACCGCAGCTACGAGCGCGCAGCGCGCAACCTGGGCGCGTCCGAGTGGCGTTTGTTCTGGCGCGTGACGCTGCCGCTGGCCCGCCGGTCGATCTTCGCCGCAGTGGCACTGGCGTTCGCACGCTCGCTCGGCGATTTCGGCGTGACGCTGATGGTGGCCGGCAATATCCCGGGACGCACGCAGACCGTCGCTGTCGCCATCTATGACGCTGTCGAGGCCGGCAACGGCGCGCTGGCGCGAACGCTGGTGCTGGTTGTGTCGGCGGCGGCGCTTCTCATTCTCACGTTTGCCAACCGCCTGGCTCCGCGCTGAAGGATCGAGGCACGATGATTCAGGCGCGCCTTCGAAAAACGTTCTCGCCGCAGCCCGATTCCGCCGGATTCTCGCTGGATCTGGAATTTTCGGCGGCCACGGGCGTAACCGTGCTGTTCGGCCCGAGCGGCGCGGGCAAAACGCTGGTGCTCGACTCGATCGGCGGTTTCGTGCGTCCCGACGAGGGCCGCATTCTGCTCGACGATGAGATCCTGTTCGACGGCGCAACCGGCGTCCACCTGGCGCCGCAGGCGCGCCATTGCGGCTACGTGTTTCAAAACTACGCGCTGTTTCCTCATATGACGCTGCGGCAGAACCTGGAATTCGCCGCCGAGCGGAGGCCGCGCCTGGAGCGGCATCGCCGCGTAAACGAGATGCTCGAGCGATTCCGGCTCGGCGATAGTGCCGGGCGGCGTCCGCACGAGGTCTCCGGCGGCCAGCGGCAGCGCTGCTCGATCGCGCGCGCTCTCATCGGAGCGCCACGGCTGCTGCTGCTGGATGAGCCCGCGCAGGGGCTGGACGCGCCGCTGCGGATCGAGCTCTACGACGTGCTGCGGCAGGTGCGCGCCGATTTTCAGACGCCCATCCTGCTGGTGACGCACGACCTGGACGAATGCTTCGAGTTGGGCGAGGAGATGCTGATCCTGCGCGAGGGAAAGATCGTGCAGAGCGGGCCGCCGCGCAAGATTTTGGATCAGCCGGCGAACCTGGAGGTGGCGCGCCTGCTGGGCGCGTTCAACCTGCTGGCCGGCGAGATCCGCGCGCTCGATCCCGGCCGCAACACCAGCCGCGTCCGCGTGGGCGAATTCGAGATCGACGGACCCTATTTCCCTGGGCGATTGAAGGGCGACCGCGTGACGGTATGCGTGCGCCCGGAGCAGCTCGTGGTTTCGATGGCGAATGGACGTCCCGGTCCCAACCAGATTCCGGCGGAATTGAAGCGCGCGGTGGAGAGGCCGCAGTGGGTCCGGCTGGAATTTGCAGGCGGAATCAACGTGGATCTGCCGCGGCCCGAGTATGAGCGGCAGCGGGACAACAAGGAGTGGGTGATCCAATTTCCATCGGAATCGCTACGCGTGTTGTAGGAACTTGATTCAGGCCGCGGATAAACGCGGATTAACACAGATGAATTCAGTAGTTTCAATCCGCGTCCATCGGCGTTCATCAGCGGCTAACCCCTTTTCCCGCCGCCCACGGTTATGACTCCCGCGCGGAGCGGTCTGCTCCTTTCCATCCTCTTCTTTTATTTCGGCTATCGCAGCCTCCGCTCTTCTCCCTTTGTGGCTGGACGAAGTTCTCCAATTATTAGAAACGCGCAACACGTCGGCCGCGGAGATGCTCACCGCCCTGCCGCGCAACGCCGCCGGGGGCGCTCCGCTCGGATACCTGGTCCAGCAGGCGACCTTGCGAATCGGAGGATACTCGGTCCGCAGGGCACGGCTGCCGATGGCAGTGTTCGGAGCCGCCTCGGTGTTCTTGGTCGCGCTGCTCGCCGGCGAGCTTGGTGTGCGGTGGGCATGGCTCGCCGCCACCCTGTTTGCAATCTTCCCTCTTACCTTTCGCTATGCAACCGAGTCGCGAGTCTATTCCCAAGCGCTGTTTCTTTCCGTGCTGGCCACCCTGCTTTATGCCCGTGCCGCGAAACGCCCCACGTGGGCGCTGGCGATCCTGTACAGCTTGGCGCTTACCGCGCTATCTACACCAACCCTTCGCGGGCTCGGTCGGAATGGCACACTTGCTGTGGTCCCTCACACAGCGGGAGAAATCGGGGACATGGCTAGCAGCCCGTGGTAATAGTCGCGAAACATGTGACCTGGCGAATGTTTTGGGCGTCTATACTGCATGGCCATGGGAACCCGCAAGAAACGGGAGCGACAGGAAGATCTGTGGGTCGTCAGGAGCGAGGTCGTGGGCACA
>JBGPLI010000124.1:0-17568 GCA_041486445.1 Bryobacteraceae bacterium
ATCAGTCACGATCGTTACTTTCTGGAAAACGTTACGACGGGGATGGCTGAGTTGAACCGCGTCTATGCGGACGGCCTGTTCTACGTGCCGGGAAACTACAGTGCGTTTCTGGAGAAAAAGGCCGAATACCTTCAGGCTCAAGCGAAGCGGCAGGACGCTCTGGAGAATCGCGTTCGGACCGAAGTGGAATGGTTGCGGCGTGGGCCGAAGGCGCGATCCACGAAGGCGAAGGCTCGCATCGACACGGCACAGGAGATGATCAGGGAACTTGCCGATATCCGGTCCAGGAGCCGCGCCACGGCGGCGGGGCTCGACTTTGTAGCCACGGACCGCAAAACCAAGCGGCTGCTTCATTTGGAGCACGTAGCTTACGGATTTGGCGGCAAGATGCTTTTCGACGATCTCAACCTAACCATCACCGCGGGGAAGCGCGTGGGTCTGGTGGGAGCGAACGGCAGCGGCAAGACGACACTCCTCCGCTTGTTGCGCGGCGAGATCGCTCCGCTGCGAGGCGAAGTTCAACGAGCGGAAGGGTTGCGGATTATCTATTTCGATCAGAACCGCCAGCTCGATCCGAATTCAACCTTGCGGCGGTCGCTGGCGCCGGACAGCGACTCGGTGATTTACCGCGAGCGCGTCATTCATGTGGCATCCTGGGCCGCGAGGTTTCTTTTCACGAGCGAGCAACTGAACCAGCCGGTCGGCAGACTATCCGGCGGCGAGCGGGCGCGCGTGCTGATCGCGAATCTGATGCTTGAGCCGGCTGATTTACTTCTGCTCGACGAGCCGACGAACGATCTTGACATTCCGACACTGGAGATTCTGGAGGAGAGCCTCCTGGAGTTCCCGGGAGCTTTGGTGCTGGTGACGCACGACCGTTATCTGCTGGATCGTGTTTCGACCATGGTGTTCGGGCTCGATGGGCTGGGTGGAGCAGAGAACTTCGCCGACTACTCCCAATGGCAGGCGTGGCTGGCCGAGCGCAAGCAGAAGTCTTACCACCGAGTCGCGCAGGAAACGGTCACGCAAGAAGCGGCGTTTCGGCCAGCCGGCGCCAGGAAGAAACTGTCCTACCTGGACACTCGCGAATACGAAACCATTGAGCAGCGCATCACCGACGCGGAACAGTTACTCGAAGCCAAGCGCGCCGCTCTGGAAGATCCGGAAGTGATGAAGGATGGGCGCCTGCTGGAGCAGACGTATCGAGAGATGGAAGTAGCCCGGGAAGCTTCGGACGCCCTCTATGCCCGCTGGGCGGAGTTGGAAGCGAGGATCGGCTAATTTAAGCCAAGGTGTAAACTTTTGCTTCCCCCCGCATCGGCTCGCGTCCAATCCTAACTCTGCGGAACTAAGCGGTTCTGTGTGACCTCGTCCCGGTGCGGCAGGCCCGACGGTTGATCATAATCGTGCGAAACGAGCGTTCAAGTCTCATTCTGGGAGATCAAACCATCGAGCGCCGGGCGCACCGCTGGCGATTACTGAACCACTACCGGTGGAGAGACCATCGCAACCTGCTGCTTCCGTTCGACTTCCTGCTTGCGCTTCTCGTCGGCCGCGCGCTGCCGCGCGGCGATTTCGTCCAGGGCGCGCCGCTTCGCTTCCATCCGCACGTGGGAGTAGCGCGAGAGCATGGCGCGCGAGACGTGCCCCGCGATGCTCATGATCACTTCGTCGCCGGCGCCCGACTCCGCGAGCTCCGTGACCAAGGTATGGCGGTTATCGTGCCACCGACCCTTCACCCCGGCCTTCTCACGGACCTTGGTCCACGCCGTCTTGAATGACGTGATCGGGCGTGTTGGGTCTTTGGGCAGCGGTGTTCCGAAGGCGAACAGAAACCACTCCGGTCGGCATTCCCCGAACCGCCGCGTGTACCAGGCGGCGTGCGCCTCCAGCGCGGCGATGGCCGTTTGGTTCAGCGGGATGACGCGGCCCGTCCCGGCCTCGGATTTAGACTTGCCCACTGTAAGTGCCTTTTTGTGGATCAGGTCGATCTGCTCCCACCGGATCTGGCGCAATTCCTTATCCCGGAGACCGGTGTTCAAATCCAACGCGAGGGCCGCGTGCATCTGCGGCGTGCGCAGCTTCTGCGCCTCCTCCAACATCCGCGCCTTCTCCTCCGCACTGTACGGGCGGCCGGGCGAGGGGGGCAACGGCAGCTTCAGCGCCTTGTCACGGCGTAGCGTCGCGCGAATCAGAGCCCCCTGTTCGCCGCACAGCCGGAGCAACAACTGCACCTCATCGTTGATGGTCTTCGGGCCGGCCTTCTCTTTCAGGCGATCGGCCTGATAGCGCTTCACGACCTTCGGCGTAATCTCCACCACGAGACTGCCGCCCAGCAGCCGGCTAACATGCCCGAGGGCATATTCCGCCCACGTCGACGACTGGTGCTTGGCGGTGTAATCCTTGAGAAACTCATCGGCTGCGAGCTGGATCGTTTTCCGCTGCTGTTCGCGGGCCTCCTCCTCGATGACCTGGCTGTAGCTCTTCTCCAACCGCTCACGCTGGCGGCGCTCCTCCGCGATGGCCTGCTGCTTGTTAGCGGTGCCGGTGGAACCCCGACGCCGACGCCCGTCCAGTTTGAACTCGTAATGGTAGAACCTGCCGTTCTTGAAAACACTCATCGGGCGACCTTTTGCCTCGACACTATTCGGCTCAAGCGTGTAGCAACAGTCAAGTCGAAACTCTGCGCGGGCGGCCCCTTCCGCCCCTGGGTTGACTACAGGGCTTCTCGGCGCCACCGCCGCCGGGCTGTGAGTCCAGAAAGGCGGTAATGTCCCCGAGCTTGTATCTGATCGTCGTTCCGTTGATTCGCCGGAACGGGCACCCGACGTTCAATCGTCGTTCGTTCTGCAGCACTTTCACGCTGCACCCGCGGATGGCGGCGTAGACGTGCTCATCGACCCACGCCCACGGGACCGCAGGCACCTGCGTCAGATCGACAACCTGGGGAACGCGGCTCATATCACAGCAACGCCTTATAGCGACGCTCCAGCACCAGTCTGAAAGGTGCGCCATGCCGAACCTCGATATCGACGAAGCCCTCGCGCAACTGACTCAACTGATCGAAAAGGCTCTCAAATTCCTTCTTCAGCGTGAGGTCAGCGCAACTATGATCGGGCTGCCGCTTAGGCTCCGAAAATCCAACTTGATCGCCTGAACGATGCGAGGTTCTGGCTCATAGCACGGCAACCCATCGCGAACGCTCAGGCGCTCGATGGAACCAAAACCCAAGGATTCGATGATCTCGACAGTCTGGCGTTGAACGGCGTTCAGAGAGGATTTCGTCATTTGGGATCGCCCCCGGCGCGAAATTCTCGAATTACCCCATCGAACCGCCGTTTCCAATCGTGTATCTCCGCGACCACTTTGGGATCGCCCACCGCCACAATCCGCCGGGCTTCCGCGGCTGTGTAAATCTCACCGCGCCGTGCTCCGAAGTGTTCCATTGCCTGACGAGCGTCGGCATCGTCCGCCACCAGGAAGAGCCGGCCCGCCGCAGTGGACCACAACTCGATTGCTCTACCATGCAGAGCGTCCTCCAACGATGCCGGAAGAACATCGACCTTAGGCTGCGCAGTAGGTCCTGCGGCGGCCCCAGCCCGCTCCTGCATCACGCGCCGTGCGATTTCGACATAAGTCATCGGGTCTGTCACTTTCCTACTGCGCCAAAAGCGCGGTAAGCGCCATAAGTCACCCCTTACAGCGCATACCGCGCTTATCGCGCACCTCCTCGAAGGCTTCGCCACCGCTCAGCGGGACGGCCTCCCGTTTGCTCTGTTTCCCGCCGCGCCTGCCCAAACGACTCCAGAACGGCTAGTGCGCGGTCGATTTCCTCTGCGCTCTTGTGTCGCTGGAAATGCTCCCGTATGTCAGTTCGAGTAACGCCTTCTGGCCGCGTCCGCAACAGGCTCCTGATTTCATCCGCGGTCGCATCTCCCAGGGAATCACCAAAGACGTACCGGACAGACTGCTCGCAGTAATGCCACAAGGCCAGTGCCGCCGTGAGGTGCTCGGCACGGATCATGGGAGATCGATCAAGGACTGCGTAAAGGGTAGCCAAGCGCATTGTTTGCGCTTCGGATCTGGAGCTCACGGCACCAGCAAGGCCGGGCTTGCCTGCGGAGAGGTCGCTATAAACGGCTTGCCAGATTTCACGTGCGGCTTCGTCCTTTTTCAATTCGGCCAGGCCGCGGGCAAAATCCCGAGCAGCCTTTAGTCCTGCAACGAAGGACGAAGGATCAACGGAATGCCATGCGCCGCCTTCAGGAAGCTCCCGCGACCGTCTTACGCACGCCCAGAGGATTCGGTTCGCGAAACCATTCGCAGCCGCAGTATCGGAAAGCTCTTTCCGAAGTTCATTTTCCGTGATGTGTCCGATGATGCTGATGTGTGCGCCAGTTGCGGTCGCGCGCTTGCTCTTTGTGAGCGTATTGAGATTGCCTGAGTCCCACGCCTGCCGCATTACCGCAGACAAAGTGTTGGTTTCGCGTTCACAGACCCGGAGCACGCGAGCAAATTCGGGCTCCTGCACCAGCAACCTCTTGTCTTCGACGCCGGCATCGGTGCGGACGAGCTGGTAATCGGTAACGCGGCCTTTCTCCCGGATTGCCTGCTGCTCGTCGATCGGGTCTCGAACGGCCCAGATCAATCCCTCGCCAGTGCTGAGTCCGGAAGTCATATGCGCCAGCCAGTCCGAATCTACCTGCCCGAGAAGACCCTCTACGATGCCCCAACTTGTACCTTTCCTTCCTTTGGATGTCGCACCGACCAGAGAGATAAATAGGTTGAGATAGTGGCGATCCGCCTCAGCACGAAAATGTGCCGTGCGCCCCACGATTGATCCGAACGCGGTTAGCAATTGAAGCAACAGGCCCGCTGGATCAGCCTCGGTGTGAGGTTCTATGGCCCTCACAATGTCGCCCGCCAACCCGTGGTACGCCTCGGGTGCGAGGGGATCAGGCCACCGACGATGTGCTTGTGACTCTGACAGAGGCTCCTCAGCCACGGCCGGCGTTTCGTAGCCCCGCAAAATCTCGCTGACCGAAGGTGGGATGTCAGGCGGCATTTTTCACCTCCGCACCAGCGTTGATGAACCGCGCCAAGCGGTCACACTGTCGCTGCCAGGCTCGCTCGCCGGCAAACACCAGCGCCGCCGTGAGTCGCGGCTCGCGCTCGCGGTAACCGCGATACAGCGAGAGCAGACCCGCACGCTCCGACGTGCGGAGACTCAGAAGCACTTGAGTCGGAACGTATCGATCAGAAACGGCCTCGGGCAGTTCATCAAGAACCTGCTCGGCCATGCTCGCGGCCGCGATTCGGAAGAATTCCGCCGCCCGCATCTCCCGCTGTTCGCGCTCGCGCTGCTCCGCCAACGCCCGCCGCTCGGCGCGAGTCGCCGGCCGATCCTCAAAAGGAGTCCCGGTGAAGCTCGATAACCAGCGCATGGCTCCGACGCGATCACAACGAAGAACACGTTGGATCAGGTCGAGAACGCCACCGCCTACAGCATCACGGTGATCAAACCAGCATCCCTTGGCATCGTTCAGCGAGACGGCCTGGCCGTTATTCCCGTCGCGATAGAAGGCGCACGCCCGGCCGTGTTTTGGCTCCGGGCCACCCAGCGCAAGCCACACGTTCGTGATCGTAGTGGCGGTGATGATGGAGGTGGCGTTCAAGTCGGCCTCCCAATCTGGCCTTCAACGCGCCCGGCGCGAACCAGCGCCCGAACTTCATCGAGATCGTAGAGTATCGACCGACCAACGCGATAGAACGGGAACCCTCGGCCGAACAGGCGGTCTTTCTTGAGGGTCCTTCTTTTTCGGCCGGTAATCCGCTCGACGTCGGCTTCGGTCCCGAACTCTCTCGTTTTCCTTGCGCTTGATTGGTTTTCCCAACTCACGATTTAGATCGTAAAGTGGGAAAAACCGCAGAAACCGCAGAAACTCTATTTTTGCGGTTTTTGCGGCACGATTTTCTTCAGAGTTTCGGGCTTTATTTTCAAGCCGATAGCCTTGGCACCACGGCAGATTTTCTTGATTGTCGCCTCTGTTGCGAGGCCATCGATTTCTGCGGTCTGAAGGACGTCGACTGAAATCCCGGCGCGGCTGGCAAAGTCCTGCTGTTTAAGGTCACCGCGAATCTTCCTCACCTTTTCGCCATCGATAGCCTCGGCACGTGGCCGTCCGACTTTGGCCGTTTCGTGCGTAACGCGCGCAGCCGTAGCAACCAGATCGTGCCAATTCAGTTCAAGGCGGCCGCTGGCGGCGGTCGCCATCAGGGAAGGTGTTGACAGGCAATTCGAGGCCAGGATCTGCCGGGCCTCGGGAGAAAGCGCCATAACGCAAGGCGTGAGCATCACACTGCGCTTGCCACTTGATCCGGCAAGACGGCGGCATCGAGCGACCACGGCATCTTCGCTGCCGTTGGGCAGGGAAAGGTAGACATAGATGATGCCAAAGCCATCGACCGTCTTCTGACCGAGTGCGATCAGACCGCGATCATTCTGGAATCCGGTTCCGCCGATGCCATTCTCCTTGCGGATCTTCTCAACGAGCGCGGGGAGCGACACCTCATACTGCCGAACGTCATCGTCGGACAGGGGAATGGGAGGGAAATAGTCGTCTTCGTTGGCGACGCCTTCGATGCCGCGGGCAGTCTTGCGCACGACAAGTTCCGGCCCCGGCCCGAATCGCGCCGGACGGGGGATTTCAGTCGCATTCGACGTTTCACGCAGAATTCCCTCCGAGGTGAGCTGCGAAAACTGGCCGGTCGGGTAGTGGGCGACCGAGTAGTGCGGGATTACCACTGATTCAAGCTCATCGAGCAACTCCAGCACAGCCTGGAGCAAAGTCTCAGGCAAGGATGCCCCACTTCTTCAGGTACCGAAACACATCTTCGGCATGGGTTTGGCGATTGAAGGAGATCTTGTTCGTGCCGGAAAGTTCCACTCTCTTGCCACGGCGGTCGTCCGGAAAAGCGATCTTGAAAACGGCGCGCCGGATCCTGTCACCGACAAGTTTTTTGCGGAGATGGTTCAAGTCGAGCGTGTCGAACACGTCTTTCGACTTGACGACGAAGGACGGACCATGTCTCTGCTTCAGGCTGAAGTGTAGTTCGACCAGCGCGGCGGAATCCCCATCGTCAACGGGCATGCTGAAGTTGGCACCTGCAATCGGGGCCAACGTGAATCTCCTTGCTGCCTCCGGTTTGAAAAGATCAGCGTCGCCGAAGCAACACTCGGCGAAGTGCTTTCGCAGGGCAGTCTCCTCGCTATCAAACCGAGCTTCGAACTCCGCTAGACCCGTTGCCGTGTGATAGCTGATGAAGTCCTGTTGGGCAGGCCGTAGCACAGCTGGTGCGACCTTTGGATCGGCTCTGGTCCCTTTGAAAATCAGCAACGCCTTAGTTCGTTGCTCGTGGTACACGATGAAGTTGGCGTAGCCATCATCCTGGTACTGGCGCACCAGAACACGGTCGCTGTACTTGTCGCCCTTGAATGCGTCCGCGAGGGTCTCCTGCAAGCGCTTTGTGGCGGTTCCGATATTCGCGATCGCTTGGCCCTTCTTGCCCTGGTAAATCGAGAATCGCTGCGCTTGGCGTACGGTGCATCGATCATAAGCCAGGTTAAAGGCGTCCTCGTTCTCCGTGCGCACTCTCAGGCTCAGGAGTTCAACCGGCAACTTACCCTCGGGATCGGGTTCGTAGGCCGAATCCCGGCATGCGGCAACCAAGTCCTCGTGTCCTCTCTCCGTGCAGAGGTCGTAGACCCGATGCAGTTCCTCCAGAAACTCGTCCCGGTGATCTCCGTCGCCTTCGTCGACAAACTTCTTGAAACCAGGCACGTCCAGCGCTGCGGCCTTTACGTTCAAGCCACCTCCCCACAGTTTGACGAAGTCGCGCAGCAGTTGTTCGTTGCCCTGGAACTTGTCGACGAAGCGGTCTGGACTGAGGGCCCGATGTTTGGGGGTCATGTCACTCTATCCGCCATCGGTTGCGATATGAGACGGCCGGAGCTAGGCGGCTATCTGAAACATTATCACGGCTGCACGTTTCGCGCTGCGACTTCAGCGACTAATGATCGGACTACGGAGTCAGGCCGCGGAGTGGGATCTGCGATATCTGCGGCTCGATGCCGGAGAGGCCTGTTGCCTCCAAGAACATCTTCAACGGCACTCCCGTCAGATCGGTGTTAGACGTCGGCCCCACGCGGACGGAGGCGACCGCCGAAAGCGGGAAGTCCACTTTGACATAAGGGATAATGCTTCCGTGGATGACTCTGAACTTCAAATCCGCATTTGAAACACCGGTCAAGAAGAGCCGCCATTCAGCTTCTTCGGAGAACTTCGGGTGCTTGAAGCGCATTAAGAGATTCAGTAGCAGCATAAGGCAGTCGAGCCAATATTCGCCGTCGCCAATGCTGAGGAACCGACCTCGGGTAATAATGCACGTATCGACGAAGTCGCAGATCGCCTTTTCTTGCTCTTCTTTTTCATAGACCACACGATGCAGTGCGAACATGTTGTTATTCCGACCGTGCTGTAGAAGCTCGTTTGGCCTCAATCCTAGGGCGAAGCCGTGCCCTGACGAGCCATAGGCACGCCACTGACTGAGTAGATCATCATCTGCAGAGAAACAGGCAACATGTGTGTGGGCCGTTCTGAAACTTTCTATCAGACTCGCTGGGGACTTAAGATGCGGCCTCAAATAACAGTTCACCGGAACACAGTGCTTCGCCAAGTCAATCGCGTAACTGAACTCCGACGTGTCGTTGAGGCAGAATAGATCGGTCGCCCACAATGATCTTGAATCGAGGATCCCAAAGAGCCCCTCAGTGGAACAGTAATGGTACACCTCTGGGGGCGCGAGTTCGGGTGGGATCACAGAATTAAGAGCCTGTAAGAGGCGCAGTCGCAGTTGGGCACGAGGCACGCTAGACGAGTCGGGCATTTGCAGTACCCGCGAGTTTAGCACTGCGCTGGCGACACCGCCGGATCTGTGCGCTCGACGAGCGTAGAAACCGAAAGAGGAGCCGTGTCGCGATGCCGCGCCAGCTCGAACCTTCCTGATCGCGGAGCCGGACCGGCGCTTCGCACGACTGGCAGATCGCGCTTTTTCCCGTCCGGGTGAACGCCAGGGTCCCCCTATAGGGGATCGCTACCGATAACACGGATTAACAGGGCGGTGTCGTGAGCGCTGATGTAGTGCCCCAAGGACTTGTGGGCTACGTCCCGCAGAAATGGGCCGGAGTGCCACGGAGTTCAACCCGCGGAAGGTCGCGAATAGGACCCCAGAAACCGTTTCCTCATGCACCAGCATACGTGAGATACTCTAAAATCACGAACAGCCGACAATTGCGACTATCTCCCTAGAGAGGAGGGAACCGTGAATATTTTCGATCTTCAGGAAGCCGCCAGGACTTCGTCCGATTCACCGTACCGAGCGCGTCACGTTTTGCCGGCGTGACAAGGTATTCCCGCCAACCTACGAAGGGGGCACCTACGCCAGAGAGAAGCGTGAGAGTACCGCGCCCGAACGCCCTGAAGACGGGTCCGACGAGAAAGCTTACAGGGCAGCGACCAGCGATCCAATCTTTAGCTCATCCCTGTTAGAACTGTCTTCTTACCAACATGAGTGTAAACCAACCTCCACCAGCTACCGAACAAGAATTTGCCAGTACAACCTTCCGCCGCGAGTTCGCTGCAATTTCCGGCGGGGCAACCCCATTTCCTTGGCAGGAGGAACTCTTTGGCCTATTCGTCGCAGACAAGATTCCGCCGAGTATCGACCTTCCGACGGGGTCAGGCAAGACGTCTGTCATGTCCATCTGGCTCTTAGCCTTGGCGGCCCAGGCAAAGGCGGAAGCGATGCCAAGGCTTCCCCGCCGTATCGTCTGGGTTGTGGACCGTCGCGTAGTCGTCGATCAAGCTACCGAGGAAGCCGGACAGACCGTGAAGCGGCTAGACAGCGAACTGGCTCTTGCCGAGGTCCGAGCCGCGCTAGCCAAACTCTCCGTCGCCTCGTCAGACGAATCTGCTCTTGCCGTCAGTACCCTGCGCGGCGAACTTCAGGACAACCGGGCGTGGAGCCGTAATCCGTCGCGCCCGGCGATTATCGTCGGCACAGTGGATATGGTGGGCAGCCGGCTTCTCTTCTCCGGTTACGGCGATAGCTTCCGGCGCCGCCCCTCTCACGCTGGCCTGCTCGGCCGGGACACCTTGATCGTCAACGACGAGGCTCACCTGACCCCCGCTTTTGCGGCATTGATTCGCGACGTTGCGCTGCGAACCGGCGGCGAACGCCCCCTGCGCACAATGCTGCTCTCGGCCACACACCGGGAGAGCGGGATCGATACATTTCCCGAAACGCTCGATTCAAACCTGGTGAATGAAAAGTCGATTTTCGCGCAACGCTACCGCGCGGAAAAGCATCTCCACCTGCTGCCTCCGGTGGAAAAGCCGCGCGATGAGATTCGCAAACTAGCTTTGCAGCCGGATCGCCGGACGATCGTCTTTGTCCGTTCGCCGGAAGAGGCTCGTAATATCGCCGCCGCAATCAAGAAGGAACACAAAGGCGCCAGCGTCGCGCTGATCACCGGGATGCAGCGCGGCTATGAGCGTGACCAGATCCTGAAACGGCCGGAGGTTCGGCCGTTTCTCTCGAAGCTTCGACCTGCGGCGGATGCGTCTCCTTGCTGGATCGTGGCGACCTCCGCAGGCGAAGTTGGCATCGATCTGTCGGCTGATCGCCTGATCACCGAGATTGACACAGCCGACCATCTCTTGCAGCGCTTTGGCCGCCTGAACCGCTTCGGGGAAACCACCGGCGATGCCTATGTGTTCTACGCAGACGCAAAGCTCGATGGTGAAAAGAACCAGAGCATAAGAGCGACAATCCATTACCTTCATTCGCTCGAAGGCAGCGTATCGCCCGAGAGTCTTCGGAACCACCCCCCACCACGGGGGGCGAACTCACAGACGCCAAACCTTGCCCCGGTGGTGCCCTGGTTGATCGACGTCTGGTCCATGACATCGATCAAGGCCAAGGACTGGCCTTCGCGGCCCGCCGTCGATCCGTGGCTTCGCGGCGACGAAGAGGCCGCGCCGCCCGAAACGTACGTGGCTTGGCGTGAAGATGTGGAAGATCTCACTGACCCAGAAGACATCGAAGAAGTGCTAGACTGTTTCCCCGTCCTGTCGCAGGAACGGCTGAAGCAATATTCGGTAACGTTATGCAAAGATCTGGAGAAGTCGAGCTTCACCGCCAGCAGGGCGATTTTGGTCACTGCCAGTGGAGAGACTTTCACCGCTACTCTGGCGGAACTGCTCAAGAAACATCGTGCGCGCTTCAGCTTCGCCACTCTGCTGCTGCCGCCCAATGCCGGGCATCTCGACGACTACGGAATGGTGGATTGGTCCAAGCCGCCCGGCGAGCATACTCGCTACGATGTCTCCGAGACCGCAACCCGAAAGCGAATTGCCGGTGATCAAGATCGGCCCAATCTGCGGTTCCGTTACGAGGTACGTTTGGCAGCCAGCGATGAGGAAGATGAACCCAAGCCTAAGTGGATCTATTTTTCGGGTGAAGTCAAAGCGAAGCGACTGCCCTCTTCGCAGTTCCTCGACGAACACACGAAGCTGGTTGCCAGCGCGGCTGCGGATCTCGCCACCCATCTTGGTTTGGATAAACGTCTTGTCCGCGTCTTCGAGTGGGCTGGTGAAAATCACGACAAGGGCAAAGACCGCCCCGTCTGGCAGCGCGCGGCGGGCAACTTCAACCAAGGGAAGGCGCTGGCGAAGAGTGCGAAGTTTAACGGCCGTGCACTCGGTGGATATCGGCACGAACTGGGGTCGCTTCTTGATGCGGTGGCTGGAATCCCGGCGGACTTCACGGAGGCAGAACGCGATCTGGCGCTCCACCTGATCGCGGCACACCATGGTCGCCATCGAATGCGCCCGGCGCTTCAGCCGATTGCAGTGCATTCACGGCGCGTGGGGACTGGCCTACCTTGAAACCATCCTTCGTTCCGCGGACGCGATGGTTTCCGCAGCCAGTGAGGAGACGCCCCTCAATGCCTGAGTATCGGATTCAGCTCGACCCACGAAATCCCGGCCAGTTTCTCGCCTGCTGCGGACTCTTTGAGCTTGCCGGCATGGCAGCACCGGGAGCCATGGCCTGTTTTGAAGACGGCGGTACGGAGTTCGTTCTACATACGGACACAGCTCTTCCACCAATCGAATTGCAGCTAGTCCCTCAACCCAGTCTTGAAGACAAACCGTACGACGTAACGCTGGAGCCCCTGGACCTAACCTTCGCCGGCAGTACTCTGAAGCTCAATTGGTGGCTTAACGAAACGCTGACGGAAAAGAGTCCCCTCAAGACGTGGAGTGGGCAGCAGACGCCCCGCCGGGTTCTTGGTGAGCTCCTTCGGCTGTTGGACCACTCCATTCCGTTAAGCGCAGTATTTCAGGCCGCGGTCTACACCAAATCACGATTTGGTGTAGACGCGCGGTCAGCTTGGGAAGCTCTCGACGCAGGGTATTCGCCTAACGATCTCGCCCAGGACTCGTCAACCTTTCCTTGGGTTGAGGTGCTGGCGGTCGTCGGACTACAAGGCTTTCGGCCCTCGAAACAACCCCGCCAGCCATACCATTACGCCGCCTGGGCCGACCCGCTGCCGATAGCGGCTGCCCGCGGCGCTTGCGCGGCTTCCTGGCCCGGTCTTTCCGCATGGGAGTTTCAATTTGCGACTGCCATTCGCGGGCAAGGCTACAAAACATTCTTGTTTGCCGTAGGAGTCAATCATGTCTGAACTGTTATCGCAATTTGATGCTTGGATCAACGAGGGGGGCCCGAGCGCCCTTGTACTCAAGGAATACCTGCAACCAGCCGCTGGACGCGGAGAAGTCGTCTTTCCTCCGACGTTCGCCCCGCCCGAGGACCAGAGGAGGGACGCGCCCAGTTATATTATCGATGGCGAAGGTGAAAACAACGTTTGCCTGCTCGACACCGTGGGGTCGCAGGCAAACCGCCTCGAACCAGTTTTTATGAGAGCCCCGCACGATGGGCTCGTACCGCAAATCGGCATTCAAGTAAAGGATCGCAAGATAAACTTACTGGAGCTTGGTCATCGAGCGGCTGATGCGGTGGCACGATCTACGTCGCTGGCTCCCGAGTTGCAAACCGCATTTACCGACTTTAACAAAGGCAACCCAAGATCGCTAGCGAAGATCGCTCCCACCACGCTGGTATTCGGAGCATGGGATTCACGCGGCACGCAGATAAAGATCCCACGCTTGGTTGAGTCCACCATTCGCGGCTTTAACGTGGCGCAGCTTAGTCGCGCAGCTCAGTACTCTCCGGGTCTCTCTAACGAGGAGATTTCCGAGTTGTTGGCCGACGTTGTCAAAGAACGCGATGCCCTCAGCGCCGAAGGCTTTCTGGATGCGCCCAGCAGGGCGCTCGGTGGCGTCATCGTCAAGGGCGACATTGTGCGGACCACGGTAGTGAACCTAACCGCTCTGCGTGCGATTGGCGGCAGTGTTGAGCTGCGCCGCTACATTCTCGGCTTGGCCCTGGTTGCAGCATCGGCGCCGCTGGATCTATTCCTTCGTCAGGGCTGCCTGCTCGTCCGAGCCGCCGGACGGCCGATGGAGCAGAAGCTGGTATACCGGGACGGCATGTCTCAGGACTCCACCGAGTACATCGGGGCTACTGCTGCGTTTGCCACAGCAGCCGCACAGGCATTCGGCGTCGGCGAAAGCCGCTCCGTGGAGTTCGATCCGAGGCTCGCAAGAGCCGCGCTCGATAAGGGCTCAGAGAAGAAAGCAAAGAAGGCCAAATAGGACGGCTGGCGCATGCCGCACCAACTTCAACTCACTATCCGCTTCTTCACGGACCACTACCACGGTACGGACTGGCCTCCCTCGCCTGCTCGTCTCTTTCAAGCCCTGGTCTCCGCAGGTAAGACCGGCGCACCTGGCACGGAGTGGGCGAGCGGCCACCAGAACGCGCTCGAATGGCTGGAGCGCTTGGGGCCACCGGAGATCTTTGCCCGTCCGTACCAAAGCGGCAAACGGTACACCCTATTTGTTCCCAATAACAGTTTAGACGGCGACAAGAGCACCAAAACCTCCAAGCTCGTCGCACCGCGTCTGCTGACGAAGCACTCGATCGGCCAGCCCGACGTCGTCTATCGTTGGCCGATACAGGACCAGACCGCCGCTGAAGAACATCTTGCCGGTCTGGATTTCCTGGCTTCTCAGCTTCGCGCACTGGGATGGGGTCTGGATTTCGCCGCCGCAACGGCCGATCTCAAGGACGAGCCGCCGCCGGCCGGCTTGGAGCATTTCACTCCCGACGCGCGCGGAGGTACATCGCTTCGCACTCCCATGGCAGGGCTTCTTCATCATCTCGACGAGAGCCATCAATTGTTTGTTAAGCGCATTACCAAGGACGGTGTGAACCCATACACGCGCCCCACTCGTTTCAGTGAAGCGCGATACCGCCTTGCGAACTCGTGGCGCGTACGCCGGCACATCGCGTTTGACTTGCAGTCCCTTGATGGAGATTCCTTCGTCATGCGATGGGACCAAACCCAGACCGTCGCCGCCTGGCTGCGCCACGCCGCGGGCCAAGCATTGAAGCAGGAAGAGCTCAAGCAGAGTTGGATTGATTCATACGCGCTGGGTCACACGGCGCCCAACGATTTGGGCAACCGCCTCTCGTTCGTCCCCCTTACTTCCATTGGCCACCCGCATTCAGACGGCGGCATCCGTCGCGTCATGATCGTGGAACCACCATCGGCGGAGGAGAAAGATCGGGGAGCCTTGGACTTGCTAGGGATCAAGCTCCCTGGCTGGCTGCTCACGGATGAGAAGGGTACACAGGTCGCGGGACTGACACCACTGAAAGATAGGAGCAAGGTGCTTCCGTTCTACACCCGAGCGAACGCGAGAGTGTGGCGGACCGTGACACCCATGATTTTGCACGGCTTCAACTCAGCACACGGGCGCCTCTCACTCGCCAAAACGGACCGCCTGCTCTGCCAGGCCTTCGAAGCAGCCGGATTCCCGGAGACCATCATCGATAAGATCGCCTTTCAGCCAGCGCCCTATTGGTCCGGTGCGGCGGCTGCCAGAGAAATCCGCGTGCCAAAGCATTTGGAGCAGTGGCCCCGGCTCCACGTGCGGGTAGAATTCATTGTGGCCGTTGATGGCCCGGTGCTCGCCGGAATCGGACGTCATTGCGGCATTGGAGTGTTTGCCGCCGAAGCCTGACACACATGCGCACCTCCTACCTGGTCTGCTATGACATCGCCGACGACAAACGGCTCCGGCGTGTGTTCAAGACCATGCGTGCCTGGGGTGATCATATTCAGTTTTCAGTGTTCGAGTGCCAGTTGACGTCAGCGGACCTGGTCCGGCTCCGGGCCGATCTTTCCGGTATCATCCACCACGACGAAGATCAGGTACTGTTCGTGCTACTGGGGCCGGCGGAAGGGCGTGGTGAGCGCGTCATCACCGCTCTTGGGAAGCCGTATACCCGCGTGGACGCGCCTTGCATAGTTGTTTGAGGATTTATGGCTACCCAACCCTTGGAATTCCCCCGCCAAGATGACCTGCCGGATTACCTCCCGGCACGCATGGTCAACGAGTTCGTCTATTGCCCTCGCCTGTTCTTCTACGAATGGGTGGAGGGCGTCTTTCGCGAATCCGCGGATACCGTCGAAGGCTCCGTTCAGCATCAGCGGGTCGATAAAGAAGGTGGTGAGTTGCCGCCTGCCGAGGAATTGTCCGAGGATCTGAAGACGCAGGCTATCACACTATCGAGTGAGCGCCTGCGGGTCATCGCCAAAATGGATGTAGTGCAAATCGATGATGGCTACGCCCGTCCGATTGACTACAAGCGGGGCCGGCCCGCAGAAACCGACGACGGTCCGGGGTTGTGGCCTGCTGACCGCGTACAGATCGTCCTACAGGCGCTGGTTCTTCGTGAAGGTGGGTATCGCTGCGAAGAGGGCACTGTATATTACCGAGCTACCAACCAACGGGTACGTGTGCCCATCACCGACAATCTGATCCAGGAGGCAGAGGCTGCGGTTGCGAACGCGTGGAAAACTGCGAGACGAAGGATTATTCCCGCCCCGCTTGTGGACTCACCGAAATGTCCGGGTTGTTCGTTGAACGCGATCTGCTTGCCCGATGAAACCAACGCTCTGGAAGCTGGCGATGAAGAGGATGACGGCCAGTTCTCTTTGTTTGCCGCCGGTTCCCTGCTGCGCAGGCCTCCCCGTCGCGAGTTGCGCCGCTTGATCGTTCCAAGGGAGGATCGAAAGCCGGTCTATCTCAACACGCAGGGTCTGCGTGTCGGGAAATCGGGAGATGTGTTGCAGGTGAAAGAGAAGGATGCGCTCCGTCAAGAAGTGCGGTTGAATGAGGTTTGCCAAGTGAACCTAATGGGGAACATCCAGATCTCCACCCAGGCGATCCAGGCTCTGTGTTCGGCGGAGGTACCGGTGTGCTACTTCTCACAGGGCAGTTGGTTTTACGGGATTACCAGTGGATTGACCACGAAGAACGTCTTCCTCCGGCAGTCCCAATTTCGCTTGGCGACGGAGGAATGGTTCGCGCTTCGATTGGCGCGAAAGCTCGTGGCGGGTAAGATCCGGAATCAGCGTGTGATGCTGATGCGCAACCATGAGGAGCCACCCAAGCTCGTGCTGGCGCAAATGCTTGAGATGGCGGAGCGCGCCGAGAAATCCACCGCGCTTGAAGAGCTTCTCGGAATCGAAGGGAACGGCGCCCGGCTGTACTTTGGAGCCTTTGACGGAATGATCAAACAGGAGTCCGAGAGCAGCGGCTTCAGTCTTGATTTCGCGTCGCGCAACCGCCGCCCGCCGAAAGATCCGGTGAACGCTCTGCTCTCGCTCGCATACAGTTTGTTATCTAAGGATCTGACCGTAGCCTGCGCGGCGGTGGGATTCGACCCAATGATGGGCTTCTACCACCAGCCGCGTTTTGGACGGCCGGCCTTGGCGCTGGACTTGATGGAACCGTTCCGGCCGCTGATTGCCGAATCTGCCGTGCTCAACGCGATCAACACGCGCATGGTTACCGCTAAGGACTTTGTTCGGACCGGGCGAGCGGTGGCGTTAACGCCGACAGGTCGGCGCGGCTTCTTTCAAGCCTACGAGGCACGAATGGACACGCTGGTGACGCATCCCATCTTTGGTTATCGGGTCTCTTACCGCAGATTGTTGGAGGTACAGACGAGGCTGCTTGCGAAGGTTTTGGAAGGAGAACTCGATGAGTACGCGGTTTTTGTTACCCGGTGACGCGAGCGGTGGGTCGATGCGGAAAGTATGGGACTCGCTCGCGGCTGCCAAAGGGCTGATATCGCGACGGTTATGTAGGAAAGGATGCGGTAGCAGGTGAGACATCGAAGGCCAAGCCAGAGCCTCTCGCCAGACGCATCGCAGATCATTGACAATAGAATAGTTGGAGTGGCAGCGGAGTTCCGCGATCAGCTGATCGCGGCCCCATTGAAGGACGGCGGCAGCCACGGTGATCA
>JBGPLI010000125.1:0-17537 GCA_041486445.1 Bryobacteraceae bacterium
GTCCCGATCGCCCATCTCCGAAAAACAACGCGCCGCCAATCGCGCCAACGCCGCCTCCGCCACCGGGCCGCGCACCCCCGGAGGCAAGGCCCGCTCCGCTCAAAACGCCCGCTCGCACGGCTTCACCGCCTCCACCTTCGCCGTCGTCCGCCTCGAAGATCTCAACGAAGTCGCCCATCTCACCGCCGACCTCACCGCCCTCTACCAGCCCGTCAACTCCCAGGAACTGTTCGCTCTGGAACGCATCGCCCTCACCCAGCAGGCGCTCCTCCGCGCCGCCCGCCTCGAATCCGGCCTTTTCACCACCTGTCTGGATCAGGCCCTCGACAGCACTGGCGATCCCATCATCCCCATGAGCCCGGAACTCGCCGGCGAGGGCGATATCGAAATTACCCGCGCCCAGAACCGCAACTTCGCTTTGGCCGAAGGCTTCCACCGCTTGGCCCGGCAATCCAACACTTGGTCCCTGTTCCTGCGTTATCAGGCGCAAGCCGAACGCCATTACCGCCGCGCGGTGGAGGAATTCGAAAGGCTCCGCGCGCTGCAACTAAAATTACGAAACGAACCCATCGAGGAGGTCCAACCCGAAGAAAACGAAACTCCTTATGCCCCGAAAAACGAACCCATTTCGACCCCTGAACCACCCGTCTCCCCCGGGTAGCTTCTTGGCTGGCCGCTGACCGCTGAAAGCTGAAAGCTGAAAGCTGACCGCTGAAAGCTATACTCATAAGTATGCGGATCCTCGTCGTCGAGGACGAAAAAAGGATCGCCGATTTTCTGTCCCGCGGGCTCGAAAGCGCCGGCTACGCCGTGGACGTCGCCGGCAACGGCTCGACGGCCATGGACATGGTCCACGCGACCGAGTACGACCTGATCGTCCTCGATCTCGGCCTGCCGGATGTGGACGGGCTCACCGTGCTCCGCAAGATCCGCAATCGCAAGACCAGCCCGCCGGTGCTGATCCTGAGCGCCCGCGACGCAGTGGACGATCGCGTGAAAGGCCTGGAGGCCGGCGCCGACGATTACCTCGTAAAGCCCTTCGCTTTCGTCGAGCTGCTGGCCCGCGTGCGAGTGCTGCTGCGGCGCGGCCAGCCCACGCCGGAACGCTTGCAGGTGGGCGATCTGACGCTCGACTGCATCCGCCGCAAGGTGACGCGCGCGGGCGAGAACCTGGAGCTGGCGCCCAAGGAGTTCAGCATCCTCGAGTACCTGATGCGCAATCGCGGCCGCCCGCTCAGCCGCACCATGATCGTCGAACACGTCTGGGACATGGATTACGACGGCCTCACCAATATCGTCGACGTGTACATCCGCCACCTGCGCAGCAAGATCGACGACAAATGGCCCGTCAAGATGATTCAGACGGTCCGCGGAATCGGCTACATGCTGGATGTGCCGGACCGGGCCACCGAGAGGGCGGGCTAGAGAAGCATGGCGCGGATCACCAGAGTCTTCGGCGTTCCCCAGTTGCGCGCGGATTTCATGCGCGGGCTGCGCTTCCGCCTGACCCTGACCTACGTTCTGTTCTTCGCGGTGCTGCTGGCGGCGATCGGGCTGCTGTTCCGCAAGAACCTCCAGCTCGAGCTCGACGGCGACGTGCGCGCGCTGCTCGAGGAAGAATGGGGCTCGGCCAAAGGATATTTGAAGATCGAGAATCAGCGCCCGATCTGGATCGCGGACCCGACCGATCCGGAGGAAAACTACATCGTCTCGCGCCTGAAGCACGTCTTCCTGCTCACCGATGCGGACGGGAACGTGCTCGACGATTCCGAGACCTACGAATCCATAGGCGTCGATTCGCGCGAGGAAGTCCGCCGGGTTCTGCGATTGCGCGAGCCGGAGGTTCACATCCGCTTCGATAAGGATGGCGTGCCCTACATCATCAAAGCCGGCACGCTGACCGGCGACCGGGGCCATCTCTACTTCTTTGCCATCGGCCGCTCGCTCAACGACAGCCGCCGGGCGGTGAGCCGCCTGACGCGCAATTACTTCCTGCTGCTGCCGGGTGTGCTCACGCTGGCGAGCCTGCTCGGCTGGGTGGTGGCGGGCCGCGCGATTCAGCCTCTGAACTCGGTGGCGCAGGCGGCGCAGAACATCACCGGGTCCAATCTCTCGCTGCAAATCCCTCTGCGCGGCGCCGGCGACGAGCTGGACCATCTGATCGACAGCTTCAACCGGATGACCTTGCGGCTCAACCAATCCTTCGAGCAGATCCGGCGGTTTTCCACCGACGTCTCCCACGAACTCCGCACGCCGCTCACCGCGATTCGCGGGCAGCTCGAAGTGGCGCTGTTCACCGCCCAGACTCCCGAGCAGTACCGCGAGGCGATGATCAACGCGCTCGAGGACGTGGAAAAACTGTCGAGCATCGTGCGCGCGCTGCTGCTGCTCTCGCAGGCCGAGTCCGGGCAGGTGGTCTTGCAGATGGCTCCGCTCGACCTGGGCGACATCGCCGCCGAAGTGGTGGATCAGTTCCAGATTCCGGCCGAGGAGAAGGGCGTCACGCTCAAGGCGGTGCTCTCGCCCGGCGTGGTCGTGCAGGCCGACCGCACGCAGATTGAGCGTCTGCTCTCGAACCTGGTGTCCAACGCCGTCAAGTACACGCCCCAGGGTGGATCGGTGTGCGTCCAGATTCTGCCGGACGATTCGCCGGGCTGGGCGCGGCTGGTGGTGGTCGACACCGGCGTGGGCATTGCCGCCGAGAATCTGCCGCACATCTTCGACCGCTTCTACCGTGTCCGTAACGCCGAGACCGGCCTGGTGCAGGGCCTCGGCCTGGGGCTGAGCTTCGTCGCCTGGATTGTGGAGGCGCACGGAGGCCGCATCGACGTCGCCAGCACTCCCGGGGAGGGCACGCGTTTCACTGTGCTCCTGCCGATGCTTGCGCGCGCGGCTGAGACCCCGGCGGCGGAACCCGCGGTGGCTTCGGTACACTAGAACTATTCCGCATGTCCCTTGAGCTGACCGAGCATGAGCGCGAAGGCGTCGTCGTCCTCGCTTTGAAGGGCCGCCTGACCATGGGGGAGTCCAACTCGGTTCGCGAAAGGGTCTCCGCGATAGCCGGCGCCGGCCACGTCAACGTGATCTTCGACCTGGCGCATTGCGACTACATCGATTCGACCGGCCTGGGCGGCATGGTGATCTGCTACACCAGCCTCAAGAAGGCGGGCGGCGCGCTCAAGCTCCTGAACCTCAACAAGCGCAATATCGAATTGCTGCTGCTGACCAAGCTCTCCACCATCTTCGAGATCTTCGGCGACGAGCAGGACGCCGTGAACAGTTATTTCCCCGACCGCGGCATCCGGCATTTCGACATTCTCAGCTTCGTGCAGGACCAGAAGAAAGAGGAGTGAATGCTGGCAGCCGGCGCGCAAGCGCCTTCCTTCGACGAGCTCCCCGGAACTCTTTCGCGCGGCCCCGCGCTGATCGCCATCTACAAGATCAGTTGTCCGGTGTGCCAGTTCACCCTGCCTTTCCTCGAGCGCATCGCCAAGGGCTCCTTGCAGGTGATCGCCATTTCTCAGGACGACGAGCGCGGCACCGGGCGCTTTCGCGACACCTACGGTCTGACCATGCCCACCCTGCTCGACCGCGAAGAGGCCGGCTATCCGGTGAGCAACGCGTTCGGGATCAAGCGCGTGCCGTCTTTGTTTCTGGTGGAGCCGGACGGCACGATCTCGCTCGCCGCCGAGGGATTCGTCAAGCGCGAGCTGGAGGCGATCGGTGAGCGCGCCGGCGTCGCGCCGTTCGGCCCCGGCGACAACGTGCCGGAATGGAAGGCGGGTTGAGGGTCGAAGAACTAGGCTCCTGGAAGGAGCCGACGCTACAGTCGCCCGGAGCGAGCCTCATCCCTGCGGCGGGTCGCCGGGCGATTGGTGTTGCCGAAGCAGCTCCATCACATCGGAAAAGTTCTTTTCGCCGCACACATTCAGGAGTCCAAAACCGATCGCGATCAGCTTGAGACGGTCGTCCAGAGCGGAATTTCCGACGATGTCCTTGATCGCTGCGTTGAGGTCGCTCTTTTCCGCCGCGCTCAGGTTTTGGTAAGAAGCGAGCGACGTGCTCAGAAACGGCGCTGCCGCCTCGGGATGAGGGATGAGGGCGGCCCTTTGGCAGACGATTTGCTGGCGCCGCAACGAGCGATACCGGTCGATCTTGCGGTCGACAGAGACGAGAAACGTGGAGAGCACGGCATCGGGCCCGACGGCATATTCCTCTCCGCTCTCCGTCTTGAAGTTGAAGAGCTTCGAGCGCATCACCACCATCGCGCCAAAGCCGGCGAGCACGCTGCGCATCAATCCATCCTTGACGCCGGGGAAAACGTTGTCGCCGTATCGGTCCAGCACACCGTAAGCAGCGCCCGAGATGACGCCGTTGAGGAGCATGTACCAGACTCCCGGAGGACTGAAGATCGCGGCGAACGGCTCATCGCGATATCGGGCGAGCACCTCCGCGGCGCCGGTGAGAGCTCCGAACAGAACGCTCACCCAGAGAAACGGGTGCCGCACGAACACCACGTCCCAAAGGTCGACGCTCCACCAATGGCGTCCCGCCGCCAGTGCGCCGGCGAAAAGCGCCGCCAGCGCCAACACGAACGCGAAACGGCGGACGGAAACCTGCTGTGCGGACTCGCTCCATTGGCGCTGGATACTGTCGAATCGCCTGGCCATGGGGGACCGCGTCGAACCCTACGGGCGCCGGAGAAATTCGCTCCCGGCCGGCGTGATCTTGATCTCGTGATTCCCGTATTTGTCGCGCTGCAGGATGGAAACCAGGGCCAATTGGCACAATCTGTCGGTCACGCCCAGCGCGGTCTCAAAAGGCAGATTGATCTGGTCGATTAAATCGTGCAAACGGGCCGACTTCTGGGCGGACTTGTCGAGAGCCGCAAGGATCTGACCGCCATAGGCCGCCATAGCCTGCTCAACCGGATCGACCTGGCCGCTCGGGCTGGACGTCGGAAGAGTCGCCTGATCCGAGGAACCGCCCGACAGGTAATCCGTTCCGAACTTTTCGCGAATCGAGCTGGTTTTGGATTTGGCGACCATGTGCTTCTGCCTCTATTATATAACCTGGATGCAACTGCCGTGACGCAAATCCAGTTGGCGAACGGAACCTGGGAATTCAATACCGCTGAGGCGCTTGGTCCCGTGGGAAGTTTCGGCGCCGTGTTTGCCGGCGCCGGATCCGATGGAACCGCGGTGGCGGTCAAGCGCATTTTTTCGGCGGCGGGACCGCATGCGGGCCGCGAACTTCAGCTCGCCGAGTATCTTCTGGGTCAGAAGATACCTCATGTGATCCCTATTCTGGACGCGGGCTTCGACTCCGCTTCCGGCCACTACTACATCGTGATGGCGCGGGCCGACATGAGCCTCCAGGAAATGATCGGCCGCTCGGCGCCGCTCGGCGAACCTGAAGCGCTGGAAATCGCATCCGCCATCGTCGCCGGGTTGGCCGAAATCGGAAACATTGTACACCGCGATCTGAAGCCTGGAAATGTGCTCCTGCACCATGGGGTCTGGAAGCTCGCCGACCTGGGATTGGCGCGGTTTGTCGAGGATGCCACCTCTCTCAATACGATGAAGGATTTCCTCAGCGCGCCGTACGCCGCGCCGGAACAGTGGCGCGGTGAACGAGCGACCAAAGCCGTCGATGTGTATGCGGTGGGTTGCATTCTCCATGCGTTGACCAGCGGCCAGCCACCGTTTCCCGGGCCGGAACGAGCCGACTACGCGCGGCAGCATTTGAACGACGTCCCTCCCGCCCTTTCCGGTTCCGTCGTCCTCAACAGAATCGCTACCAGTTGCCTGGCCAAGAGTCCGCTGGTGCGGCCGTCGCTCGACAGCTTGCGGGCGCAATTGCGCCGCGCGGCGAATCCAGGCAAGCAGAAGGGCATCCCGAAGCGGTTGCTCGAAGCGGCGCTGGTTGTCGACCAGACCCGCGCGGAAGAGGAAGCCGCCCGGAATCGGCGGGCAACCGAGGCGGAGGAGCGCCGCGCTGCCGCCCGGAGTGCGCTGGAAGCGCTCGATGGAATCATGCAGAATTTCGTGCAGAACATGGAGTCGGCCGCTAACGCGAAAGTTGAGCGGGAGACGGAATTGCGGATCAGGCTGGGCGATGCAGCTTTGGTTTACCGCCCGGAATTTCCTCTGCTGGAGCCGGATTTCTATGCCTTCCGCCGCGCGAAGGATTGGGATTTGCTGGCCGGCGCCTTTATTGGCGTGCAGCAGCTCTATGGCTGGGTCAGCGACGGGAAAACTACTCGATCTGCGAACCTGTGGTTCGGCCGCTTGACGCCCAACTCAGACTATCGTTGGTGGGAGGTGGGCTTTTACTATTCTCCCAGCACCCCGGAACAAAACCGAAAGGATTCATTCGGGCATCCGCAGCCGGAGCCTTGGGGTGCAACGGCAACCTGGGACTACCAGTTCAGGTCTGAATCTTTAGGGGCATTTGGTTGGGGCTACTTCCGGTTGGCTTACAACCCGCGGCCCATCGATGGCGACGCTTTCGACGAGTTCTGCGAACGCTGGGCTGATTGGCTGGCGCTGGCGGCCCTCAACCAGCTTCCTGACGCGAAGGACTTTCCAGAGGAGCCCCTCTTACCGCACTTTCAGCTTGGGCTCTAGCGGGTTTCTCTGGCAGCAAGAGCGTTACCGCCTCTGGCACCGCGGGCAATAATGCGTCCCCCGCTGCGCCAGGACGATTTTTCGGATCGGTGTTCCGCACACCACGCACGGTTCCCCCTCGCGCCCGTAGACACGGTGCAGGAGCTGAAAGCCGCCGCGATTCCCATCCGCGTCCACGTAATCCGAGATCGATGAGCCGCGATGCTCGATCGCGAGTGTGATGACGTCGCGCATCGCCTGGTAGAGACGCGCCGCGCGAGGCGCGCTCAGCCGCGACGCAATCGCGAGCGGATGGATCCCCGCGCCGAACAGCGTCTCATCCGCATAGATGTTGCCGATCCCGGCCAGGAAGGTCTGATTCAGAAGCAGCGGTTTCAGGCGCGCCTTGTGGCGGCCCAAGCGCGCGCGAAACTCCTCGAAGCCGATCTCGAGCGGTTCGGGCCCCAGGCGCTCCACGCGCGCGGGGCACCACTCGATGCGGCCGAACTGGCGTGGATCGTCGTAGAGCAGCACTCCGGAATCGAGCGTGAAAACGCCGCGGGTGTGCTCGCCTGCCGCGCGGTCCAGGAGCAGCTTTCCAGTCATCCCCAGGTGCACGGCCAGCGTGCCGGCGTCGAGCTCGATCACGATAAACTTCCCGCGGCGGCGAACCGATTCGATCCTGCGCCCGGCGATTCGCTCGGCCAGCCGGCGGCGATTCCCGGGCGTGACAAAACGCGAGGTGAACGAAGCCGACACGATGCGCCGCCCGAGCAGGTGAGGCGCGAGCGTCCGCACGACGGTCTCGACTTCTGGCAGTTCCGGCACGCTGTGCGCTTCAGGGAACGTCGATCAGGATATCGTCGCCCTGCGCCTTCACCGGGAACGCGGCGAGCTTCACGCTGTCGTCGAACTCGTTGACGCCAGTCCGGCAGTCGTATTCCCAGCCGTGCCATGGACACACCAGGATGTTGTCGTGGAGCGCGCCCTGGCCGAGCGGTCCGCCGGCGTGCGGGCAGACGCCGGCCCAGGCGTGCAGCTCGCCGCCGAGGTTGCAGATCGCGTAGGAGGTTCCGTTCACCTCGGCTTCCATCACCGACCCGGGCGCAAGCCCGGCGAGCGATCCCACGTTCACGAAAGGCATATCTCCTATGATAGATTGCACGCATGCGCATATTCGTTCTTCCGGTCGTGGCGGCCACTCTTTGCGCTCCCCTATGGGCCCAGCAGACCAAGCAACTGACCCTGGCCGAAGCACAAAGGCTGGCGATCCTGAACAATCCGCAAATCGCGGCGGCCCGGTTGAATGCTGCGGCGGCCCATCAGGTTCCGGCTCAATTGCGGGCGAATTTTTCTCCCGTTCTCGCTGGAAACGTAACCGGCGTCGGGGCGGACTCCGGCAGCCGCCTCGCCGCGGGCGCACTGAACAATGGGGTCGTGTACGACCGCCTGGGCACCGGTCTTTCCATCAGCCAGCTCCTGGTCGATTTCGGCAGGACGAACAACCTGATCGATTCGGCGAAATTTCGCGCCCAGGCGCAGGACCAGGTCGCCGAAACCCGCCGCGCCGACATTCTGCTGGCGGTGAGCCGCGCCTATTTCTCGTTGCTCCGGGCGGAGGCTGTGGGGAAGGTGGCTGAGCAGACCGTCGCGGCTCGCCGGCTGGTGGCGGACCAGGTGACGGCGCTCGCCGCGAGCAAGCTCAAATCGGAGCTGGACGTCAGCTTCGCCAATGTCAACCTCGCCGACGCCCAACTGCTTCTGGTGCAGGCGCAGACCGACGTGAGATCGGCCGAGGCCGAACTGGCCACCGCCATCGGCCTGCCGGATCAGACCGGCTTAATGCTCCGAGAGGAGCCGATGCCGGCGCCTTTGCCGGACCGCGTGGATGCGCTGGTGCGGGAGGCGATCGACAATCGTCCCGAGCTGAAGGATCTGCGGCTCCAGCAGAGCGCCGCCGGCCGGTTCGCCAAGGCCGAACGCGCGCTCCACTTCCCGAGCGTCGGAGTGTTTGGAGCGGCCGGCGTGGTGCCGGCCGGGGAAGCCGCTATTCCCGGCCGTTACGGCGCCGTGGGCCTGAACCTGACCATTCCCGTTTTCAACGGCGGCGCAGTCAAGGCGCGCCAGACCGAGGCGGAGCTGAGAGCCCAGGCGGCCACCGAGAATGTGAACGATCTGGCCAACCGCGTCACGCGCGATGTTCGCGTCGCCTACCTCAACGCCGCAGCCGCTTACGACCGCGTTGGCCTCACCGCTCAGTTGCTGAAGCACGCCCAGCTTTCGCTCGACCTGGCCCAAAGCCGCTACGATCAGGGCCTCAGTTCGATCGCCGATTTGATCCGGGCCCAACTCAGCTTGACGTCCGCGCAGATTGCCGCCGCCAGCGCCCGCTACGACTACCGGACGCAGCGCGTTGCAGTCGACTATCAGATCGGAGCGCTGCGCTAAGGACCACTCTCACTCCAACGCGTTCGGCGGTTTCTTATGCTTGGGTTTCTTGCGCAGCGGCTTGGGGACCATCACGCGCCCGGCCTTCACTGCGCCCACGCGCTCGCGCGCAATGGCGCGGACTTCCTTGTTCTGGTCAAATCTGGCGGGCTTTCGCCGCTTCATGAAGGTGTGGTTGTGCTAGACTTGAATTCGAGGAGGCCATATGTTGCGTTCTATCGGCTTGCCTGAGCTGCTGATCATCCTGGTTGTCGCCGTGCTATTGTTCGGCGGCAAGAAGATCCCGGAACTGGCCAAAGGCTTGGGCGAAGGCATCCGAAACTTTAAAGATTCTTTGAAGGGACCCGAACCGCCCACCGACGAAAAGAAGCAGGCGTAAGGCTTCCCGGCGGCGCCCGGAGTTGGGGCGAAGCCTCAATCGGAAACACCTGAACCCCGCGCAGGCAACCGCGCCGCGCGGGGTTTTTCATTGTTAGTTACTTCTTCTTGGGCGGGACGATCGCATCCTTCACCGCCTTGGCCACCCGGAACTTCACGACCTTCTTGGCGGGGATTTTAATGGCTTCGCCGGTCGCCGGGTTGCGCCCCATGCGGGCTTTGCGATCCACGCGGACCAGCCGGCCGATGCCGGGCAGCACACACATGCCGCCTTTCTTGGTCTCGCGCACCGCCAGCTCGGCGTAGGCCGTCGTGAACGACTTGGCCACCTTGTTGGGCACGCCGACTGCCGCCGCCAGCTCCTTCACCATCTGCGATTGGGTCATCTTAGCTGCCATATTGCTCCTTTGTTAATCTGATTCACCCTAGTTGTACGTTTTCCACTGCAGGACCGCCCGCTGCCAGCACGTCCGGCCTCCATTGGCTACTAAATGATAAGGGATCGGCAAACCCGCTGTAAAGAGAAATGTGCAGGAAAACAGCGGGTTTCGTGGGGTTTGGAAGAAGCCTCCCCACGCGGCCGAAAGTGCCGCGAGCGGCCCGCCCATGGGTCTGCTATGCTGGCAAACAAAAGGCGAATGAGCGAATTACAGCAGCAGATCGAGGCCTTGCGCCGGCGCGTCGCGCGGATCGACGAAAAATATCGGGAGCCGGCCGCGCCTCCGCCCGCTCCGCGCGCGCGCACCTGTGAGTGGATCGAGGAGATGCTTTCAGGCGAGGAGGTCGAGACCGCGCACGGCAAGCACTTCGAGACCGAGAAACTCTACGAGCGGCATCGCCGCCACGGCAGTGCGGAGATCGGCTCGCTCGCCGAGCTTCCGCCCGATCTTCTGGGAGCGATCTCGGATCGCACCGTGCCCGAGGCCTCGCCCGCGGAATGGGCGTTCCTCGATACCGAGACCACGGGGCTTGCCGGAGGCACGGGGACGTGCGCGTTTCTGGTGGGCGTGGGCCGCATCACGGCGGAAGGCTTCCGCGTGCGGCAGTTCTTCATGCGCGACTACGGCGAGGAGGCGAGCGCGCTCGACTCGCTGGCGCGCCACCTGGCCGGGTTCCGCGTGCTGATCACCTATAACGGCCGTGCGTTCGACCAGCCGCTGCTGGAGACGCGTTACCGCATGAATCGCGCGCGCCCGCCGTTTGCGCGCCTGGAGCATCTCGACCTGCTGTACGGCGCGCGACGCCTGTGGAAACTGCGCTTCGAGAGCTGCCGGCTGGTGGACCTGGAAAACCGGGTGCTCGGCGTGGAGCGCCAGGGCGACCTGCCCGGAGCGCTGATCCCCTACGTCTACTTCGAGTACCTGCGCACGCGCGAGGCCGCGCGGCTGCTTCCCGTTTTTCATCACAACGCGACCGACATCGTGACGCTGGCCTGCCTCACCGGCATCGTCCCGTACGCCTTCAAGGACGCCTGCTCCGCGGCGCCGCGTCATGGCGCCGAAGCGCTCGGTCTGGCCCGCTGGCTCTGCCAGGCCGGCGAGAGGGAGACGGCGCTCAAGATGTTTCGCCGCGCGATCGAGGCCGGTTTGCCGGACGACCTGCTGTTCCGGACGCTGTGGGACGTCGCGGCGCTCGAGCGCAGGCTGGGCCATGCCGAAGCCGCGCTGGCGGTGTGGAGCGATCTGGCCGCGGTCAGAAACCCGTTTCGCGCGCGCGCCCTCGAAGAGCTGGCCAAGCATCACGAGCATCGGACCAAGGACTACCTTCTGGCGCTCGACGTCACGCGGGCCGCGCTCGAGCACGAAGATTCGCCCGGTCTGCGCAGGCGCGAACGGCGTCTGATGAGCCGCCTCAGGCCGGCCCGCGCACGTTAGGTTCACTGTGTCGCCGTAATGTACAAGCCTGCAAAGACGAGGACGGGATGTTCGTGGCGACGTGTCCCGCTTTACCCGGCTGTGTTTCCCGAATTCGATGACCAGCATGGCAGCCACATCATTCCCCGGCATGCCAACCCGCCACACCGGCGCCTGTCCGGGCTCAACCATAGAGAACTCGCCAAAGGAACCCTTCGGGCGCTCATTCGAGAGGTGGGGCTTACCGTGGATTCGCCGAGCGTAGTCGTGTGGCAGCGGTGCTGCATCGAGGCATAATAGTCGTATGAATCTCAAGCCACCGTTTGATCGGATCACTATCGAGCCCGGCAAGATGGGTGGCCAGCCGTGTGTCCGGGGAATGAGAATCACGGTCCGGCGCGTGCTCGAAATCCTGGCGACCTACGAGGATCGTAGGGAGCTGTTCTCCGACTATCCGGATCTTGAAGAGGCGGATCTTCAGCAGGCGCTTGCTTTCGCGGCGGCGACGGTGGACGGCACCATCGATCTACACATCGATGCCGCATGAGGCGGATCTTGCTCGATCAAGGGCTTCCCGTTGGAGCCGTCACTCGACTCCGGGAAGGCGGCTGGGACGTGGTGCATGTTCGAGAGATCGGCATGCGCGATGCTGCGGACGTTGACATCCTTGCTCATGCTGCAACAGACGATCGAGTGATTATTACTCTTGATCGCGACTTTCCCCAGATCCTGGCGCTGACCGCCGCGGCTCGACCCTCTGTAGTGCTCATCCGCCAACAACGACTGCGTGGAGCCGAAGTAGCAGCACTCATCGTCAACGTCTGGCGGCAGCACGAACTGGCACTTGATCGGGGATGCGTGCTCACAGTGAGTGCTCGGGGTTCGCGCGTCCACCCGTTGCCTCTGCGCTGATCGGTCCTAACGAGAATCTGGGTCGGGGCGGGCGAACTCTCGAGCCACGGAAATGGGGAGGAAAACGAGCGACAATTTGGATTTGGCTCCCCACAAATGCTACTTTCAAACTTTTTCTCTCAATATTCCTTAATGTTTCTGGGGGCCCGCCATGGATTCGAACTCCAGGTAGGTGTGTTGAACATCCCCAATCAATCGAGGGATTTTACTGTCAACAGGTCAGCGCATGCCTCTCAGGCATTGCGGCTCAGTTCACTTCTTACGCCGGAACAGAAACTCCGTTGCCAGCCGCAGCGTCAGTGCCGCTGCCAGAAGCATGTTCAAGTCGGTCCCCCCAAAGGCGGCATTCCTCACGGCTATATGAGCGCTCGCGGGTGACCGCCTTCACCTGCATGCTGATCCCGCGATCACAAGCAGGTGGCGCCTCCTATCCAGAGTGAGGATAATAGGACCAAATGAAACGAGCACTGGCCGTAGCCACAGCAATCGTCTTCCAGGCGGCGATCGTTCGTGCATGGGCGGGTGAACCGTTGGTTGGAACATGGCGCCTGGAGCGCCAGGAACTGAATGGCGAGAAGACCAATTCTGAACCAATGACGTTGAAGATCTCGCAGGCGGGTGATAGGTTCGCGTTTGCGTTCTCCGTGCCGGTGAACCAGGTTTATTTTGTCAGCATGAGCTACACACTTCGCCTGGATGGAACCGCGGCTGACATCAAAAACTCAGAAGGAGAAAAGATCGGCACGATCCAAATGACAGCCAGCGGAGCCTCCCAGTACAAGCTGACTATGAAGGGGCCCAATCGGCCTGACAGTTCCGGAACGCTCACGGTTTCCCCGGACGGAAAGACGTTGACGAGCGAAGCCGACACGGTGCAGGCGGGCCGGCGGATGCATTCCAAGCAACTGTTCTCGCGCTACTAAGTAAGTCGTACGGAAGATGAACTTCTTTCATCAGTTCTTCCGCCGGCCTCAGCCGCTCGCCGTTCGCCGCTTGAACTTCTGGATACATCTGTGGACCGGGATCATTCTCACCTTGTACCTGGTCGTCGTCGGAGTCACTGGATCGATTCTTGTTTTCCGGGCGGAGCTCGAAATATTTTGCGGTTGGAAGCCATGGCATAAAATCAAAGCTGCGGAACCCTTCGCGGATATCGCGACTGTTGTCGGAAATTTGAGGACCGCTTACCCCGACGTCCGTGTCATCTCGGTGACGGCCCCGACCGAGATCGATCCTACCTTTGTGGCCGTCGTTGAAGGTCACCGCCGGATCATAGTGGCATGCCATCCCGCCACCGGCCAAGTTCTGGGAGAGTTCCCGAAAGCTGTTGGCTGGCTGAGTGTCGTGAGGGAGTTACACGAAAGCTTGCTTGCCCGGCGAACCGGCCGCATTCTGAATGGTATTGGAGCCGCCTTCCTACTCCTTCTGAGCGTTACCGGACTGGTGGTTTGGTGGCCCGGCGCACGACACTGGAAGCGCGCTCTCGCTGTCGATGTTCACAGACGCTGGAGGCGGATCACCTTCGACCTGCACAGCGCCGCCGGTTTCTGGAGCCTTCTGATCGTGTCATTTTGGGCAACGAGTGGTATCTATTTCGCGTGGCCCCGCCAGATTTTCCGGTTCGTGGATTCGTTCTCACCCGTGATCACGGCGAGACCTCCGGCCATCACTGTAAAGCCAGAGAGCAGTGCTGGCGAGCTCGACCTTCACGCGCTGATCGAGCACGCATACGCGGTCGATCCACGGACGAAATGGAGCGGAATGGCGTTCCCATACGGCGGAAGAGCTCCGCTCCAGATATTCATGCGCCGGAGCAACAGCGTCGGCCGGGAGTACGTAGATACGTTGTACTTCAACCCATACAACGGCCAGTATCTTGCCACGTGGCAATACGGTGTCAACAAAAGCCTCGGAGACTGGCTCATCTGGTCGCAAATCCCTCTGCACTTCGGCACCTTTTGGGGGCTAGGCATCAAGTTGGTTTGGGCCACCGCCGGCTTAGTGGTCCCGCTCCTGTCTGTGACGGGACTGCTCATGTATTGGAATCGGGCGCTGAGGAGGAAATGGAAGCGGTTGCGGCTCCGTAAGCGTCGGATGAGTGCTGTCACCGTCGGCCGATGATGGCGGTCCCGCCGCCCCCCCGCGGCTCCGGTTCCGCTACCCTGGATCTTGTTGGAGGTGTTTCCGATGAAGACGAGTACATTGGCGGCATGCGTGCTCGCGGCTGTTCTTTTTGAAGTGAGCGGGCGCGCCGAGAATGATTCCACGGCTTGGAACCAGAAGGCCGCCGCGGCTTACCTCGATGGGCGGACGAGTTGGTGGATGGGTTGGAAGACGGCAGCCCGCGATCACGATACCTTCTGCATATCCTGTCATACCGCGCTGCCTTACGCACTGGGGAGGCCCGCCCTTCGCACGGCCCTCGGCGAGAGCGCACTATCCCCCAACGAGCGCAGGTTCGTGGATAACGTCACCAAACGCGTCAGGATGTGGGATGAGGTCGAACCCTTCTACAACGACAAGGCGCAAGGCGTTCCGAAAACCATCGAATCGCGCGGAACCGAATCCATCTTGGACGCCCTGATCCTGGCCAGCTACAGCGCCCGCGATGGGAAGCTCACAGACGACGCGCGGGCGGCCTTCAACAACATGTGGGCCCTGCAGCTGAAGACGGGAGAAGCCAAAGGGGCGTTCCCCTGGCTGAACTTCAAGAACGAACCGTGGGAAGCGGATGACTCGCAATACTTCGGAACCGCGCTGGCGGCGATCGCGGTGGGAACTGCTCCGGACAACTATCGCTCCACTCCGGCGATCCAGGACAACCTGAAATTGCTGCGCGAGTATCTCGAGCAAGGGGCCGCGGCGCAGTCCACGATCAATCGGATGTTCGTGCTATGGGCTTCGGCGAAAATACCGGGACTCCTCAAGCCGGAACAGCGGAAGTCTATCATTGACGAGGTCTTAAGCAAGCAGCGGGAAGACGGGGGTTGGAGCACGTCCTCGGTGGTCGTTAGCGGCTGGAAGCGGAGGGACGGGACCCCGCTCGAAACCAAGAGCGACGGCTACGCTACCGGACTGATCACATTTGCGCTGCAGCAGGCGGGAATTCCCCGCGACCAAGCCCAGTTGAAGGGTGGCCTCTCCTGGCTGGTCCAGAATCAGGACAAGACCGAAGGTTTCTGGCCGGCCTGGTCCTTGAACAAACAGCGGGATCCCGCTTCCGACCCCGCTCGTTTCATGAGTGATGCTGCTACGGCCTACGCTGTGCTGTCGCTGACGCTGGCGAATTAGGGCGATACGCTGCGGAGTTCGAATCCAACCAGCCGATGCCCAAGGTCGGCGCGGGTTCGCATCTCCTCCGCACACCACTCCATACCCCGGTCCAGGGACTCCAACTCCGAGTCCCACCAGGGTCCGGCGCGGCCCGATCGGTAGAAGCTCCGACAGACTGCCAGATGACGCCGGAATCCGGCCAACAGCCGGGCTTCATAGTGGGCCAGAAGCTGATTCACACCGTCGCCTCTGGCGGCCGCCCGCACTACCGCCGACGCGAGTATCGCCTCACGGAGCGCGTGCCCAGTTCCATCGCCGCACAGAGGGTCGAATGCGAGCGCCGCCGTACCGCAGGCGAGCCACCCCGCTCCACACAACGGCCAGGCAATGCGTGGGTGCGCGGGAAACTCCCCCGCAGGAACGCCTAGTTCCACGATCTGACCGGCGATCAGTCGGCTGCGCTCGAGGAGTGAACTGCCACCTATAGAAAGCAGCCACGCAGACCTAGGCGCCGCCGGGATCAGAAACAGCCATCCATCCTCCAACGATTCAATCCAGCATGACTCTGGATCGGAGCCATCCTTTAACGTCACGGGTACAGCCGTAGCCACTCTCGAACCGAAAGAATGCTCGACCGATCCTGCCGGCAGCCGCGAGGCAATGATGGTCCAGTCAGGCGCTTCTTCGCGGCTTTTATCGAGGGGAAGCCTGCCCCGGATAGTCTCCACGAGGATTCGTTCGGACACAACCACAGCGGCGTGGTCGAGCGTGAGGGGCTCTGCTTTGGGGCCCCAAGCCACCACCCGTTTCCGGATCCGGGGTTGGCCGCCAAACAGGTCCTCCTGCTTGAAAACGTCCTTGAAAAGGCGCTGGGTAGGTTCGCTTAGCATGATCGCCGGTAATCTGGCGCGATCGGCCCGTTCCATAGCGACCCGAAATCCGGCGTCACCGAGCAAATGCGCGCAGCAATGGGCCGCGATCCCGTCACCTTGGACGACAGCTCTCAGCATGGTTAGAACGTCAGCGGAGTGTTGACCCAAATCAGGACCGCCTCTTTGTCCGATGGGTTGAACCAGCGGTGGCCAAGGTTGCTCTCAAACCAGAAGCTGTCTCCCTCTTGCAAGACGTGGCCCTCCAACTCGTCGAGCCAGATTTCGAGGCTGCCCTTGAGCACGTAAATAAATTCCTCGCCCGCATGCGAGTATGCCCCGTCGCTTCCGGCCGACGGCGGAACACGAAACAGCATGCATTCGAGCATCTTCGTGCCGATCGACAGAAGCTGCATATCTACTCCCGTGTCGGTTCGCAGTGACCGGCGCTGGTTGGGGCGAATCAGGCGCCGCGAATGATGGGGGAGGTCGAAAAACTCAAGAACCGTCGTATTGTAAATGGCGGCCAGGCGTTGGAGTGTCGCAATGGAAGGGTTTGCCTTCGATAACTCAATAGCGCTGAGAAAACCCTGTGAGATCTTGGCGCGATCGGCGGCTTCGCCGCTTCCGAGGCCCATGCTCTTCCGCAGCTTCCGCAGCTTGGACCCGATATCAGGCTTGTGATTGGCGCCCGATCCCGCGGCGGCTGGCCGCTTCTCTCCCAGCATCTGCTTGATGCCCGGCACGCTGAACTTCTTGACGTCCCGCAGATACTTGATCCGCTTCAGAACCGCGAGAAGTTCTGGGTTGTAGAGACGGTAGCGTCCCGAGCTGCGCGCCGGGCTGATCAGCCCAATGTTTTCCCACAAACGAAGCGTAGAGGGGCTGACACCCAGGATGCGGGCCGTCTGCCCAACGGTGAGATAGCGCGTGCACAAATTCTTTTGGGAGCTCTCCCTGGACGGCTTCGACATGGCAATCCGGTGGATGGACTTAAATTATACCGGACTGGCGGCGGTTGTCGAGGTTCTTATGACCGGCATTCAAAAATTGAATGTGGCAGCAAAGTGATAATGTCGCCTTTGAGCAAAGTAGGAATGTCGTCTTGACAAACCCCAAGCTTGGGGGATGCAAGAAGGACAACTACTGATGACCCAAACCGATAGAGACCGGCTGGTGACGTTAGGAAAAGCGAA
>JBGPLI010000126.1:0-17428 GCA_041486445.1 Bryobacteraceae bacterium
CGGAGGCGGTCATTCCCGGGTATACCCACCTGCGCCGCGCGCAGGCAGTGTTGTGGCCGCACTACCTGCTCGCCTACTTCGAAATGTTCGCGCGCGACTGGGAGCGCTTCGGCGAGGCGCGGCGCCGCGCCGGCCTGCTGCCCCTCGGCTCGGGCGCGCTCGCCGGCAGCGGCTTCCCCTTCGACCGCGACGCCATCGCCCGGGACCTGGGCTTCGAGGGCATCACCCGCAACAGCATGGACGTCTCCGGCGACCGCGACTTCGCGCTCGACTTCCTCTACGCCGCCTCGGCCGCCATGCTGCACCTGAGCCGTCTCGCCGAGGATTGGATTCTTTATTCGAGCGAGGAGTTCGGCTGGATCGAGTTGGCCGACCCCGTCACCAGCGGTTCCAGCCTGATGCCGCAGAAGAAGAACCCGGATTCGCTCGAGCTGATTCGCGGCAAATGTGGCCGCGTCTTCGGAGACCTGAGCGCGCTGTTCGTGACCATGAAAGGACTGCCGCTCACCTACAATCGCGACATGCAGGAGGACAAGGAGCCTCTGTTTGACGCCGCCGATCAGTTGTGCGGCTCGCTCGAGATGGCGCGTGTGGTGGTCGATTCCGCGCGATTGAACCCCGCGGCCCCGGCCGCCGCCGCGGAGGCGAGCTGGGTGGTGGCGACCGACCTCGCCGAAGCGCTGGCGCGCGCCGGCACGCCGTTTCATCGCGCGCACCAGATTGTCGGACGTCTGGTGCTCGAAAGCGTGCGCGGCGGAAAGAAACCGGCGGATTGGACCGCGGCGGAGCTAGTTGCTTTCGCGCCCGAATTCACCGCCGCGATGGCAGCGCTGCTTCGCCCCTCGGAAGGAATGAAGACTCGGGAGATCGCCGGAGGAACCGGCCCGCAAACGGTCGCGCGCGCCATCGAGGAAGCGCAGGCCCGTCTCGCCGGTCTACGCCGATGAACAAGAGCTATCGCCAGGGCCAGATTTTGAAGCTGATCCGCTCGCGTCGTCTGCACACGCAGCAGGAGCTGGCGCGGGCGCTGCGCGCGGTGGGCGTTCCGGCAACACAGGTTACGCTGTCGCGCGATATCCGCGAGCTGGGCCTGGTGAAAACGCCCGATGGTTACGCGCAGGTCGCCGCGGAATCGGCCCCGGCCGGACCCGATTTCTCGACCGTCGCGCGCGAGTTTCTGCTCGACGTGCGCCTGGCGCAGAATCTGCTGGTGCTGCGGACTCCTCCCGCACACGCCAACACCGTCGCGAGCGCGCTTGACCACGCCGACTGGCCCGAGGTCGCCGGCACCATCGCCGGCGACGATACGGTGCTGGTCGTGGCCCCGGACGCAAAAGCCGCCAAAGCCCTCCGAACGAAATTTCTCAAACTGCTGAAGTAACCATGCCTGCTCTGTCCGCTCCCTCACGGTCGCGGTCCTGTAGTCCTTACTGAACCGCGACCGTGAGGGAGCGGACAGATTGAAGTTGGGATACAATGATGCGAACTCATGCCCATCTCTACCGGCGACAAACTCGGCCCCTACGAGATCCTCGCGCTGATCGGCAAGGGCGGCATGGGCGAAGTCTATCGCGCACGCGATACCCGCCTAGACCGCATCGTCGCCGTCAAGGTCCTGCCGTCGCATCTTGCCGGCAGTTCCGAATTGCGCGAACGATTCGATCGCGAAGCGCGGACCATCGCCAGCCTCAGCCATCTCCATATCTGCACGCTCTACGATATCGGCCACCAGGACGGCACCGACTACCTGGTGATGGAGTATCTCGAAGGCGAGACCCTGACCCAGCGTCTGGCCAAAGGCCCGCTGCCTCGCGACCAGACCCTAAGGCTTGCCACCGAGATCGCCGGCGCGCTCGATGCCGCGCACCGCAAAGGCGTGACGCATCGCGATCTGAAGCCCGGCAACGTCATGCTCACCAAGTCGGGCGCGAAGCTTCTGGACTTCGGCCTGGCGAAGCTGCGGCACGATGTCCGGCCCGCCAGTGGCTCTTCCCAACTTGCGACCCTCACGGAAGCCATCACGCAGCATGGGACCATCCTCGGCACGCCGCAGTACATGGCTCCCGAACAGCTCGAAGGCAAGGAGGCCTACGCCCGCACGGACATCTTCGCGTTTGGCGCGGTAGTCTACGAAATGGCCACGGGCAAAAAACCGTTCGAGGGCAAGAGCCAGGCCAGCGTGATCGCCGCGATCCTGGAGCGCGATCCGCCGCCCATCGCTTCGTTTCAACCGATGAGCCCGCTGGCGCTCGATCGCATCGTGAAAAAGTGCCTCGCCAAGGACCCGGAAAAGAGATGGCAGGCCGCCAGCGACGTCTGCGACGCGCTGCATTGGATTTCCGAAGAAGGCGTGTCCGGCATTGCGACATCGCCGGCGCCACGGACCGGGCGGCGCTGGGTTCTGGTGTCGGCGCTGGCGTGCATCCTCGCCGCGGCCGTCGCAGCCATCGCCGTCTGGCTTCTCAAACCCGCCGCACCCAAGCCGGTGACTCGCTTTGCGATGTCTCTGCCGCCGAGCCAGGTCCTGGCCCGGGTCAGGCCGGCGATCGCGATATCGCCCGACGGTACGCGTCTAGCCTACGCTGCCGGTCAGCTTTACCTGCGGGCTATGGACGGTCTGGAAGCGCGGGCGATTCCGGGAACAGAAGGCGCCAGGAATCCCTTCTTCTCGCCCGACGGCCAATGGCTTGGGTTTTACGCGGGCGGAAAGCTGAAGAAAGTTGCCCTGAGCGGAGGAGAGCCAGTCACCCTCGGTGATGTTGCTGCGGCGGCTGCTTTTGGGGCCACTTGGAGCAGCCACGGGATGATCGCGTTCGCAGGAGCACTAACCAGCCCCATCCAGCAGGTTTCGGATACCGGAGGCAACCCACAGCCGTTGACTCGTCTCGAGACAGGAGAAATCAGGCATATTCTGCCGGAGTTTTCGCCCGACGGCGTAAGTCTGCTCTTTACCATGCCGACTGGCGGTGGTTCGGGCAAAGTGGCGGTCCAATCGCTCAAGACAGGCGAGCGACGGATCCTGCTCGAGGCCGGGTTTCAACCCCGCTACGCGCCATCCGGACACATTGTTTATCAGCAAGGGGCGAACCTGATGGCCGCGCCGTTCGACCTCCGGCGCCTGGCTGTGACTGGGGCCGCGGTCCCGGTCATCGAGGGTGTCCTCCCATTGCAGTACAGCTTCTCTTCGACCGGATCGCTCGTCTATGTTCCTGGATTTCTTCAGGCGGCGCAGTTGAGACTTGTGTGGGTGGATCGGAGGGGGACAGAACAGCCGGTGCCCGCACCCCCGCACGGCTACGTGATGCCGAGGGTTTCCCCCGATGGGCAGCGCGTCGCCGCCACGATTGCAGAGGCGGACAGCCAGATCTGGCTTTACGATCTTGGCCGCGACACATTAACGCGGCTGACTTTTGAGGGGTCAGCCAATGCAGATCCGCTCTGGACGCCCGATGGCAAGCGCATCACGTTCAAAGGGACGGCGAACCGCCTCTTCTGGCAGCCAGCCGATGGGAGTGGCGCTGCGGAAGCACTGACCAGCGGCCCGCTCAGTCCTAACGATATTCCCAGCTCGTGGTCGCCTGACGGGCACGGGCTGGCTTTTACGCAGGACACCGGCAATCGGAGCATCTAGATCCTGCCGCTCCAGGATCGAAAGCCGCAACCGTTCGGGCGCGGTCCGTCCGCCGAAAATGCGCCTCGGTTTTCCCCCGACGGTCATTGGATCGCCTACGGTTCGGCCGAGTCCGGCCGGGACGAGATCTACGTCCGGCCTTATCCAGGTCCCGGCGGCAAATGGCAGATCTCGACGGAAGGCGGCACCGAGCCGGTGTGGAACCCGAAGGGGCGGGAACTGTTCTACCGCAACCGCAACAAGATGATGGCGGTGGAGGTAACAACCCAGCCGGCGTTTTCCGCCGGCAAACCGCGACTGCTGTTCGACGGGGCTTACGTACTGAGTCCGGTAACCTTGGCCAATTATGACGTATCCCCTGACGGCCAGCGCTTCCTGATGCTCAAGGGTAGTGAGCAGGCGCAAGCGCTCACGCAAATCAACGTGGTGCTGAATTGGTTTGAAGAGCTGAAGCGCCGCGTGCCGTCGGGAGTGAAATAACGTTTCCTTGTGTTAGCACAGCACTCGCTCCAGCGCCTCGATGATGTGTCGGACGTCCGGTTCGCGATATCATCCGACGGTAACTGGGCTGCACGTTGGGTCTTTGCATTGCTGTTTACTTGATTGCAATACTGAGGCGTCTGGCGTCTAGACCGAGCAGGACCTTCCCGCCGGACTTGTCATAGGTCGTTCGCGATAATTCAGCGTCAGGCCATGCCTCCACATCGAATTCCCAGTTCATCAGCGCGAGTTTCACTTTTCCTGCTAGTTCTCTATATGCCTCGACCGCCGCTGCTCGACTTCGCAGGGTCGCCGCAGAGCTATAGGTGACGTCGTCCTCGGTGACGTACACGTGGCAGTCGTGAAGACCAGGGAACGTTAGCGTCCCCTGGTAGATCTTGGCCCCGCTTGCGCCAAGCTTCCGCTGAAACTTGCCGCGGAACGGTGAGAATTGCGCCGGCCGCGCGGCAAGGAGCGTCTGCAGCGTCACGCTGAGATTCTCCTCTTCGGACGAAGCCTGAGGCGTCGTGCTACGCTCGCGATCTTCGTCCCGGGCGTCGGTATTCCGCTTTGTCGTGCCGGCTAGTTCCCGGGCAACACGTTCGCCTTCTGCGTAAGCGGCCGTGATCCCGAGATGTGCAGTTGCGAGGCCGGCAGTAAACGCTTTGACGCGCTGCGCTGGCGTCCCATGATGTTGAGGGCTGGTGAATTGGTAGTCGCCTTGCTCCCAGATTGCCTCGGCTGCGGCTACAACATCAGCTCCGAGGACAATGTTTTTTGCACCCAAATAGTAGCCAGCTAGGAAGTCCGCCTGCAGCTCTCGGCTCGGGCCGGAAAGGGCGGAGTGGCGCTGCACTTGAAGAATGTGCCCAAACTCGTGAGCCATTATTCCGGCTACTCCTTCTTCTCCGACATTGCGGAGCTCCTTCTGCAGCAGTGTCCGCCCAAGAAAAACCTCGCCGGTCGCGCCGAGTATCGCGGAGCGAGGCGAGGCGATTGCGTTAGGCCCGTTCTCGTCGACGTACACCCAAAGTTTGGGTTGGACGCCGAACACGTACCCGATGCGCGTCGCCTCGCCATTTATTCGTTGATCGAGTAGAGCGTCACCTGTCGTTTGCAGGATGGCCGTCAATGCCGGCGTGTTTGAGGTCAGGCATTGAGTATGCGCCGCGGGCGCAGAGAGCATCACGACAAGGAATACGAAGCCTGGGCGCGGCATCCTGTTCATGACTTTCCTTCCGTGGCTTTCCAGATGCCTTCCTGGCTTCCACCAATTTCTTTGACGCAGCAACGGACGTTTGGGTTCAACAATCATTCAGCCTCACCCCACTTCCAACAAGTTCGGGCCCTGCACGTAGGCCCGCGCGGGTGGTGCTGAATTGGTTTGAGGAGCTGAAGCGCCGCGTGCCGTCCGGGGCGAAGTAACCGCTTCCCGATGCGCTCTTTTCCCCGCGTTCTTCGTCACTTCGCGCTTTTCCTCGCACCCCGGCACTCGCTTCTGCCCTTATCTTGAAACTGAGGAGATCGGGCGCTCGCTCCGTCAGAGGGCCGATCCCACCGAACGGGTCGTACTAGTCACCGGCCTGCGACGTGTGCGCGTGGCGTATCTAGCCGGTAGAGGACCGGACCCGGCCGTTTCGGGAACCCAAACGGCCTCCTCGTCGTGGGGGTTAATTGAGCGGCTCGGGAGGCCTCCTCAGAGAATAATGTGATGGGATGAATAAAATGCTCAGCCACGAATGAGCACAAATTAACACGGATGAAAAAGGAGACGCGTTATTCGTGTGCATTCGTGTTCATTCGTGGCTTCTACCACAGCACCCGTTCCAGCGCTTCGACAAAAAAATACTCGCCCCACATCACCGACTCGTCCACCCCCAGTCCCTTGTGGACGTGATACACGCCGCCCTTGAGAATCCCTTCCCACTTGTGATCGGCTTTCGCCAGGTGCTTTTCGCACAGCGAGTGCAGGATCTGGACCGCGGTCGTCCAATACAGGTGTCCCTTGATCGAGTCCGGGACCAATCGGCAGAGCCGCAGCAGGCCGGAGGCGCAGATGGCCGCCGAGGATGTGTCGGGCAGAGTCCGGTTCTCGGCGGGCGCGTTGAAGTCCCACGGCGGGATGCCGTCGTTGGGGCAATGCGTGATGTAGAAGTCGGCGCAGGACTGCGCGGTCTCGAGAAAATGCGGATCGCGGCTGTACTCGTAACAGGTGGTGAAGCCGTACAGCGCCCAGGCCAGCCCGCGCGACCAGCAGGAATCGCCGCGATAGCCCTGGTGCGTGGTCTGCCGCAGAAATTCCCCCGTATCGGTGTCGAAGACGCCCTCGTGAGCGGTGGAGCCGTCGCCCCGCACCAGCACCCGCCGCGTGGTCAGCGAATGCCGGATGGCGATGTCGCGCAGCCTGCGGTCGCCGGTCTCGCGCGCGGCGTAAAAGATGATGCCGACGTTCATCATGATGTCGATGAACAGCGAATTGTCGGCGACGAAGGAGCGCAGGTATTGCCCCTTCTCCTTGAAGCGCAGCGCCAGCGTCCGGCCGGCTTCGATCAGCACGTCCCGCAGCGCCGGGTCGCGCGTCAGCCGGTACCAGCGGTAATAGGTGGAGAGAAACAGAAATCCCAAATCGTGCACGTCGCGGTCGTGCTTGCGCGGCTCCAGGGGCTTGGTGTACCGGATGGCCTGCTCCATCCAGAATTTCGCGTCGGCCGAATCCGCGGCCGAGCGCTTGCGGAAAATCCACATCATGCCCGGCAGGAAACCGTCGCACCAGTGGGTCCACGCCGGCCCTTCGTGCTGCCAGGTCCCGTTCTGCGTGTAGAGCGGATAAAACATCGGGTGCTTTTCGATCAGCTTCCGCACCTGCTTCTGCGCGAACACAAAGGACTGCTCGAACAGCTCTCCGGCTTCGTTGGTAAGATGAATCACTTGCTCAAGTTCTCCAATACATGAGGAGGCCGCGCGCCAGACGGGTGCGGCCGCTCCGCAAAGGAACCAGACCCTCGCCCGGGCCGGGATCGCGACGAAACACGACGCGGTTGCGCGGCGCCCCCGCGTCGAGGCCGGGGAGGCTCTCGAGCTTCAGTTGGAGACGCGCGTGCACGCCGGCCGATTCGAGCTCGGAAAATTCCAGGCCGACCACGGTCAAGGTATCCTCGCGCTCCAGGCGCGTCACGCGGCCCGTGGCCACCGCGCCCTTCGGGACCAGAAGCTGCCCTTTGTACTTCAGGTCGTGATCGAGCCGTGCCCGCACGCGGTCGCCGATCGCGGAAGTTCCGATGTTGATCTCATCGAGCAGGCTCAGCGTCATGCCGAGCGCGCGCGGCAGCTCGATCTCCTGGGCCGGCGCGTCCGGCGCCTCCGGGGCGCCCTCTGGGCCGGGCGGCGGATCTCCGAAGGACAGAATCGAGTCTCCCGTGAATTGACGGCAGTTCGTGAAGCGGACCAGGTTGCGGGCCTGCCCTCCGCGCAGATCGTTCATGGTGAGCTCGCTCCCGGCGGGCAGAAGAAACTGGCCCTCGCCGATGGACACCCGCGCGTAATCCATCCGGTCGCTCGCAAAGGAAAGGCCGATTTCGGGAGGGACGTCGTCCGCGATCACCTCCAGACGCTTCAGGTCGAGAGTCTGGGGATCGGCATAGAAGGAGCCGTGATAGCCGACCAGGGCCCCCTTGTCGGAGACTTGGAGCCGGAAGCCGCTGAGCAGCAGAGGAACTTTGAAATCGAAGCGCGCGGCGGCCCGCTCCCCCAGGGGCTCCTCGCCGCGATACTGGAACGTGGCGCTGTTGCCGCTAAAAATCGAGCGCGCATGCGAGGCGAAATTTCCGTTGCCGATGGCCCCGGTGGTAACCATATTGCGCAGGTCGGTGTCCTGGAAATTTTTCGAGCCCGGCCAGCCGAACATCTCTTTCCCGTCCACCAGCGCGACCTCCAGCCGCAGCGTATCCTGCAACTGGAACTTGCGTGCGGCGCCGGTGCGGCGCGACCGCTCCACGGTCTCGACACAAGTGTAGTTGGGCTGGCGCGCGAGATTCTCCAGCATGTGCGCGCGGATTCGCGCCACCAGCGCGACATCCGGCGCCAGTTGCGCGCTGAGCCACAGCGCGCTCCCGCACAATACGCCAAGCATCCTCATCGCACTTTATTATAGGCTGGTGAGGATGCCAGCGAAGATCACCATCAACAATAACGGCTCGATCCGCATTGAGGGCGAGTTCACGATTCACGACGCCGAAGGCAAGCCATTCGAGGTGGGCGCGCGTACCTCTATCGGGTTGTGCCGCTGCGGCCAATCGGAGAACAAGCCCTTCTGCGACGGCTCTCACAAGAGAGTCGGGTTCGAGTCGGTGTGCCCTGCCCGAGAGCTCCCGCCGCCCAAGCCGAAAGTCTAGAGGCCACGAATAGACACGAATGCACACGAATGAGTTCTTTTCTGTGAATTCGTGTTCATGCGTGTTGATTCGTGGCCAGCGCTTTTCTACCCGTCCCCTCATAGCCCATATCACCCTCCTTCCGTAGCGACACGGAATAATCTTGTAACACGCGCCCAGAGATAATCGCTCCGCTCGCCGAACCAGTTTCAAAACGGCAAAATCCTGAATCGGAACCACGATCCGGGAGCGTCCGCGCCCTGCCTAGGTGACGTGTGCCGCTTTGGAGGTTCTAAATGCTTTCGCAACGATTTGCGATTTCCATCCTGGCACTCGCGCTGGCCGCTGGTTGCGCGTCCGCCAGCGTCGTCGCCAGTTACACGGATCCCACTGCGTTCAACAATGCTACGAGCGGTCTTTACTCATTCACCAACATCACGTTCGAGTCCGACACCTGCGCCCTGTGTCAGCCTCTGGTTGACTCCGGCGTCACCTTCGACGGGGGGTTCCAGGGTCTCAATGTAGGGACCGTGAGCGGCTGGGCCTCGGGCAACGTTCTGAAGCGGAGCACCGGCGGAGGGACCATCTCGGCCACGCTGCCGAATAACATTTACGCCTTCTCGGTGTACTTGGTGACCGTGTCTGCTTCCTTCGCTACGCCCGTGGACATCACATTCACGAGTGGCGGCAATTACGACTTCTCCGTAACCGTGCCGCAAACCACCGGCGGCAGCCTGTTTTTCGGCGTGACGGCGAACGCACCGGTCACGAACCTGCAGTTCGTCAACGCTTTCAACAGCCTGACACTGGGGGTCGACGACGTGAACATCGGCACGCAGGTGGCCCCGACCGCCGAAGCCGGGCCCTTCATCCTGATCGGCACCGGACTCGTCCTGCTGCGCCTGCTCGGCCGGCGCTTGCTGCGCCTGCGCACCAGCTAGCATGGAGGAGTGACCGTCAAAAAGAAAAGAGTTCTGGCCGTGCTGGAGGACCTGTTTTTCACGGTCAAGATCAACGAGTCCGCCAAGCGCGCCGGCCTGGCCGTCGAGTTTGCCAGGAGCGAGCCGGATGCCATCGCGGGCGCCAAGACCAAACCCGCACTGATCATCATCGATCTCAACGCTCGCAGCGTCGACCCGCTCAAGCTGATCGGACGGCTGAAGTCGGACGACGAAACCAAAGCGATCAGCCTGCTCGGTTACGTCTCGCACGTCCAGGGGGAGTTGAAGCAGCAGGCGCAGGACGCGGGATGCGACATGGTGCTGGCGCGTTCCGCATTCTCGCAGAACCTGCTACAGATCCTGAGACGCCACGTTTAAGGGCCGATGTGGCGCACGCACTCGTGCGTGCCGCGTCGGCACTGCTGCCGACGCTCGTTGTGGCAACGCGCAGAGGCGTCGAGTGGAGACTCGACGCTGCACGCACGAGTGCGTACGCCACTAACGCGCCCTCTGCTGAATAATCCTGGACAGAACGTCGTCCTTGGACCCATCCCGCTCCAGGTGCGGATATTTTTCGCCGCCGTGGTAGTCGATCTTGTGGACGCTGTAATATTCTCCGCTTCGGACCAGCAGTTCGATCGGCTCCGGATTCGCCGCCGCGCGTTGAATCGCCTCCCGTAGGATCGTGAGGTTGAAGCGGCGGTTATTCACCGCGATCACCCTCATCTGGGGAGCAATGCCCGCCCTCTGCGCCGCGCGGCCGATCGCGACGTCGACAACATCGCCGTCGTCCTTCACCTCCAGCCCGAGGGAATACGTAAGATCCGCCTCATGGTGTTGGTCTTCGACCACCTTCCATGGCTCGGAGCGGGTGGAATTGTAGATCAGCTTCCATCCGCCGTTCTCGATGCCCCCGAGCGGAGCGCGCGCATCGGTCGATTCCAGGCGGCTGCGGAGGAAGGCGGTCCAATCGTGGGGTTGCACGGAATTGAGCGCCGCCACGACGTCTTCAAACGTGTACGGCTTCAGCGCGGGCGCGCCGCCGGGGCCTCCGTGGAACAGGCGGCAGAAATCGTCGAGCGATTTCGTCCCGCGGCTCAGCTCGCGAATCAAGACGTCAACGTCCAGCCAGATCAGCGTGCCTTCGTCGTAAAAATCCACGCTTCGGCGGAATCCCGCATAGTCGCTCCGTGCGTCGTAAAGAAGCTGGGCGGCGACCGCGGTATCGGCCAGCGGACGCCATTGCCGCCCGGACTTCTGATCGAGCGCGGCGGCCACGCGCGCCAGCTCTTCGCGGAACTCTTCCGCCGTGGCCAGACCCGTGCGCGGCGTCAGGATCTCGCCCAGGTACTCGGTGAGCCCCTCGTACACCCACAGCAGGTCGCCCTTCATCGGCTGGCTGTAGTCCGCCGTGATCAGGCCCGCGGGCCTGCGGTATTTTCCGTTCCAGGAATGTACGAACTCGTGCGACAGCAGGCCGCCTATCTTTCGCAGGCCTTGGTCGACCAGAGCGCGCTCGGCTACGCGATCGTCGCTCGACTCGTGATGCTCCAGGCCGAAGTTCGCCACATGATCGCTGAGCGTGAGCAAGAAATGATAACTGCGGTAGTGCCGCGAGCCGAACAGCGCGCCCGTTTCGCCCACCAGGTTCTTGTAGTGCTCGAGCTCGGAGGGCGCGATCTCCAGAGCGCGATCGCTGTCCGCCGCCATGTGGAGGTAGTGGACGATGGACCCGTCGCGACCCAATTCGATGGTTCGGTAATGCACGCCCGTCGAAACCGGGGAGTCGATCAGCGTCGAGAGCGGCGCCGGTTGAAACTCGATCTCCGATCCGGACTCCCGCGCGATCGGCAGCGCCGTGCCGTATCGCCAGCCATTGGGGACGCGTAAATTCGCCTGGTAGCGCAACTGGTCCGGCTGCCCTCCCTCCGGATAGAGGAGGAGTTGATTCCAGTTCAGCACCGCCAGCTCCGTGGTTGCCGATGCGCCCGACGTGAATCCGGCGGCGTCCGGCGGCGAGATGAACTCGAATGCTACGTCGATCGCCGCGGCGCCGGGCGGCACGGTGAGGTGGAACGCGTACAGGTTCACGGAATCGCGCGTCCACGCGATGGCCTTGCCGCCGGCGGTGATCCGGAGCCCCGCCAGGTCGGTGATCGGACCCGTCGGGCCGTGCTCGCCCGGAATCCACTGCGGATAGAGCAGCGTCAAGGGACCGGGTCTTGCCGGCATGGTCATCTGCACGTGGAACAGTCGCCGCGGCGCGTCGGTCGCATCGACTTTGAGCCGGATCGCGTCCTGCCCGCGCGCGAGCCCGCACAACAGCACCGCCAGAATCAGCCGCCGCATCGAAAGGATCACTTCACCTCGCGATAGAACACGATCATGTCGGTCGGCGGCAGCGGCGCGCCGAGTTGTTTCAGCATCGCGGCCACCTGCCCCCGATGATAGGTGCCGTGATTGACCAGGTGCAGCAGGATGTGCCACAAAGGCGACTCGTACGGATCGCCCTTCATCGTCTTATAGGAAAAATTCTTCTGGAAATCGGCGTCGCTGAGCGAAGCCGCCCAATCCTCCCAGCGCTTCTGCATCTGCGGCCATTCGACCGGGAGCGATTCGTGCAGCGGCAGGCCGCTCGACGATTCCACAGGAGTCGACGGATCGACCACGCGCTTGAACCAGATACGGTCGGCGAACAGAATGTGCCCGAGCGTTCCCATCACGTCCTTGTGCGAGACGGTCATCTCGCGGTACATGTTCTCCCGGCTGAGAGTGAGCGCCGCGTCGAGCAGCTTGCGGGAGGCCCAGCCATGATAGCGAAGGTGCGTGCGAGTTTCGTCGGCGGTCATAGAGCCAGTATAGTGAACCAGTGGGGGTTCTCTATCTGGTCCGCCACGGACAGGCGGGCACGCGCGAGGATTACGATTCGCTCTCCGATCTCGGCCGGCGGCAGGCGCGCCTGCTCGGCGAACATCTTGCGGCGCAAGGGATCCGCTTCCATGCCGTGTATTCGGGCGCGCTGGCGCGGCAGCGGGAGACGGCCGAGCAGGCGATCTCCGCGATGGGTCACGCGCCCGCAATCTCGGCCGATCCCGACTGGGACGAGTTCGACCTCACCGGCGTGTATCGCGAGCTGGCGCCGCGGCTCGCCGCCGACGACGAGGAGTTCCGGCGCGGCTACGCGGAGATGCAGCGCGCTCTGGCCGCGAGCCGGGGCGCACACGACGCGCCGGTGCATCGCCGCTGGAACGATTGCGACAAGCAAGTGGTGCGCGCCTGGATCGAGGGGCGCTATCCGTATTCGGGCGAGTCGTGGAATGCGTTCGAGCGGCGGATTCATCGGGCGCTGGAGCGCGTGGCCGCGGCCGGCCACGAGGGCAACGCGATCGTCTTCACCTCCGCTACGCCCATCGGCGTGTGCGCCGCGCGGACGCTCGAGATCGGCGATGGCCGCGCCATGTGGCTGGCCGGCGTGCTGTTCAACGCATCGTACTCGACGCTGCGCATTCGCGGGGAGGAGGTGCGCCTGTTCAGCTTCAACACCACGGCGCACCTGAACCAGGCCGAGCTGAGAACGTTTCGATAACCCGGCTTGCCTGCATGACCATTTCTGGTCATAATATGACCATGAGGCAGGTGCGCATCGCTGAACTGAAATCGCGGCTCAGCGAATACCTTCGCGCCGTCCGGCACGGAGAGACAATCGCCGTACTGGACCGGGACACCCCGGTGGCCCAGATTGTGCCGGTGCGGGAACGGGCCTCCTTGCGAGTCCGGAAGCCCGCGCCCGGTTCACCGCCGCCCAATCGTGTCGCGCTGCCGAAGGCCTTGGGACTCAAAATCGATGTCGTGGACTTGCTGCTCGAACAGCGCCAGGGACACCGGTGATTGCCTACGTGGACGCGTCGGTGTTGCTCCGCGTGGCGCTCCGGCAGCCCGACGCCCTGCCCGAATGGAAGCAGATTGACCAGGGCGTTTCCAACGCGCTGATCCTGACCGAGTGCCTGCGGACTTTGGATCGCTTGCGGCTCCGCGCGAACCTTCCGGACAAGGAGCTGGCGCTGCGCCGGGCGACCATCCTGGCGCTCATTGCCTCGCTGGAAATCGTCGAGATCGATGCCGCCGTACTCGACCGCGCGGCACAGCCGATGCCGACAGAACTTGGTACGCTCGACGCCATCCACCTCGCCACCGCTCTGCTTTGGAAGGAATCGACACGCTCCGAACTGGTGATGGCCACGCACGACGCGGCGCTCGCCCTCGGTGCGCAGGCGCATGGCCTGGCGATTGCTGGCGTGTCACGGTCGTGACAGCGGTGCGCAACGCCACGTCTAGCTGCGCCAGTCCGGTGTCGCCACGCGATCGCGCGTGATGGCCGCCACCGTCTGCGTCCCGCAATTGCCCATCACCAGCTTGAGCTCGCCCTGGAGGATTTCGAGCACGCGATCCACGCCTGCCTGCCCGAATGCGCCCAGGCCCCACAGGAACGGACGGCCGATGCCGACGGCTTTGGCGCCCAACGCCAGCGCCTTGAAAACGTCGGTGCCGCGCCGGAAGCCTCCGTCGACAAACACGGGGATGCGATTGCCCACCTCGGCCACCACCTCGGGCAGCGCCTCGATGGTCGCGCGGTTGGTTTCCGTCGAGCGGCCTCCGTGGTTGGAAACCCACACGCCGTCCACTCCATGCTCCAGCGCCAGCCGCGCGTCTTCCCGCGTGTCGAGCCCCTTGATCATCAGCTTCACGGTAACCAGCTTGCGCAGACGGTCGACGAACTCCCAGTCCATGGTGGGATTCTGCGTCGCGACGCCGGTCATGTCGATGCCGTCGTACATACGTTTTTTCTTGATGTCGGAGCCGGGCTCGCCCACATGGCACGCCGCGCATTGGCCGAGATCCTTGGGGCGCGTGCGCTTGTAGGTCTGGCTGTTTCGGCCCGTGGTGTTGTCCACGGTGAGCGCGATCACGGGGCAGCCCGCGGCCTCCACGCGGTGGACGATTTTTTCGGTGACCGCCCAGGACATGGGCGCGTAGAGCTGGTACCAGCACGGATGTCCCAGCGCCTGGCACACGTCTTCGACGCCCGTGGACGTGCTCGACGAGAGCGTCTGCGCCGTGCCGCGGGCCTTGTCGGCGCGGGCCACCGACAGCTCGCCGTCGGCGTAGAACGATCGTTCGCCGCCGGTGGGGCAGGTGAAGATCGGGCTGTTGTAGGTCCGGCCCCACAGCTCGGTCTTCATGTTGACCTTGGTCGCATCCACCAGGCGCCTGGGCCGCAGTTGCACGTGCTTGAAGCCCTCGCGATTGGCCCTGAGTGTGCCGTCGTCATCGACTCCGCTGGTCATGTAGGCCCAGTGGCCGGGGTTGACCTTGCGGCGAGCGGCCTCTTCGAAATCCATCACGTCGAGCGCGTCCTTGGGATCGGTGATGACGTCGGAGGCCTGCTGGGTCTGGTAGGCCGCCGCGCCCACGCCGCCCAGGGCCACGATGTAGGGGCTGCCCGCCAGAAATTTGAGGAAAGCACGGCGATCGCGCAAGTTAGTCGTCATGGTTGCATATTTTATCGCATTCAGCTCTGTGCATCATGCTATAGTGGCGATCATGTTTCGCCGCAGACCGTGAGAAGCGGCCCAACAGGAGGTAAATCGATGAGACCGACAACAACTTTGCTAATCGCTGCTGGTTTGGCAGCCCTATTTGTTCTCGTATCCGCCGCGCAGACCGGGGATGGCTCTCAAAAACATAAAGCCGTTATGATGACGCGGCTCTTCACGGGGCCGGACGGCCAGACGCACGCCGAAGAAATCGAGGCCAAGTTCGCCGCAGGCAGCGCCACCAATCCGTTCTCCAAGCTGATGGGGATCACCGGAGCGGAGCTGCATCGCGCTGCCCCTGGCACGGTTCAGGATTGGCACAATGCTCCCCGCCGCCAATACGTGATCACTCTCAGCGGTCAGGGAGAGGTGGAAGTCGCAGGAGGAAAAAAGATTCACCTGGGGCCGGGACACATCGATCTGGTCGAGGACACCACGGGCAAAGGTCACATTACGAGAACTCTCGGCAACGAGGAGCGGGTAACGCTCACGCTTCCGCTCTCAGACCAGTCCGGCCGCTAAGGAGTCTACGATGCGTGCACTAAGCATTCTCTTATCGGCTCTCGTGGTTGCCGTGTTTGCGCCCGCTCTTTCCCAGGGACAGACGCGGACCTCCGGAACGCTCGAGGTCTATATCGTCGATGTCGAAGGTGGCGATGCCGTGCTGTTCGTGCCGCCTTCCCGCGAGTCCCTGCTCATCGATACGGGCAACGCCGGGGCCGCCGCAGCCGTTCGGGACGCGGGCCGCATCATGGACGCGGTCAAAGATGCGGGGCTCCAGCAAATCGATCATTTGATCACGACCCATTGGCACGGAGATCATTTCGGCGGCATGGCCGAGCTGGCTTCCAAGGTTCCGATTCGCGAGTTTATCGATCACGGACCCAACGTCCAGCCCGGCGAGCTCGCCGAAACATTTGTCGCGAAGACGTATCCGCAGCTTTATGCCAAAGGAAAGCATACCGTCGCGAAACCGGGCGATAAGATTTCCATCGCGGGTCTGGATGTGCGGGTGGTGACTTCCGCCGGTGAGATGATCAAGACGCCGCTGCCAGGCGCCGGCAAACCGAATCCCTTTTGCTCCGCCTACAAGCCGGGAGAGAACAATGCCGAGGACCCCATGTCCGTCGGAGTCTACATCACGTTCGGGAAGTTCCGAACGGCCCATTTGGGGGATCTCACCAAGAACAAGGAATTCGAGCTGATGTGTCCCAACAATCGCCTGGGCACGGTGGACGTGCTCCTGGGCTTGCACCACGGAGTAGACAGCTCGAACTCGCCGGTGATCGTACACGCTCTTCATCCTCTGGTGGCCATCATGAACAACGGCACCCGGAAAGGCGGCCAGCCGGAAGTGATGCAGACGCTGCATTCCTCCCCTGGTCTCGAGGATCTCTGGCAGATACACTTTTCTCAGTTGAGCGGACAGGAGTATACGCAGCCGGGAATGTTCATCGCGAATACGATCGACGAACAGCAGTCCGCGATGCCCGTTGCTCCGATTCCGGCGCCACAGCCGGGGCCTAATGCGCCGCCGGCGCCCGTCCATAACGGCAAAGCATATTGGATCAAACTGTCCGCGCGCCAGGATGGCACGTTCACGGTGACTAACGCGCGGAACGGCTTCAGCAAGACGTATCGAGCCGGACTGTAAAGCGAGTCAGGGCTCCGCCGAAAAAGCCACCAGCACGTTGCCGGGTAACCCGCCGCGCGCCGCGTTTCCGGACACCACGTACAACATCCCGCCCGCCACCACTGGCCCCGCAACGTCGATGGCCCCGCCGCGGCCGGGGATGCCGTTGACGGTCCTGAACTCGTGCGTGGTGTCGTAATCCCAGATGATCTTGCCGTTCTCGGTGGAATAGGCGCGCAAGTGGCCGTCCACGGAGCCCGAAAAGACGGCGCCCGGAATCCCCGTCACCGCGGACGATTGCGCCGGACTGCACGCAAGCCGGTCGCCGCAGCCGGGCGGCGGCGTCTGCCACATCCGCTCGCCATTATCGACACGGAACGCGAACATCCCGCCGCCCTTGGTGGGGTCGAGTTGATACTGGCGGTCGTTGGTGCCGGGCAGCAGAGCGACCTTAAAATCGATGTCGGAGAGTGCGGCGTACAGATTGCGGCCGTCGGTGGCCACGCCCCACTCGATGCCCCCGACCGTTCCGCCTTTCCCGGCGCGAGCCTGCCACAGGATCTGGCCTTTGCGGTCCGGATCGATGGCGTACGCCACGCCGGACTTTTGCCCCAGCAACAGCGCGCGCCGTCCGTTCGGAAGCTGCACCAGAATGGAGGACGCCGCGAAATCGAAATCGGGGCCGCCGGAATCCGGGCAGTTCTGGCGGCCGGCAAGGTAGCAAGAGGCGTTCCAGGAATCCTTTGCCGTGAGCTGCTTCGACCACAGGATTTCGCCCG
>JBGPLI010000127.1:0-17337 GCA_041486445.1 Bryobacteraceae bacterium
ATTGTTACCGAAGGAATGTGCCTGCAAACCTGTCAGGTTCTCTTGCCGAATTGCTTGCTCTGGCTTGTGGCCCGGATGGGGAGTCCGCCACGGCGACGACCATGCGAAAGGTCACTGACGATCTCCTGACGATGGCAGGAAAGAAGCCCACCACAAACTGGGATATCGGACCACTGAAAACAGAGATCCGGGCCGCGTTTCACATCCTGGAGGAATCGAGCTTTGACAAGTTCATGGATGCCACGCTCAACGCGTTCCAGCGCCTGTACAAGGCTCACCCCAGTGGACGGGAGAAGTTCATCGGCAGTATCAACGACATCTTGCTCACCGCGAACATGGGCTACACGGTGCGGACGGTCGAAGGCTCAGAGCGCCTGCTGTGGGAGTCACGCACGGAGGCAGCTGCAGGCGTATCATCGCTCGCGGCAGCAGCCGCAGCAGTAGCCGATGTTTCAAAGGAAGCGCTCGCTCACTTGGAGCAGGCGAAAAGCCATTTGCTCAACCCCACGAACTCGCGCTCCCGCAAGGACGCTGTACGAGACGCGATGTCGGCGATGGAGGCGATGATAAAGAAGCTCGGGGCGGACGGCGATTTCGACGTGGCATCTAAGAAACTCCGCGACGAGAAGGTCTGGGGTAATGACCAAGTCGTCAAGGAGGGCCACTCCGTTTGGAATTTGCTACACAAGCATCACCCCGATATTCGTCACGGACAGCCGAGTGGAACGGACATCAATCTTGAAGAAGCAATTTTCTGGATCGATCGCATCACCGCTTACGTACGATACATGGCATCCCGCTGCCGAGTTTTAGGAAGGTAGCGATGACTGATACGTGGTGGGTGAAGCAAGGACAACTCGACCCGCACCAGAAGAAGGTCTTCGGCCTGTCGATCAGTGATGATCATCTGGTCAAGGGACCACCGGGATCGGGAAAGACGAACCTGTTATTGCTGCGAGGGAAGCAGCTGATCGGTTCGAACGTCCCGAACGTCGTCGTCGTTGTTCACACGCGCACACTGCAGGAGTTCATCAGATCGGGTGCACCCAAGTACGGCATTCCGCCCGGCAAGATCGTGACCTTTCGAAAACTGGCGACCGACCTGCTTTACCGCGTGGGTGCTTCGATCACGTTACCATCCAACTTCGACGCCTCCCGCGAGGTCCTCGTAGAAGCTCTGCAAGCCCAGATCGACAACGGTCGCATCCAACAGGAGCACTCCTGCGTCCTCGTTGACGAGGCACAGGATTTCCTCCCCGGAGAAATAGGCGTGCTGCGCTCGTTGGGTGAACGCTTCTTCGGAGTAGCCGACTCTCGGCAGAAGATCTACAAAGGCCAGGACTCCATCAAGAAGCTTGAGAAAGAAATCAACACAGTGAAGCTTCCCTTTCACTATCGGAATGGCCACAAGATCTGTATCGTCGCGGATGGTTTGGCCAAGGTGCCCACCGACGAGCCGACGCTGCTCGAAACGTCCAAGTATCCGGAAGCCAAATTAGAGTCCACCGTCGAACCCCTTCCGTTCCCCACGCTGGACGAACAGTGTGATGAGCTCATCGCACGGCTCGATACCCAACTCAAAGCATACCCCGGTGAACTCATTGGGGTCGCTTGCCCACGAGGCGAGGACCTGACTCCGGTCGTTGATCGTTTACGGAATTCCTCGTTCGCGGACCAACTCGTAGTGCAGACGTCCGACGACGGTTACGAAGCGTTCGATCCCGAAAAAAGCATCTGCGTATCGAAACTCCACAGCGCCAAAGGACTGGAGTTTCGCGCGTTCCACATCTTGGCAGCGGAGGGACTGAAGAAGTTTCCAATGCAGCGCGAGTTAACGTTCATGGGCGTCACCCGCGCCAAGACATCCCTGTGCATCTACCATTCTGCCGACCTGCCGTCGTATCTTGAGGGAGCGCTATCGAAGCTCAATCCCGATATTCCACTTGTCGGGATCGACGCGCTTCTCGAAGCCGATGAGGAGGGCGAAAACTAAATGTGGGCTGTTCCAGCTGACCGAAAGACTCTCCTCGACATTTTCGGGAGACAGTCGCCATCGCACCTGAGAGGATTCGATCCGCGGCGGTCCAATCCGCTCCATTCAAGCGACGAGCTCCTGCTTCTTTGGGCGAGCGAGCCCGTACCACCCGTTTCCGGTCCCGTGTCAGGGGACTATTTGCCTGATGCGATTGTGGTCCACCCGAATCAGATGCGGGAGTTCATCGCGTGGATCACAACAGTGGCCGGCGGTTACCGGCCATTCACCGCTTTCATTAGGATCATCGAGCCCCAGTACCTGCAGCACGCCATCGAGCCCAAGGAGCCGAGCCTTAGCAAGTTCGAGAATGCCGTCGCGGGACTGATCATCGCCGAAGCGCTCACCCTGGCCGGACCTCAACGATCAGTCTCGGCCCTCTCTCTCCTGCCTTGTGAAAGCACCTATTCCTACTCGTTCGCTCGTGCCCTGGCGGTCGGCTACGCGCGCGACGGTGATGACCCCATAGCTGCTCCGTTTGGACTAGCCAGGAAACTTACTCGGCAACCACCTCGCAGGCTGAACGATGAACTGCTCTCCACCACACTCAAGGTCCTGTCCGGGCTGGCGAGTGATAGAGCGATTCCTGACCGCTCCAACGGACTTCCAGCATTTATCTGGGAAACCTGCAGGGAGCTGCAATCCGAAAGGGAAACGAATCACAGTTGGCGTTTGCTCGTGGACGCCGGAATGCTCCCCAATCAAGTCCTAACCGAGTTACGCGGACCGCGCGAGCACCGCGTACGGGCCTTCGAACGAATCCTTAACAGCCCGAATCGATTGGACGTACTCACCTCATCATTCCTAGCGGGCCTACTTGCCGACCAGATCGGCCCCGGCAGCTTCGGGCACGTTGATTTGCTCTTACCGTACCTCAACCAATATCCGACAGCCCTGATGTGGTACGGGCTATGCGCCGGGCTACACCCCGACTCCGAGGTCCAGCAAGTTGGGAACTGCCTCGGACGGCGTCTTGTCCGCGATCTACTGGCACCCGATCCGATAACCTCACGCCCAAAGTACGATATATCCGTCAGAGAGCTTGAGGTTCACCTCGATCGAGAGGAACCGCTGGAATTCAGAACAGCCAGTCAAAATCACATCGCGGTCGAGCTGCTCCCCGGCGTGCCCGCCTACATGAAATGGCCCGTCACCCAGTCAACAGAACCCGTCTCGACCCAATCGAGAGGAGTATCCGTCAGTGGACGCCAGGGTGAACTGCCACTGAAGTCTTCATACGCCGAGCCGGTCGCGGGCGTCGGCGGCTTTTCGGCTGACCGGCAGTCTGCGATTGACGATTTGGAGCGAGCGGTCGAACGCGTCAAGCTGATCCTCAAGGAGCCTTCTCAGAACCCGAACACCATGGACAAAGGGGACGTCAACAAACGACGTAAGAAACACTGAGTGGCACTGAAATTGGCCGATTCGGAAACCGCCGGTTCTATCAGACGCTTGCAATCGGCCTAAGACTACATAGCGTTCACGTACTCCGCTTGGCGGGCTTCTCCGCAGTTGGAACATTTGACCGTGGCAGCATCTTTGCGCTATCCCGCGTCACACGCCACTCGGAGTTGGCCCGAAGTCTCATTCTAGGAATTATCCAGCCCTCCTATCACTCCCGCGAATCCCCGATCACGGCAACATCGACATCTTCTTCTCCAAGCCCTTCATCCACTTACCACCTTCACCCGCACCGCCACGCCCTCCCTGGCCGTAACTTGTAATCGAGGAGATCGAGCGCTCGCTCCGTCAGAGAGCCGATCCCACCGAACGGGTCATACTAGTTCCTGGCCTGCGACGTGTGCGTGTGGCGTATCTAGCCGGTAGAGGACCGGACCCGGCCGTTACGGGAACCAAAACGGACTCCTCGTCGTGGGGGTCAATCGAGCGGCTCGGAAGGCCTTCTTAAACAGAACCGCGCACGTCAGTAAGCGGAGTGCGAAACCGGATTGGCGAGACTAACAGGAAAGTACTGTTCGCGGCCGCCTGCACCCGTCATTTGCACGGCGAGCCGTCGGCCGAGATGGCAATCGTCGTGGTATTCGCCGCAACGTCGCCGGCCGTGATCTCTACCGGCACGTTGCAGCCCAGCGGGACGCCCTGGGGAACCGTGAAATAGATGTTGTCCACCGCCGCGGTTTGCGATTGCCGGCCTGCGTAGAGCGGCGTCGCCGGCACACCTCCGACCTTGATCGCGACCGTCACAGCGCCGAGCAGGTTGACCGCGTTCGCGCCCGGCGCAGCGTTGTCCGCCCCGCTGGCCAGGGGTCCGATCCCGGTGCCCCACACGATGACGATCTGGCCCGGCTGAGCCGGCGTCGAGGCCGTATTCAGCGGGTACGACGTCGCGCTCGCGACGTTCTGGGCAACCGCCGCATTGTTTCCGTTGACCACCTGGAAGAAAACGCCAAAGCTGGTCTTGCTCACCACGATGCTGCCGGTGTTGGTCAGGCCGTTATAATTTACGATCACCTGCGCGGTCCCCAGTGGCACGTTCGATGGCAGGATGCCATTGATCTGGCTGCTGGAGACCAGGGACAGGTAGGCATAGTAGGTGTTGGCGCCCTGAACGATCTGCACCGTGATGCCGGCCAGCAAGACCGGGAAGGGTTGCGAATCCGGGGCCTGCACATACACATCGGGACCGAGGTTGGCGCCCAGGATGCTGAAGTACGACCCCTGCGCCAGACCGTTGGGCGGACTCGGCGCGAAGCTTGCCGCGTTTACGATGCTGCTCCCGCTGCCGCCGGCGGCTTGATTGATGGAGAAGGTCAGGCCGGCCACGATGAGCGTGCCGGAGCGCGTCGGGCCCGTGTTGGGATCCACCTGGTAGGACACTACCCCATTCCCCATTCCGCTGCCCCCGCCGGCGATCCTGATCCAAGGCACGTTGCTCGACGCCGTCCACACGCACGCCGGAGCGCTCGCGGTCAGGCTGAACGTGGCGGCGCTGCTTACCGCGGGAGCGATGGCGAACGTTGGCTTCAAGGTGTACGCGCAGGCCGGCGGACCTGGACCGCTTGGCAGCGGGCTGAACACGGACACGACCAGGTTGGCGGCTCGCTGTCCACCCGCCATGCCGCGATTGGGCTCCGAGCCGAATGCCACGCCCACGGCTCCGTTGTTGGTTCCGCCGCTGGCGGGGAGGATCACCGTGGTAGAGAAGCCGCCGTTCTGGATGAACGTCAGGAGCTGGCCGTCGAGCGAGACCTGTAGATTGCTCCCTTGCGCGGCCATCTGAAGCGTGTGGATCACGGCCGGGTTGAACGACGCCGGAACGTCGGTGGTAGCGGCAACGAGGTCGGTGCTGAGCGAGACCAACTTCACTTCTCCCGTGCTCACCAGCTCAACCCAGTACCCAAAGTTCGCTGGCCCGATGATGGTGTCCCCCGCGGCCGCCGATGGGCCCCGGAAATACGGCCCGGCGGCGGTCACATTGCTGCCGGTCTTGGGCACCAGCAGATCCACCTTGATGTTCAGGTCCTGAGCGAACGTCTCGCCGCGCAACCCTAGATTCGTGCAGGCCCCTGGCGCCGGGGTTAACTGAACGCCTCCGAAATCGAGGCCGTTGTTTTGCAGGGCATGGGACACCAGGCTGGCGCCAACCGGAACGAGGGAACCGCCAAAGAGCGGCACGTAGTAGTGGGCGGCGACTCCGCCAAATGCCAGATCCGCCTGGCCCAGTGCGCAGGCGGGTGCGTCGGCGCGGTTGAAGCTATCGGAAACCAGAACCGGGCCGCCGCCGGCGCCCGCGGGCAGGACCGTCACCGTGAGGGTGAACACCACCGTGTTGTTGTTCAGCAGACACTTCACCGTCCAGTCGCCCGGCGCCGCGGTAGCGGGATCGAAGCTGTTCTCCGCGAAGCACATGTCCGTCAACGACGCCGGCTGGAAGACGGAACCGTAGGAGAGGGACTGCTTGCGGTCAGGGCCGGACCAAATGGTTTCGACCGTGTCCACGTGGGGGATCAAGCCGGTAAGGAAAAACCAGATGTACGGCCTGGGAGCGGTGGACGCGATCGTGAACGGCAGGATCGGCGGCGTCGGGCAGCCGGCCCCCGCCGGCACGTTCGTCACGAAGGGGCCGGCGAGAAGCGATGCCTCACCAGAGGCAGTCCCCGCAGACACAGTCAGACCGAGCAAGAGAATAGTCGTGGCGCCGATGCTTCGCACGTGACCAGAATTATGACGTGTGGCGGGCGAGCACGTCAAGCCGCTTGCCCTCCCCACGAAAAAAGCATAATATGGGGCAAAATGCGGAGCCTTTTCAAGCTCGCGCGCGCCGGTATTCTGGTTTTGAATTTCGCGACTGCCGCGGACGTGCGCTGGGTCCGGATGCAGTCCGCGAATTTCGACGTCTATAGCACGGCCAGCGAAAAAAGCGCCCGGGAAACCCTCCAGCTCTTCGAGCGCGTGCGCAATTTCTTCGAGCAGGCCTCCGGTAGGGCCGCTCAACGTTCCGCGCCGGTGCGCATCATCGCGTTCGCTTCGAAGAAGGAATACGAGCCCTACCGGCCCAACGATTTTGCCGCCGCGTACTACCGCGAGATCGCGGGGCGCGACTATGTCGTGATGAGCAGCACCAGCGCCGAAACGTTTCCCGTCGCGGTCCACGAATACGTTCACCTGGTGGCCAGGCACGCAAGACTCGACTTTCCCCCATGGCTGAACGAAGGGCTGGCCGATTTGTACTCCACGCTGCGGCCGCTTGGCGAAAAAGTGATTGTTGGGGAGTTGATCCCGGGGAGATACCTGGCGCTGCAACATGAGAAATGGGTTCCGCTCTCGACGATTCTGGCGGCAGACCGCGACTCGCCCTTTTACAACGAAAAGAACAAGGCTGGAAGCCTGTACAACGAAGGCTGGGCTCTGACGCATATGCTCACGCTGAGCCCCAATTATGCGCCCAAGAACACGCAGGTCCTGCAGTCCATTCAGGCCGGGACCGACTCGGCCGCGGTTCTGTCGCAGATCTACGGCAAGCCGTTCGCTGAGATCGAGAAGGACCTGCAGGCGTACCTTCGCCGCCCTGAATCGATCCGCGCGGCCGTCCTGCCCGTGAAACTGGAAAAGGCCACCGAACAGGCGCTCGCGCAGCCGGCGTCGCTGTTCGACGTGAAATTGCTTCTGGCGAATCTGAGTAATCGCCCCGGCAAGGAAGCGGAGACGGAAACGGCCCTGCAGGAACTGGCGCGGGACGATCCCAAGCGGCCCGAGCCGTACGTCGAGCTTGGGAGACTCGCCTGGCGGCATAACCAGATGGACGCGGTGCGAAAGAATTTCGGAAAGGCCTTCGAGCTCGGGGAGCGCGATCCCACCCTGCTCTGGGATTATGGACGGCTGGCGGAGAGCGACGATCCGGAAAATTCGATTCTCGCGCTCAGTGAGTTGCTGAAGCAGGAGCCCGCTCGATTGGATGCGCGCCTCGAGCTTGCCGCCGTTCAACTTCGAGCCAAGCACAATGGCGATGCGCTCGCGACGCTCTCGGTTGTGCGCACGGTGACGCCGGAAGATGCCCCGCGGTTTTTCCAGCTCATGGCCTACGCCCAATTGCAGGCCGGAGGACCGGCGCAGGCTCTCGAGACCGCGCGGCGGTGGGCGGGCGTGGCGAAGACTCCCGAGCAGAAGGCGGAAGCGGACCGGCTGGTGGCGTACCTGGAGAATCCGCGCAGCCAGCCGCCCGAAGCCCGGCTCGAGCCGGCAACGGTCGAACAATCCGTTGACCAGGACGATCAGGACAAGCCCAGGCTGCAGCGGGCGGCGGACCCGCGGCCGATCAACGAGCGGGCGAGCATCACCGGCAGGCCGTCGGTCGAGGGGACTTTTCTGCTGCTCGATTGCCAGGGCGTCCAGGCGAACGTCGTGGTGGAGACGGCCGGCGGAAAAAGAGTCTTTCTGATCGAGGATCCCGGCCAGATCACCTTGGGCGGCGTCCAGGGAACCAAGGAATTGAACTGCGGCCCGCAGCAGCCCGTGAAGGTGCGCATCGAGTACGATCCGCCGCCCCAGGGCCGGCCGGACCTCGATGGTCTTCTGAAGCTGATCCGCTTCGAGTAAAGACGGCCGCCAGCCGCTAGAATAGCTACTTCCGGCAAGATCGTGAATTCCTCGTTTCAGAATCGGAAGGTGCTCATCACCGGCGGGCTGGGCTTCATCGGCTCGAATCTGGCGTATCGTCTGGTGGAGTTGGGCGCCCAGGTGACGTTGCTCGACAGCCTGATCCCCGAGTACGGCGGCAACCTGTTCAACATCGCCGGAATCGAAGGCCGGGTGCGCGTGAATATCTCGGATGTCCGGGATGCGCACAGCATGCGATACCTGGTGCAAGGCCAGGACTGCCTGTTCAATCTGGCGGGACAAACCAGCCACATGGATTCGATGGAGGACCCCTACACCGATCTGGAGATCAACTGCCGCTCGCAGCTCTCGATCCTGGAGGCGTGCCGCAACTACAATCCGCGCATCAAAGTGGTTTTCGCCAGTACGCGCCAGGTGTACGGCAAGCCGGACTCTCTGCCGGTGAACGAGGACCATCCGGTGAGGCCTGTGGACGTGAACGGCATCCACAAGATGGCGGGCGAACGGTATCACATCCTGTATAACAACGTGTTCGGAATCCGGGCGTGCGCGCTCCGCCTGACCAACACGTACGGCCCTCGCATGCGGGTGAAGGACGCGCGCCAGACCTTCCTGGGCCTGTGGGTGCGGCGGCTGGTGGAGGGCCGGCCCTTCGAGGTCTGGGAAGGGCAGCAATTGCGCGATTTCACCTACGTCGATGACGCCGTCGAAGCGCTGCTCGGCGCCGCTGCCTGCGAACAGGCCGACGGCTGCATCTTCAACGTCGGCGGAGATTCCGTGGTGAGCCTGAAGACGCTCGCGGATCTGCTGGTGGAAGTCAACGGTGGCGGAGAGTACGCGATGCGCTCCTATCCGGCGGACCGGAAGCGCATCGATATCGGAGACTACTACGCGGACTCCAGCCGCATGCGCGCGACGCTCGGGTGGGAACCGCGGGTGACGTTGCGGGACGGGCTCGCGCGGACTCTCGCTTACTACCGCGAGCACCTGAAACAATACCTCTGACATGCCGGCGTCCGTTCCGCAGACCGATCCCCGGGCCAACTATCTCGCGCACAAGGCGGAGATCGACGCGGCCATGGCCGCCGTGTTGGATGGCGGACAGTACATCCTGGGCCGCGAAGTCGAAATGTTCGAGCGTGAGTTCGCCGCGTATTTGGGCGTAGCGCACGTCGTCGCGGTGGCGAGCGGCACCGATGCGCTGCACCTGGCGCTGCGCGCTTCGGGCGTGGGGCCGGGCGATGCTGTCGCTACGGTGTCGCACACCGCTGTCGCGACCGTAGCCGCCATAGAGCTGGCGGGAGCGACTCCAGTGCTGGTGGACATCGATCCGGCGACGTTTACAATCGATTGCAATTCTCTCGCGGACCTCCTCCGCGGCCCGCGCGGCGCGCGGGTGAAGGCGATCATTCCAGTGCACCTGTATGGGCATCCCGCCAACATGCCCGCCGTCTCCGAGATCGCGCAACGGCACGGTGTGCGGGTGATCGAAGACTGCGCGCAGTCGCATGGCGCCGCGATCGGCGGGCGCAAGACCGGAGCCTGGGGCGACATCGCCGCATTCAGCTTTTATCCGACCAAGAACCTTGCCGCGCTGGGCGATGGCGGCGCGGTGGCGACCAATGATCCCGCTTTGGCCGGGAAGGCGCGTCTGCTGCGCGAATACGGCTGGCGGGAACGCTACGTGAGCGAGAGCCCGGGGATGAACAGCCGCCTGGACGAATTGCAGGCCGCGATACTGCGCGTGAAGCTGCGGTATCTGGACGGAGAAAACGCGCGCCGCCGCGAGCTGGCCGCGGCCTATTGCGCCGCGCTGGCCGGATCGGGTCTGAATCTGCCGCAGTGCGGAACCGGCGCGCTCCACGTGTATCACCAATACGTGGTCCGTTCGCCCCGCCGCGACGCATTGCGAACCCTGCTGCGCGAGCAAGGCATCCACACGCTGGTTCACTATCCCGTGCCGGTGCATTTGCAACCGGCGTATCAGGACCGGCTCGCACACGGGAGCCTGGCCGCCACCGAAACGGCCGCGAAGGAGGTGCTCAGCCTGCCGATGTATCCGGAGCTGAGTCTGGCTCAAGTGAGCACGGTGGCCTCAGTCCTCTCTCGCCTCGCCCAAGATGCCCGCCGCAGCGAGTCTGCGAAAGAGTAGCTCAGCCGCCTGTTCCGCGGTTGTGGCCATGGTATCGATGCGTATTTCGGCGTGCTCGGGCGCTTCATAGGGTGAATCGATGCCGGTGAAGTTCTTGAGCTCACCGCGCCGCGCCTTCTGATAGAGGCCCTTCCTGTCTCGACGCTCGGCCTCGGCGAGCGGGGTGTCCACGAACACTTCGATGAATTCACCATCGGCCATCAGACCGCGCGCCATGCGCCGCTCGGAGCGGAACGGCGAGATGAACGCCACCAGCACGATGAGTCCGGCATCGACCATCAGCCGCATCACCTCCGCCACGCGGCGAATGTTCTCCACGCGGTCGGCGTCGGTGAAGCCGAGGTCCTTGTTGAGTCCGTGGCGGACGTTGTCGCCGTCGAGCAGATAGGTATGCTTGCCGGCCGCGAGCAGCCGCTTCTCGACCAGGTTGGCGATGGTCGACTTGCCGGCGCCCGAAAGGCCCGTGAACCACAGCGCGCAGGCCTTCTGTCCCTTGAGGCCGGAACGCGCGGTGCGGTTCACATCCAGCGCCTGCCAGTGGATATTGTCCGCGCGGCGCAGCGCGTACTGAATCAGCCCCGCGCCGGCAGTCTCATTGGTGAACCGGTCGATGAGGATGAACCCGCCGGTCTCGCGGTTCTCCGTATAGGGATCGAACGGAATGCGCCGGTCGAGCCCGATATTGCATACGCCGATCTCGTTCAGCCCGAGCTTTTTCGCCGCCAGGTGCTCGATCGTATTCACGCTCACTTTGTACTTGAGCGAAGTGACCGTCGCCCCCACGGTAGCGGCGCCGATCTTCATCAGATAAGGGCGCTCCGGGAGCATCGGCTCTTCATGCATCCAGATGAGGGTGACCTGAAACTGGTCCGCTACGGCCGCGGGCGAGTCCGTGCTCGCCAGCACGTCACCGCGGCTGATGTCGATCTCATGTTCCAAGGTGAGAGTGACCGACTGACCCGCGATCGCGCGGCCGAAGTCTCCGTCCTGCGTGACGATGCGCGCCACGCGACTCTCCTGGCCGGAGGGCAGCGCCTTGACGCGGCCGCCTCTTTCGACGGCGCCGCTCGCGATCATTCCCGCGAAGCCGCGGAAGTCCTGATTGGGACGGTTCACCCATTGCACCGGCATGCGAAACGGGCGGCTCGATAACTCCTGCTGAATCTCGACCGATTCGAGGTGCTCCATTAGCGCCGGCCCGCGATACCAGGGCGTGTTGACGCTGGACTGGGTCACGTTGTCGCCGTGCAGAGCGGAAACTGGAATCGCCACGATGTCGTCCAGGCCAATCTGCTTCGCGAACTCCCGATAGCCGCCGGTAATCGAATCGAAAGTCTCCTGCCGAAAGCCGGCGAGGTCCATCTTGTTGATCGCCAGCACCGCCTTCCGGATGCCGAGCAGAGAGACGATGTAGCTGTGCCGCCGCGTCTGCGGAAGCACGCCCTTGCGGGCATCGATCAGGATCAGCGCGAGATCGGCGGTGGAGGCGGCCGTCACCATGTTGCGCGTGTACTGCTCGTGGCCGGGCGCATCGGCCACGATGAACTTGCGCCGGCGGGTCGCGAAATACCGGTAGGCGACATCGATGGTGATGCCCTGCTCGCGCTCGGCCGCCAGGCCGTCGACCAGCAGCGCCAGGTCCAGGTCGCCGCCCTGCGTACCGAATTTTTTCGAATCCGCTGCGAGCGCGGCGAGCTGATCATCGAAGATCAGTTGGGACTCGTAGAGCAGCCGTCCGAGGAGCGTGCTCTTGCCGTCGTCGACGCTGCCGCAGGTCATGAACCGCAGCAGGCTGGTGCGATCCATCAGAAGTACCCTTCCTGCTTCTTCTTTTCCATCGAGGACGGCGCATCGTGGTCGATCACGCGGCCCTGGCGCTCGGACATCCTGGTCCGCAGCATTTCCTCGATCACCGCCGCCAGGGTCTCGGCTTCGCTTTCGATCGCGCCCGTCAGCGGATAGCAGCCCAGCGTGCGGAAGCGCACCTTCTTCATCATGGGAGTCTCGGCCGGCGCGAGCGGCATACGCTCGTCGTCCACCATGATGAGCGCGCCCCCGCGCTCCACCACCGGCCGCAGCTTGGCCAGATACAGCGGCACAACCGGAATGTTCTCCAGCGCGATGTACTGCCAGACGTCGAGCTCGGTCCAGTTCGACATCGGGAAAACGCGGAAGCTCTCGCCCTTATGCTTGCGGGCGTTGTAGAGCCGCCACAGCTCGGGCCGCTGGCGCTTCGGGTCCCAGCGGTGCTGGGCCGAGCGAAACGAAAAAACCCGCTCCTTGGCGCGGCTCTTCTCCTCATCGCGGCGCGCTCCGCCGACAGCGGCGTCGAAGCCGTACTTGTCGAGCGCCTGTTTCAGGGCCTGGGTCTTCATCACGTCGGTGTGGACGCCCGAGCCGTGGGTGAACGGGTTGATCCCTTGCGCCAGGCCCTCGGCGTTGATGTGCACCAGGAGCCGGAGACCCAGCCGCTCCGCCGTCTGGTCGCGAAACGCGATCATCTCCCGGAACTTCCACGTCGTATCGATATGCAGCAGCGGGAACGGCGGCTTGGCCGGATAGAAGGCCTTCATCGCCACGTGCAGCATCGCGGCGCTGTCTTTGCCGATGGAATACAGCATCACCGGGTTGTCGCACTCGGCGACCACCTCGCGCATGATGTGAATGCTCTCGGCCTCCAGAGCCTGGAGGTGAGTCAGACTTACGTCGTTCAACGGGCGGGCAGAAGGGGCTTCCGCTCGGGCGGCTGGCGCTGGTCCACCAAGGCCAGCAGCATGCTGTTCAACGTGTAATCTCCCATCAGCGTGACCATCTCGACAGTGCCCTGCCGGCCGAACAGCTCGACGGCTTTGGCGAACGTCGCGGAATCCAGTTTGTGCTGGCGCAGCACCTGGCGTCCCGTGCGGATGACGATGGTCTCCTTCTCGCCCGCGCCTGAAATTTCCTTGTTGTACTTGACGATGTCGATCACCGCCTGCGGGATGCCCGCCTTCAGCGCGGCCGGTTCGTGCGCGCTCCAGATGTACTGCGAGTCGCATTCGCGCGCCGCCACTAGGATCGCCAGCTCGGTGATGCCGTTGGTGAGGATATTTCCCGGTCTCCGCAGATACTCGTTCAGCGCGCGCAGAGGCTCGGCCGCTCCCGGACTGTACAGCTCGACCGACGCCGGACCCGTGGGCGCTGTGGTCTTACCCGCGCCTCCCGCGATGTGATCGTAAACCTGTTTGCCTTTATCGTCCATCTGGTCCCGCTTCACCACGGGAAGGCGGTTGAACGTGACCGGGTTGATATCGGCGGGGAGCGCGGACTGGGCGCTGGCGGTCGCAACTGCGGCGACCAGCAAAATCAACATGCGCATATTCTTCGAGGCCTCCTTACCGCTGTAGCATATCATTGTATCGAGATGTTGCAAAGGTTGCGCCGCCGTCTGCCTCCGGCGGTTCTCCATCCCGTCCTGACGCATGCCGCGGCGCGCCACCGGAAGCTGAGCGCACAGGTGCACCGGATCCTGTCCGCGATCGAAAACGAATTTTCCCGAAGCAACCGCGTCGAACCCGTTCTGGAGTGCCTGGAAAAATCCAAGCCTGCGCTCTTCGCTCACCTGCGTAAACAACTCGATTCGATGGTGGCCGCCAAGGCGGTCACCCTCAAGATTCTCAACCTGTGTCTCGCCAAGTATCACTTTCGTGCGCGAAGCGCGAGCCTGCACTCTCGGCCGTTCGGTCTCATCATCGATCCTTCCAACGTTTGCAACCTGGCCTGCCCGGGATGCGTCCACTCGCCCCGCGCGAAAGAGCTGAAGCTGTTCAGTTGGGACAAGGGAATGCTGCCGGAAACCCGGATCGCCGCGCTGCTGAGGCGCTACGGCCCGCACGCGATCCACGCCAATTTCTGCAACTACGGCGAGCCGCTGGTCAATCCCGATACACCCAAGTTCATCCGCCTCGCGAAACGCTACCTGGTGGGGACCATGCTCTCCACCAACCTCTCGCTGGCGCGCTTCGACGCAGAAGCCTACGTGAAATCCGGCCTGGATTACATGCTTGTGTCGATCGATGGAGCCACGCAGCCGGTGTATGAAAAATTTCGCAGGCACGGGAATCTGGAACTGGTGTGTCGTAACGTCCAGAGGCTCGTCGAGGCCAAGCGGGCGCTGGGGCGACGTACTCCCGTCATCGCCTGGCGCTACCTGACGTTCGAGCACAATATCCATGAAATCCCCCTGGCGATCGAGACGGCGCGACGGCTCGGCGCCGATCAATTCCTGACGCTGGATCCGTACGATGTGAGTTGGGACGACCCCGGCGTCCGGGCGGTCGCCATCGAGCCGGTCAACGTGTTATTCACGCGGGCGGAAGCCTCCATCATGGAAAACTGGAATCCCTTTCCAGAGGATCTCGACGCGGACACGATCGAGCGGGAATTCGATGCGCCGTGGCCCGACAAGACCGGGCCCGCGAATGGGGGCGGCGGCGGTTCCACCTGCCATTGGCTCTACAAAAGCATCACCATGGATTCGGGTGGCAGGATCTTTCCCTGCTGCGCGGCGCCGAGGCCCGACATGGATTTGATCTTCTCCCGGTTCGACGACGCGCAGGCGTCGGAGCCCTTCAATTCCCAAAAACACCGCCTCGCCAGACTGTTTTTCGCGAACGCGGAAGCGTATCGGGCCGAGCGGGAGTCGCTCCATCTGGACCGTGACCCGCATTGCGTGAATTGCGAATGGAACAAGGAAACCGCGAACACCGGCAGCGCGCAGATCCAGCAGTATCTCAAAGCCGCGGGCGGTGACCTGTTTAGCGCGGAGAGTCTGGCGCTGCTCTCCTCGTGGGAATGAGCTGGTGCTGGAGGAGGGGGTCGAACCCTCATGCCCAGTGAAGGGCGCGGGATTTTGAGTCCCGTGCGTCTGCCAGTTCCGCCACTCCAGCTAGTGTTAGACTCATTTGAGCTTACCGCACGGCTGCGCTACGCGCACTGTAATGGTTCTTCTCTAACCGTGTGCGTTCCCGCGTTTTTGCATATACTGAGTGGCATATGAGCACGATCTCTCGGATCCTTGTAATGGTGATTGCCTTGGTTGCGGCGGCGCCGGCGCAATGGTTGAACTACCCCACCGCCGGAATGCCGCGAACGGCGGACGGCAAGCCGAACCTCTCGGCCCCGGCGCCGAAAGCACCGGACGGCAAGCCCGATCTCTCCGGAATCTGGGCGGCCCGTGAGGAAATCAGCTTGTACGGTGAATACAAATCGCATTTCATGGACCTCGCCCTTGAACTCAAGCCGGAAGAGGCTCCCTTCCAGCCCTGGGCGAAGGCGATTTCACAACAGCGCCAGGACAATCAGCATAAGGACGACCCCCTGGCGAAGTGTATGCCGCCCGGCGTGCCGCGGATCAATACCCTTGGCCCCTTCAAGATCCTCCAGATGCCGCGGGAGGTCGTGATTCTTTACGAGACCACCGCCAATTCCGCGTTTCGTCAGATCTTCACCGACGGACGTCCGCTTCCAAAGGACCCCCAGCCCAGCTGGTTGGGTTACTCGACCGGGACGTGGGAAGGTGACGTCCTGAAGGTGGACACCATCGGCTTCAACGACCGGGGCTGGCTTGACACCGGAATGGGACATCCCCAAACCGAAGCGCTGCACGTCATCGAACGATTCCGGCGGACGGACTTCGGAAATATGGAAATTGCCATGACGATTGACGATCCCAAAGCCTACACCAAGCCGTGGACCGGCAAGATGATAGTGCACCTGCTGCCGGACACGGAATTATTGGAAATGACCTGCGAGAATTCACGCGGCACCGAACACATGGTGGGCAAGTAGCATGCGGTTCGGGCTGATACTCTTTTCCACTTGCGCCGTGGTCTGCGCGCAGGCGCCCAAGAGCGGCGCGTCTGCCACCTATGTGACGCCGGCCGAGATGGCCAGCGCGTTGAAGAGCGCGCCCCGCCCGGACGCTCCGCTCATCGACATGCCGGTTCGTGTCGTCGAGGCCGGCGGGCACTCCCTGGGCGTGGCCGTGGTTGTGCGGACGAGTGCCGACCAAAACGCGCTCGCGCACGACAAGATAGACGAGATCTATTACGTGCTGGAAGGCGGAGGAACCCTGGTGACGGGCGGCGCGCTGATCGATGGCAAGCAGACTTCGGCGAGCCCCACTATCGGCCCGGGCTCGAGTGGTACAGGCATCCAGGGCGGACAGACCCGGCGGATCGCCGTGGGCGACGTCGTGATCATCCCCGCGGGCACGCCACACATGTTTAGCCAGCTTGACGGACCAATCCGTTACCTGGTTTATCGAGTCGATTTGAGCCAGGTGATTGCGCTGAAGTGAGGAGGATCGATATGCGTAGATTCGTGCTCGTAACGCTCAGCACATGTATTGGCCTTCTGGCGCAGGGCCAGGGTCCCGTGCCGGGAGATCACACGAAAGTGCCTCCCGCCAGGGTTCCGTCCCCTTATATGAGCGCCCCTGACAGCCAGGCGGGCCTGAATAAGCTCGATCCGAAGCTGGTCTCGTCATACGCAGGCGGAGCGGTCACCGTCGCTCCGGGAATGAACGCGGTAGTCCGCCGCCGCGTGACCGGCCCTCAGTACGCCATCACGCACACGCGCGAGATCGAGTACATGGTGGTCACTAAAGGCAGCGGCACCCTGGTGACGGGCGGCACACTGATCCCGCCGACAATCGACAGCGACATCTATCCCAACCCGAATCCGAATGCCACCATTCGCAGCCTGAGCGGAGTCAAGGGTGGTCTGGCGCGGAAAATCGGTGTGGGTGACGTTATCGTCAATCTCCCAGGCACGCCGCACTGGCTCAGCGAAATTGAGGGCGTGATCGAATACGTTGAGATTCGCACCCCCAACGTCGATCCGGCCCCCGGTATCGAGCGCGCGGAAGTCGCTCCGGCGAAGGCAAAGTGACTTCCCGAACGGCAGTATAATTCGCAGCCAAATTCGTAGCCGTGCGCTGCTTGCACCAGCGCCGTTGTTGTATACTTTCAACGGTCCGGGAACCCAAAAACGGAAACCCGGCTAAGGAGAATCAATATGCCGCATCCAAGTC
>JBGPLI010000128.1:0-17124 GCA_041486445.1 Bryobacteraceae bacterium
CGCGCGGTGGATCTCCTCCCGCAGGACTCGCCGCAAGGTGGCCTCCAGTGGCTCACGCGAATGCTCGACGTATTCTCGCAGCGCCTGATTGATAAGGCTCTGATAGTTTCCCCCGCCGGCTTCGTCCACCCGCTCCCGGAACCAGTCCAGCACATCGTCATCCAAACGAATGGTAATCCGGGATTTGCCGCGCGAGACCTTGATCACCGGTCCCCTTTTCGCCTTCGAGAAATCAAATTCCTTTTTCATCTCTTGACCTCATACTGCCGGCGTTCGCGCGGCGTGGCCAGCCTTGCCGAAATTAGGCGCAACGAATCATCACGCCATGTGTAGACCACCGTCAGGAGCCGCCCTGATGCATCCAGTCCCAAAGTGATCCAGCGCTCTTCCTCGTCCGAGGAGGGATCGCGAATTGTAAGCGCCGCGTCGTCCTCCAAGGAGATCACGGCGTCAGCGAACCGGATCCCATGCTTCTTGAAGTTGGACCGAGCTTTGGCCGGGTCCCACTCAGACTCCACGATTGATTATATGCACAGATGTGCACTGGAAACTTGGCACGGAGCCTGCTGCGCTGTTTAGCGGACCGTAGTTGTTACCATATTTCTTTCCCCCATGCTTCGATTCGAAACCGCAGGCGAGTCGCACGGCGAGTGTCTTGTCGCCACGCTGACCGGACTTCCGGCCGGCGTTCCGATTTCGCTCGAGGCCGTCGATCGGGAACTGTGGCGGCGGCAGCAGGGTTACGGGCGCGGCGGGCGCATGAAGATCGAGACGGACCGCGCGCGCATTGTCAGCGGCGTGCGCCACTCGCACACGATCGGCTCGCCCATCGCGATTTTGCTCGAGAACAAGGACTGGAAGAACTGGACCGAAGCGCTTCCGGTGGAAGACATCGAGGGCGCCGAGGACAAGAAGAAGCCGCTCACCAGGCCGCGGCCCGGCCACGCCGATCTGGCCGGAGCGCTGAAGTACAATTTCCACGACGCGCGCTACATTCTGGAACGCGCGAGCGCGCGGGAGACGGCGGCGCGCGTGGCTGTGGGCGCGTTGGCGAAAGCGCTGCTGGGCGAGTTCGGCGCGAGTGTGCTGAGTCATGTAATCGCGGTGGGAGAAGCGCGCCTCAGTCGCGCGGCCGCGTGGGAGGAACTGGTGGCGCTGAGCAAACGCGATGAAGTGCTGCTCGGCTGCGTCGATGCGGAAACCGAGCAGCGCATGAAAGCGGTGGTCGACCAGGCCCTTCGCACGGGCGACACCGTGGGCGGCGTGTTCGAAGTGATGGCGCATGGCGTGCCGCCGGGACTGGGGTCGCACATCACGTGGGATTCGCGGCTGGACGGGCGACTCGCGCAAGCGATCGTCTCGATGCAGGCGGTAAAGGGAGTGGAGGTCGGATTCGCGGCCGAGGGGTCGGCGTCGTTCGGCTCGAAGGTGCAGGACACGATCCATTACAGTCAGGAAGAGCATCGGTTCACGCGCGGCGCCAACCGCGCTGGCGGTCTGGAGGGCGGCATGACCAACGGCCAGGACGTGCTGGTGCGCGGGATGCTGAAGCCGATCTCAACGCTGCGGCGGCCGCTCGAAAGCGTCGATTTCGTGACGCGGGAATCGGTGCTGGCGGCCTACGAGCGCAGCGACGTCTGCGTGGTGCCCGCCGCGGGCGTGATCGGGGAAGCGATGGTCGCGCTGACGCTGGCCGGCGCGCTGCTGGAGAAATTCGGCGGAGATTCAATCGAGGAAACCATGCGCAATTATAAAGGTTATGTCGAGCAGGTGAAGAATTTCTGATGATTTATTCGATCGTGAGGTACGGGCATCCGGTGCTGGAGCAGAAAGCCGAAACCATAACGGATTTCGATACGCCGGAACTGCATCAGTTGGTCGAGGACATGTTCCAATCGATGTATGCGGCGCGCGGCGTGGGCCTGGCCGCGCCGCAGATCGGCATCAGCAAACGCATCGCCGTGATCGACGTGACCACGGGCGAAGATCCGGCCCAAAAAATTGTGTTGATCAATCCGGAGATCGTGACGCGGGAAGGTTCGCAGACGACCGAGGAAGGATGCCTGAGCCTGCCGACGTTCCGCGAGCCGGTCACGCGGGCGAGGAAGGTGACGGTGAAGGCGCGCAACGCCAAGGGCGAGGAATTTGAAATGACGGGCGAGGACCTGCTGGCGCGCGCCTTTCTGCACGAGACGGATCATTTGAGTGGAACACTCTACGTCTCCCACATCAGCCCTCTGAAACGCGATCTGATCCGGCGCAAGGTTCGAAAATTGCAAAAAGTGGGCGAGTGGAGTTAGGGCCCGGTGAAGTTGGTTTTCTTGGGGACGCCGGAGTTCGCGGTGCCGTCGCTCGAGCGCACGGTCGGGGCCGGACACGAAGTCGTGGCCGTGTACACGCAGCCGGACCGGCCCAAAGGACGCGGGCAGAAGGAAGCGATGCCGCCGGTGAAGGAGGCTGCGCTGAGGCTCGGGATTCCGGTGTATCAACCCGAGCGCGTGCGGCGGCCGGAGGTGGTGGAGCAACTCCGCAGTATGGCTCCGGAGGCGAGGGTGGTGGTGGGTTACGGGCAGATTTTTTCGCGGGAGATTCTGGACATCTCGCCGCGAGGGATGATCAACGTGCACGCGTCGCTGCTGCCGAAGTATCGGGGTGCGGCGCCGATCCAGTGGGCGATCGCGCGGGGGGAGACTCGCACGGGTGTGACGACGATGCGGATCAGTGAAGGGCTCGACACCGGCGATATCCTCCTGAAGTGGGAAACCGCGATCGGAGAAGAGGAGACGGCCATCGAGCTGGGCCAGAGGCTGGCCGTGGCCGGCGCCGATCTGCTGGTGTGGACGCTGGCCGATTTTCCGGCGATCCGGCCCGAACCGCAAGATGACGCGCAAGCGAGCTACGCGCCGATTCTGAAGAAGGAAGACGGCAGGATCGACTGGCGGCTTTCGTCCGGCGAGATTTTGAATCGCATCCGCGGCCTGGTTCCGTGGCCCGGATGCTACGGGTTCCTGCGCGGCCAGAGGCTCCACATATGGAAGGGCGCTCGCGCGGACGCGGAACGCACGTGCCGTGTCGAGCTGCCGCCCGCGGCGCTGCGCGTGGTCGATCGCAAGCTGTACGCGGGCTGCGGCGGAGGCTCCATCGAATTGAGGGAGGTTCAGTTGGAGGGAAAGAAGAGGATGCCGGCAACAGCGTTTTTGAACGGATTTCCGCTGGGCGCGGAGGAGGCGCTCGCATGAACCTGCCGCTCGGGTATCGCTACGCGGCGGCTTACGCCGGCATTCGCGCGGCGATCAAGGACGACCTGACGCTGATCGTCTCGGACACTCCGGCGGTGGCGGCGGCGGTGTTCACGCAGAACCTGGTGGCGGCGGCTCCGGTGCACATTGCGAGGCGGCATCTGCGCGCGACGCGAGGAACAGTAAGAGCGATCCTGGCGAACGCGGGAAATGCGAACTGCGCCACGCGGACGGGAGAGCGGGTGGCGATCGAATGCGTTCGGGCGGCCGCGAAGGCGCTGGGAGTCCAGCCCGAACAGGTGTTGCCGGCCTCGACCGGCGTGATCGGCGTGGAGATGAACGGGCGGCTGATCGTGGACGCGATGCCGAAGCTGGTCGCGGGGCTCGATGGGGCGCGCTTCGACGACGCGGCGGGCGCGATTATGACCACTGACACTTGTCCCAAGACTGCATTCGCCGAAGCCAAGGGCGCGCGGATCGCGGGCATGACCAAGGGCGCCGGGATGATTCATCCGCGCATGGCGACGACGCTGGGGTTCGTCATGACCGATGCGGTAGTGGCGCCGGCGACGCTACGGACGGTGCTGAAGCGCGCGATCGGGCGAAGTTACAACCGGATTTCGGTGGACGGCGATACATCGACGAACGACATGGTGGCGGTGCTGGCGAACGGAGCCTCCGGGGTGCGTCCGTCCGCGAAAGCGTTCGAGGAGGCGCTGGGGAGCGTGCTCGAGTCGCTGGCGCGGCAGATCGCGCGGGATGGCGAAGGCGCGAAGAAACTGGTGACCATCGATGTGGAAGGCGCGGCGAGCGAGGGGGCGGCGGAGACCATCGCGCGCGCGATCGCGAACTCTCCTCTGGTGAAGACGGCGATCGCCGGCTCGGATCCGAACTGGGGGCGGGTTCTGAGTGCCGCTGGGAATGCGGGCGTCAAGTTCGAGCCGAAACGGATCGACATCGACATGCAGGGCATTGCGGTGTGCCGCAGCGGACTGGCGGCCGATTTTTCAGAAGACGAGTTGACGAAGAAACTCGACGAGCCCGAATGCGGCATCCGTTTCAAGATTCGCGGCGGCGGGCCGGGGCGGGCGCGCTTCTGGACCTGCGACTTCACGGGCGACTACATTCGCATCAACGCCAGCTACCGGACCTGATATGCGCCGGATCGTGTTCCTGATGGCCGCTGCTCTTGTGCTGGCCGAGCCGCCCGCCGACGTCCTGACGTTCTTCAGCTCGGCGGCCGAGGCGCTGGCCGACGGCGACCCGCGGGCTTTTTTAGGGAAATTCGACCGCAATATGCCGGGATTCGCGACGCTGCGCGAGGAAATCGAAGGACTGCTGGCGGCGCACGAGGTCGGATCGACTATCGAGGTGGTCAACGATGAGGGCGATAATCAGAAGCGGGCGCTCGAACTGGACTGGCTGCTCTCGATCACCGGCGTTGGCTCGCGGCGGCAGATCGTGAAGTGCAGGATCGAGAGGCGGGGCAGGGAGTGGAAGATCGTCGCGATGGAGCCGGTGGAATTCTTTAAGACCAATTAAGATAACCCGCTTACCTCGTGCGCGGTTCGGTGGCAGTTACTGACTTTCAGCCTTCCTTCAGCTTCCCCTGTTACGATCGATAGTAGGATGCAGATCCTGGTGGTCGAGGACGAGCGCCGGATGGCCGAGCTGCTGGAGCGGACGCTTCAGGAGGAGGGCCATCAGGTGGTGCTGGCGCGCGATGGGCGGGAGGGCTTCGATGTGGCCCGCTGTTCGGGCTTCGACGTGATCGTGCTCGACGTGATGCTGCCGGGCATGGATGGCCGCTCGGTGGCGCGGAAACTGCGCGAAAGCGGCAATCAAACGCCGGTCCTGATGCTGACCGCGCGCGACGCCCCGGCCGACATTGTGAAGGGGCTGGATTCGGGCGCAGACGATTATCTCACTAAGCCTTTTTCGCTTGACATCCTGCTAGCCCGGCTCCGCGCGGTGAGCCGGAGGGGCGCGATTCCGCGGCCGACGTGCCTCCAGATCGCGGACGTGAAGCTGGATCCGGCCAGCCGCCGGGTGACGCGCGGCCGGGAGGTTGTCAGTCTGACTCCGCGCGAATACAAGCTGCTGGAACTGCTGATGCGGAACGCCGGGCGGGCGATCAGCCGCGACACCATTCTCGAATCGGTGTGGGGATTCGACAGCGAAGTCAACCAGAACACGCTCGAAGTGTTCATGCGGCTGCTGCGGACGAAGGTAGATACGCGCGAGCCGAAGCTGATTCACACGATTCGCGGCTTCGGCTACATGATGCGGGAGCCTTGACGTGATGAGCAGGCGATCCATCCGGTTTCGATTGACGGTGTGGTACGCGGCGGTGCTGACCGCGGGCCTGGCGTTGTTTGGCGGCCTGCTGTGGCTGTCTCTTCGCCACCGGCTGATCGGGGATGTGGACCGGGACCTGGAAGGCCGCGCCGGGCGCTTCGAAAAATATTTCCGGGAGGAATCCGCGAGCGCCTCCGGCAACCAGCTTCGCGACGAACTCGAGGAGTTCTGCCAGGCGCTGCCGCCGGCCAGCTACATCTACGTGTCCGGCACAAGCGGCTTCGTTTACCGCTATTCCGCCGGACCCGCGCCGCTGGACGGCAATTTACGAATGCTGGCGCGGCAATTTACCTCCGACGGCGAGGTGTTCAATCTGGAGATTGGGGCGCCGATCGGGGACGTGCTGCATACGCTCGAGCTGCTGCGGCTTCTGCTGCTGAGCCTGATCCCGGTGGTGATCGCGATCGCCTGCGTGGGCGGAGCGTGGGTGAGCGGGCGCGCGCTCAAGCCGGTGCACGACATCACGGCGGCGGCGGTCACGATGAGCATCGAAAACCTGTCGCAAAGGCTGCCGGTTCCCGCCACCGGCGACGAGCTGGCCCGGCTGACCGAAGTGTGGAACGTGATGCTGGCGAGGCTCGAATCGGCGGTGAAGACGCTTTCCCAATTCGTAGGGGACGTCTCGCATGAGCTGCGCACACCGCTGGCCGTGATCCGGACCAGCGCGGAGCTGGCGCTGCGGCGCGCGCGGGCGCCCGAGGCCTATCGCGACTCGCTTCAGGAGATCGCCGCCGAAGCCGAGAGGATGACGCAACTGGTGGGGGATCTGCTGACGCTGGCGCGCAGCGACGCCGGCACGGTGGAGATGCCGCTGGAGCCGGTGGACGCGCGGGAGATCGTCACGGAAGTGTGCACGGAGATGCGCGGCCTGGCCGATCTGCGCGAGATCCGGATCCGGGAGTCGCTGGGCGAAGAGAAGGCGGTGATCTCCGGCAACCGCCCCGGTCTGCACCGGCTGTTCGTGGTGCTGCTCGATAACGCGTTGAAGTACTCGCACGCCGGCGGCGACGTGAATGTGACGCTGCACCGCACCGGTTCGAGGATATCGATCGCGATCGAGGATTTCGGCGCGGGCATCCGCCAGGCCGACCTCCCCTACATCTTCAGACGGTTTTACCGGGCCGACCAGGCGCGAAGCGATCCGGGCCACGGCCTGGGCCTGTCGCTGGCGGAGAGCATCGCGCGCGCGCACGGCGCCAGGGTTGAAGTCTCCAGCACCGAGGGCCAGTCGACAGTGTTCAGGGTGGAGTTTGTTTTGCGCGAGGCGAGGCCGGAGCTGGCGGCTTTCAGCCAATCTTCAGGTTTTGCGGCTACAATTGATGGGTTGGATGAACGCACAAAAGGAGTGCAGCACACATGAAGAGGTCCCTTGTCCTGATTGTGGCGGTCGCAGCCTTCGCCGCGGCGCCCAGTTACAAAGTCGTCAGCAAGATCAAAGTCGGTGGCGGAGTCCGCTGGGACTATGCCTACCTCGACAGCGCCGAGCATCGCCTCTACGTGTCGCACGGAACCCAAACGGAAGTCATCGATACCTCCTCCGACAAACTGATCGGCACGATTCCCGACACCAACGGAGTGCACGGCATCGCCATGGCCCCTGACCTCGGCCGCGGATTTACCAGTGACGGCGGCGACAATGATGTCACAGTTTTCGACCCCAAGACGCTGAAGGTCCTGAGCAAGGTCAAGACGGGGCAGAATCCGGACTCCATTATCTATGAGCCGGTTTCGCACCGCGTGTTCACGTTCAATGGGCGGAGCAAGGACTCCACCGCGATTGACGCGAAGTCCGGCGATGTCATCACGGCATCCCTACCCCTCGGCGGCAAACCTGAGTTCTCGCAGATCGATGGCAAAGGGCACATCTACGTCAATATCGAGGACAAGAACGAGATTGTCGAGATCGATGCGAGGAACGCGCTGGTCTCCAAGCGCTACTCCGTCGCTCCGTGCGATGCCCCGAGCGGGCTTGTCATCGATCCCAAGGGCCGCCTGTATTCGGTGTGCGAGAACAAGATGATGATCGTCAGCGATCCGGCCGCGGGCAAGGTGCTGGCGACGCTGCCGATCGGCGGGGGAACCGACGGCGTGGCGTTCGACGACGGCTACGCGTTCAGCGCGAACGGCGCCGATGGCACGATCACCATGGTCGGCGAGACCTCGCCCGGCAAGTTCGAGGTGGTCGCGACCATCCCGACGACGCGCGGCGCGCGCACCATCGCGGCGGATCAGAGGGCGCACAAGCTGTATCTGCCCGCTGCCGAATTTGCACCCCCGACCGTGGACAAGGACGGCAAGAAGGCCCGGCCGGCACCGATTCCGGACAGCTTCCAGATCGTGGTGGTAGGCCGCTGATTGCGGCGGGACTCGGCAATCCGCTAACTTGAAAGTTGGAGGAATGGCCGAGTGGTTGAAGGCGGCGGTCTTGAAAACCGTTAGCGGGGAAACTCGCTCGGGGGTTCGAATCCCTCTTCCTCCGCCAGGTTCAGCGAGTTACAGACGGGCGCCACGATGCCCGAACAGTTCCCGAGCTGCTTGCCAGCCTGGGGCGCAGCACGCGGTTCCACCACATGATCGCGCCGGTCACAAACATCGCCGCGGGGGCCAGTCCGAATAACGCCCAAATCGCCTTCGTCGTCTGGTCGCAGAGCCCAGGGCCGCTACAAGGAATCCCTATGCCGTTAATGCGGCCGAAATGCAAGAACGCGAGCCAGTAAATAATCCGGTCGCCGATGCGTGCCCCGGCATTAGTGGCAGTGAAAGGCTCAAGTCGGTCGGCGAGGTCCTGAATCGCATCGGGAATACCGAGATAGACCCCGCTAACGCCGAACACCAACATGAATCCAAGACTCCAGAAGCCGATCATACTGTGCAAATGCCAGGTCCAGCGCTTCCATCCGACGCCGCGATGCAGTGTCAGGCTGCGACGCCATGTCTTCATGCCCGGCCACCAGAGCACCAGACCCGTCACAGCAAGGGCGAGCAGGGCGAGTGCGCCAACGCCGTTCACTTTACGGCCGGTTTCTCCGGCGAGCAGATTGTCGTGCAGATCGAGCAGCTTTGATACAAGGCGGATCGCGGTTGGGACCGTATCGCCAAGATCGTCGCCACTGCGAGGATCGAACAGCCGCTTCTTGATCTCGTCGCCGCGCCGCAGCCAGACATCTACCGCCTGATCGAGACTCCGCGCTCGAACGAGACGCTCAACCCGGTAGCCTGAGTATAGGCGCGTGGCAGCCTCCTTGAGCTCGTCGTCGGTCAGTAGCGGTCCTGAGCCATTCGAGACGATTGGTGGGGGCGTCGCTGCTCTGTAAAGTTCGTTCCGATAGACCAGCACGCTGCCGGTAACACTGATCATGAGGATGTAGAGGCCGACGGCGATGCAGGTCCATAAGTGCACCTGAAAAACCGCTCTTCGTAACCAGATCTTCTGCGGCTGCCGAACCCATTGCCGCCACACAGTCCGCGGAATGCTCCCGTTCACTAGCGACAGGCTACAACACACGGCCGGTCGTGTCAACGCGCCGGTCCTGATTTTCTTCAAGAACCTGTAGTCTCTTGCGGAGCCATGGTTTGCTATAAGATCTAGGAAGCTCTGAAGAGGTGCAGCAATGAAGAATCACGCGACCAAGGCCGGCACAGCGCTAGCCGTTGTTTTCACGTTGTATGGCGCAAGCGCGCTTGCGCAGAACACCCCGGACACGATCGACGCCCATCTGATCGCGGCCAGAACCGCCGCGGGATTCGACTTTACCGGCACCTTGGCCCGTTTGTGCATTGCGCCGGTAGCGGTTGCGAGTACGCTGCGGGACGTGGCGCCAGGCCCAGCGCCTGCCCGGGATACGTGGATCGCCGAACCGGCCAAAGTCTTCGATAACCTCTACTTCGTTGGATCGAAGATCCACTCTTCCTGGGCATTGACGACCAGTGCGGGTATCATCCTCATTGATACCCTGTTCACCTACAACTCCGAGGAGGAGATCGTGGGTGGTCTGAAGAAGCTGGGCCTCGATCCGGCAACGGTTAAGTTCGTAATCATCAGCCATGCACATGCCGATCATGTCGGCGGAGCCAAGATGATGCAGGACCGGTTCGGCTCCCACATCGTCATGGGCGGACCCGATTGGGACTCCATCGCAAAGTCCGTCAACGGGTACCCACAGGGAAAGCCGAAGCGCGACATCGTCGCCGACGACGGCCAGAAGATCACACTCGGCGACACGGCAGTGACCATCGTCACCACGCCGGGCCATACGCAGGGGACCTTGTCGATGCTTTTCACGGTGAAGGATAACGGCAAGCCGATCAGGGTGGCGTATTCGGGCGGCACGGCGTTCAACTTCCCCAGCACGGCGCCGAACTTCGATATGTATATCAAATCCCAGCGCAAGATGGCCGCGGCTGCGGCGTCGGCCAACGCCACCATCCTCATGTCAAACCACTCGGAATTCGACAATGCGATTTCCAAGATAAAGATGCTCGCCTCGCGCAAGTCTGGCGAGTCGCATCCCTTCGACCTCGGAAAAGAGGCCGTGGCACGCTATTTCAGCGTGTCGGAGGAATGCGCACAAGCGGCGCGGCTCAAGCTGATGCAGCCGCCGAAATGATCGCGCGGCCGGTCCGCCGATCGTAACGCTCGTCTCAGGACCTCGAAGATCCACGAAAGCTTATGGAACTAGCCTGCGGTCCGGAGTAATTTGGTTCCGATCCACGCAGAGCTCCAGCAGCGCCGGACGCCGCGCTTCCACGGCCCGTTCGAAGGCCTCGGCAAACGCGCCGGTCGACTCGATCCTTTCGGCGTAAGCTCCCAGGGATTTTGCCAGAGCGACGAAATCGGGACTGGACAGGTTGGTGCCGGAGACGCGTCCGGGGAACCGCCGTTCCTGATGCATGCGAATGGTCCCGTACATGCCGTTGTTGGCGACGATGACGATGACGGCCGCGTGATGCTCGAGAGCGGTGGCAAGTTCCTGGGGGTACATCAGCATGCAGCCATCCCCGGCAAAGCAGACCGAGAGGCGGCCGGGATACCGCAGCTTCGCGGCGATGGCGGCGGGAAGGCCATATCCCATGGCCCCACTGACCGGCGCGAGTTCCGTCCTGGGGCGCTTGTACTTGAAGAAGCGATGGACCCAGACCGTGTAATTTCCCGCGCCATTGGCCACGATCGCATCGGGAGGCAGCCTGTTGGCGAGATGCGAGACCACCACCGCGAGGTCAACTCCGGCGTTTGGCTGAGGCTTCTGCGGAATCGCCGTGAAGCTCAGATATTCTTGGCGCGCTTCTTCCGTCCACGAGCGCCATGCAGGGTTGTCGACAGGCGCGATCGCCGGCAGCGTCGCCGCGAACTGAGATGGTCCGGCGTTGATCGCCAGATCCGGTTGGTACACGCGGCCGAGCTCGGACGGATCGCTGTGAATGTGGATCAAGCGCTGGCTGGGCCGCGGAGATTCGAGCAAGGTGTAGCTGGCAGTGGTTATGTCACCGAGACGCGTACCCAGGGCGATGATGAGATCGGCAGACCGAACCCGCTCCGTCAAATACGGCGCCGTCCCGAGGGTGAGATGGCCAACGTAACTCGGATGCCCGTTATCGAGAAGGTCCTGGCGGCGGAAGGACGCAGCGACAGGCAGCCGATTAGCCTGGACAAAGGCTTCGACCTCGGCGCAAGCCTCCGCCGTCCATCCCGAGCCACCCAGGATGACGAGCGGGCGGCGGGCGCGGGCGAGTTCGGAGCGAAACGCTTCGACGTCCTCGATTTTCGGAGAGGCCTGCACGGCGCGAAATGGCGCGGTATCCGCCACCGAGCAACTCTCGGCCAAAACGTCTTCCGGCAGCGCCAGGACGACCGGACCAGGGCGGCCCGAGGTCGCGCATTGAAAAGCGCGCAGCATGTATTCAGGTATGCGAGCGGGATCGTCGATTTCGGCCACCCACTTCGCGAGCGGCGCGAACATCTGCCGGAATTCGACCTCCTGGAACGCATCCCGCCCCCGGACTCCGCGCGCAACCTGGCCGATCAACAGGATCATCGGCGTGGAATCCTGGAACGCGGTGTGCACGCCGACGGAGGCGTGGGTTGCGCCGGGACCGCGCGTCACCAGGCAGATGCCGGGACGGCCCGTCAGTTTGCCGTCGGCTTCCGCCATATTGGCGGCCGCACCCTCATGCTTCGCCACCACGAGCTCCATGTCCGGCATGTCGTATAGCGCGTCGAGTATGTCGAGGTAACTTTCGCCCGGCACGCAGAACAGGCGATCGACGCCATGTACGCGCAGCGCCTCGGCCAGAATGCGGCCTCCACTCCGCGGCCGAAGAGGCGATTCCGTTTGATCCGATCCGCTTTGATCCAACACGCTCTTAGACCGATCCGACATGAGCATCCAATTGCTTGCCGCGGGTTTCCGGAAGCAATGCCGTCGCGATCAGGACCAGAGAATAAGAACAGATGGCGCACACTCCGATGGCGTAGCCGAGTTGCGCGAAGCCCCCTACATAGCCGACCACGGCCGGCATCGCCGAGCCCAGGGCACGTCCCGTGTTATAGGTGAAGCCCTGACCAGTCGCGCGGACGCGCGTCGGAAACAGCTCGGCGAAAGTCGCGCCCATTCCCGCCACGATCCCGGACTGGAAGAAGCCCAGCGGGAATCCGAGCAGAAACACCGCGGTTCCGCTCAAGGGCGCCAGCGTATAAACGCCGACCGTAATAATCGCCGAGATCGAGGTCAGAAAGAAGGTACGGCGCCGGCCCAGCCAGTCACTGAGATGCGCACTGATAATGTATCCGAGAAACGATCCCAGAATGTTGATGCCCAGGTAAGCTCCGGTGTTCAGCACCGACAGATTCCGAACCGTTTTCAGGTACGTGGGCAGCCAGGTGAGGATGGTGTAATTGCCGCCGAGCGTGCCCGTGGCGAGCAGCGCCGCCACCAGCGTCGTCCGCAGAAGAGACGGCTTGAAGATCTCCCAGGAGCCGGCCCTTTTCGCGCCACCGGGAAGCTCCATCCGCGATCTCGTGAAGACCTCGGGTTCCTCGACGTTGCGTGCAATCCAGAGCACGACCAGCGCCGGCAGCAATCCGACGAAGAAAAGAATGCGCCAGGCCTGCGCGGGCGGGGCCAGGCTGAAGATCAAAGTGAACAGGAGCACGGCCGCGCCATACCCGACCGACCACCCGCCTTGGACGCTTCCGACGGCCCGGCCGCGGATGCGCTTATTGATGACCTCGCCGATGAGCACGGCTCCCGCGGCCCACTCGCCTCCAAAGCCGAGTCCTTGGAGGCTGCGCGTCGCAAGGAGCTGCCAATAGGAATTGGTCAGGCCGGAAAGTGCAGTGAACGTGGCAAACCAGACGATGGTGATTCGCAGAACTTTCGCGCGGCCGATCTTGTCGGCCAAGATTCCGGCGAGCCAGCCCCCCAACGACGAAACCAGAAGGGCGGAAGTTCCGAGCATTCCGGCTTCCCCCTTGGACAAGCTCCACAATCCGATTAAGGTGGGCATCACGACTGCGTAGAGCTGCACGTCCATGGCGTCGAGGGCCCATCCGAGGAAGCACGCCCAGAAGGTCCGGCGCTCGCGGACGGACATGCTCGAAAACCAGTTGGTGGAAGTCGCGCTGGCGTCCACCACCTGCCGCTGCTCCTGTTTAGCAATCGCCATCTCAGCAGTTTACGACAACCAGAGATGGAATAGAGTGATGCCGGAATAAATTCGGGCACGGCAAGGGGAAGCTCGCGCCACGTGGCTTCACAGCGGCTCCTCCATGGGCATGGCGAGGGGCGGCTCGATCAGGAAGCGCAGTTCCGCCATGCGGGAGATGGCGGCGCGCACCGATTCCCCGGTGGTGGGTTCCACGGTGATCACGAACGGCAGGTCGCGCCAGTTGGCGTTGGCCAGTTGCAGCACCGCGTCGATGGAGATGTTCTCGGCGGCCAGCGCGGTGGCGAGCTGGGCGATGATGCCGGGGCGGTCCTCGACGCGAAAGCGCAGATAATAAGCCGAGCGGTGCAGCGTCACGGGAATGGGCTTGTACTGGCCGAGCCGCGCGTGGGCAAACGGCGAGACGCGCTCCGGGCTTCCCGAGCGGATCTCGCGGGCCACGCGCATCAGGTCGCTCACCACGGCGACGCCAGTCGGATGGGCGCCCGCGCCACGGCCGTAATAAAACGTATCCGCTCCGTACTGTCCGCGCACCCACACCGCGTTGTAAGCGCCGCGCACGCCCGCCAGGATCGTCGATTGCGCGATCAGGGACGGGCGCACGGAAAGGATGAGGCCGGCAGGGGTTTGCCGCGCCGCGCAAATCAGCCGGATGGTCTGGTGCAATTGATGGGCGTATTCGAAATCGACCGGCGTGATCCGCCGGATGCCCTCGGTATAAATGTCGGCGGGCACGATCCGCTCTCCAAACGCAAGCGCGGAGAGAATCGCCAGCTTGGAGCGCGCGTCGAGTCCGTCCACATCCGCCGAAGGGTCGGCCTCGGCGTAGCCGGCGCGCTGCGCCTCCGCGAGGATTTCCTCGAAACCGGCGCCGCGGCTCTCGATCTCGGTGAGGATGTAGTTGCAGGTCCCGTTCAGAATGCCATAGAGCGCGTTGATGCGGTCGCCGGAAATCCCCTCGCGCAGGACGGCGTGGATGGGGATGCCTCCGGCGACGCTGGCTTCCATGGCCAGATTGATGCCGGCTCCGATCGCGCGATCCCATAGCTCGGCGCCGGCCAGCGCCATCAGCTCCTTGTTCGCCGTCACCACGGACTTGCCGTGCGCGATGGCGGCTTCGATGATCTCGCGCGCTATGGTGGTGCCGCCCACCAGTTCGGCGACGATGTCGACCTGCGGGTCGGCGACGACCTCCCGCCAGTTCGAGGTCTTGCGCGCCGAGCGGAGTTGCGGCGGCAGTTCCCTTTGCTCGACAGAGCGGCTGCACACGGCATGAACGCGCAAGGGGAAGCCGAGCTTCAGTGCGATGTGATCGGAAGTCTCGGCGAGAATCGACAGCGTTCCCATGCCGACGTTGCCGAGGCCGATGATACCGATGTTGACAGGCTTCATAAGAAATGGAATGACCGGGCAGGACCGCCGGCGCTCCCGGATCGGAATCCGTCTGTATCATTGTAAGTGATGAAGTTCCCGATGTTGGTTGTGTTGACTCTCTGCCTGGCCATGGGGCAGGTTCGCCAGGGGCCGCCGCGCCCGCGTCCCGACCGCGACGGCGATGTGATCCTGCCCAACGGCAAATCGCAGCGCGAGGAGATCCTCAAGGCCGATCACAAAAAGAACATGGAGGACGCAGCGGAGCTGGTGAAGCTGGCGGAGGACTTGAAGGCGGAGCTCGAAAAGAATGACCGCTACATTGTGTCGGTGAAGGCGCTCAAGGAAACGGAAGACATCGAAAAACTGGCCAAGAACATCCGTGGCCGGCTGAAGCGATTTTGAATTCTTAGACAAGGAGAGGCACAGGCATGAAGAGTATTTTCATTCTGGGGACGACGTTAGTTGTCCTGATGGGAGCAGTCCAGGCGCAACAGCAGCGCGAAACCGAGGTGCGGCAGAACCTGCAATACGCGACCCACGACGGCGTCGCGCTCATAGGCGATTATTACGTCCCCAAGGCGGCGGGCAAGTACCCAGTGGTGGTGGCGGTTCACGGCGGAGGTTGGGCGGCCGGCGCGCGGGCGGGATATCGCTTCTGGGGTCCGTATCTGGCCGAGCGCGGCATCGCGCTGTATGCGATCGACTATCGCCTCACCAAGCCGGGACAGCCGAGCTATCCGCACTCGGTGCAGGACGTGCGCGCCGCGGTCCAGTTCGTGAAGTCCAAGGCGGCCGATCTCAAAGCCGATCCCGACCGCGTGGCTCTGATGGGCGATTCGGCGGGGGCGCACCTGGCCGCGCTGACGGCGCTCGCCTACGACTCCGCGCCATTTGCCAGCGCATATCCGGGCGATCCTTACGCATCGGTCAGCGCGAAGGCGAAAGCCGTGGTGGGCGCGTACGGCGTCTACGACATGGTGCAGCAGTGGACGCACGACCAGGTTTCGCGGCCGCGCGACAACATCGTCGAGAACTTCCTCGGCAAGCCGCCCATGGACGACCGGAAGGTGTATTTCGAATCGTCGCCCATGAGCTATGCGACGCGCGCCAACAACCAGACCTCGTTCTTCCTGACCTGGGGGACGGCCGACGATATCGCGGACCCGGCCACGCAGTCGGAAGCGTTCATGCTGGCGCTGAAGCAGGCGGGGTTCTTCGTCCGGCCGGCGCCGGTGGTTGCGGCGCCGCATTTCTGGATGGCGGATCCGATCGCGGAACCGCGCGGCCACGTGGGTTTCGTCGCACCGCAGATCGTGAGGTTTTTGGAGGGACGGCTGTAGTAAAACAGGCAGGAATGCCTGTGCTACTCTGGTGCGTTTACCCGCCATGCCCGTCACGCGTGAAAAAGCCCAATTGATGAGCGCTTCCGAGATCGATCGGACCCTGGTCCGGCTGGCGCACGAGATCCTGGAGCGGACGCGGTGCCTGGACAACCTGGTGTTCATCGGCATCCGCCGCCGCGGCGTTCCGCTGGCGCAGAGGCTGTCGCGCAAGATCGAGGAACTGGAGCAGCGCTGCGTCCCGGTGGGGATTCTGGACATCAATCTCTACCGGGACGATCTCTCCACGGTCTCGCATCAACCGGTGGTCAACGGCACCGACATTCCGTTCGGCGTCGCCGGCAAGGACGTCATCCTCATGGACGACGTTCTCTACACGGGGCGGACCATCCGCGCCGCGCTCGATGCGCTGTTCGACCACGGGCGCGCGGGGCGCGTGCAGTTGCTGGTGCTGATCGACCGGGGGCATCGCGAGCTGCCGATCGAGGCGCAATACGCGGGCCGGATGGTGCAGACGGCGGACAACGAGATCATCGAAGTGAAGTTTCAGGAAACCGACGGCATGGAAAAAGTGTTGCTGGTGGAGCGCGTCGCCGAGCAGGGAGCGTAGGATGGCCCAAGGACTGCTGGGCATCGAAGACCTGACCCGCGAGGAGGTGCAGGCGATTCTGGACCGGGCGCGCGACTTTCAGCCGGGCGCCGAGCACAGCTTCCGCAGGCTGGACCTGCTGCGGGGGCGGATGGTGGTGAACCTCTTTTTCGAGGCGTCGACACGCACGCGCACCAGCTTCGAGATCGCCGCCAAGCGCCTGGGAGCGGACGCCATTTCGATTACAGCGCAGGCGTCGAGCGTATCCAAGGGCGAATCGCTGGTGGACACTCTGAACACGCTGGCGGCGATGCGGCCGGACGCAATCATCATGCGCCATGCCGCCTCCGGCGCCCCGCATTTCCTCCAGAGGCACCTGGAAACGCCGATTATCAACGCCGGCGACGGCACGCACGAGCATCCCACGCAGGCTCTGCTCGACGCGCGGACGATCCTGGACCGCGGTGCGAAACTGGAGGGCCTGCGCGTGGCCATTATCGGCGACATCGCCCACAGCCGCGTGGCGCGTTCGAACGTGTACCTGCTGTCGAAATTCGGCGCC
>JBGPLI010000129.1:0-17080 GCA_041486445.1 Bryobacteraceae bacterium
CAACGACCTCCCCGCGATCGCCGCGATCCAGGACGCCTCGACCACGGCCTCGCAGTGGGCGCCGCAGACCTATCTTGATCACGACTGCCAGGTCGCGGAGAGCGACGGCTCGCTCGCCGGATTTCTGGTCGTGCGTCAAACCGCACCGGGCGAGCGCGAGATCCTGAACGTGGCGGTCAACCCCTCCTGGCGGCGCCGGGGCATCGCCCGCCGCCTCATCGAAGCCGAGCTCGAACGCTCGCGCGGCGCCTGGTTTCTGGAGGTTCGCGAATCCAACGCGGCCGCCATCAATTTCTACAAATCGTTGGGATTCCTCTCCATCGGCCGCCGCGAGGCCTATTACCCTGACTCGCCCGAAGCGGCTATTGTCATGAGGATTTTTTCATGATATTGTCATGGTGCCCGAGCTCCACTCGGGGGTGGCCTTCATGAACCAAGGAGAGTGCTTGATGGAGAACAACACGCAAGATGAATTGAAAGCGCACCTGATGGCTACCAGCGAGGATTTCCGCGCCATGGCCGCCCAGCACGCCCAGCTGCACAAGCAACTGGAAGAGCTGGAGGCCAAGGCCCGCCTGACCGAAGCCGAGCAGGTGGAGGAACATCGTTTGAAGAAGCAGAAGCTGCGGCTCAAGGACCAGATGAACCAGATTTTGGCCCGCCACAAGGCACAGCAAGTCGCCTGATCCGCAGCCAAGCCCCATCGGGTGCGCGTTTAGAAAATTGAGCCGGATCGCGGAAAACGCGGTCCGGCTTTTTCCCGTGGAAATCTTTTCAGCGAACTCAGCCTTAAGGCGCTAGTGTGTGGACTCGCCGGAGACGGCTCTTCGCCTCACGGCGCTTGAGATCTGCATAGATGCGGTCCAGATCATAGCCGTGCTCCGCTGCATAAGCGTCGCGTATCGCATAGACCTCTCGCAGCACTTCGTCTTCCCACGGGCGCGGTTCAGGCAAGTTCTTCCGGGGTACAGATGGTCGTTTTTGTGTAGCCATGATTCGCCAGAATCCTTTCCACCTCCCGCCGAATCCGAACGTTCGCGATGTGGCGGAAGTTCCAGGTCAGAAGAAATTCGCACTCTTCAACCGCTGCAGCCGCGATGTGCACGGCATCTGGCCCAGCCTTCCCGGGGATGCCGCCTGGAACGACGAGCAGCTTTGCTACTCCCAGTATCCTCTCATCCACCGGAAAAAGCGACACGTCCTGGAGTAGTTCCTGGCGGCGTTTCACGACCTCCGGATCTCCGCGCTCACACTCGGCCTCGACTGCCTCGGATACGACCAACGTGTACTTGTCTCGCTCGTTGTCCCACCACCGCCGCGTAATCACTTGCCGGCCTGCCGCAACCGCGTCACGGCTCGGCCGCGCCGCCAAATAGCTCAGGATGCTGGTTTCCAAGTAGACTTTGGGCTTCATCGTTTGCCCGGGGTTGGCTCTTGGTGATACCGAGAATTTCAACCAACGGCCACGGTGCTTTCTATTATGGTGCGATAGCGCACTACCGGACGAAATGGGCAAGGATTTGGTGTATGATTGAGTCCGATCCGTGGGTCCATAAAGGAGGAAGTCTCATGCGCGCTAGAATCCTGGGCGTATTCGTTTTATCCACCGCTCTATCATGCTTCGGCCAGTTTGGAGAAATCACGGGCGTTGTAACCGATTCGGCAGGCGGCGTGGTGGTAGGCGCCGCGGTGACGGTCACCAATCCGCAAACCAATCTCACACGCACGGCGGCGACGAATAACGCCGGCAACTACACGTTCGCCTCGCTCCAGCCTGGCATTTACAGCGTGAAGGCGGAGATGCAGGGCTTCCAAGGCGAGATTCGCAATGGCGTCGAGTTGCAGGTGCAGCAGGTGGCGCGCCTGGACTTCCAGCTCAGGGTTGGCTCGCTCACCGAGACCGTCGAGGTCACCGGCGGCGCCCCGCTGCTCAACACCGAAAACGCCACGGTGGGCACGGTGATTGAAAACCGGCGCATTGTGGATCTGCCGCTGAACGGCCGCAATTTCATCTCGCTGATCGCGCTCAGCCCCAACGTCAATGCCAACTTCGCCAATAACTACGGCGGGGCCGGCTCGCGCCAGGGCGGCGATCGCACCCAGCAACAGTTCTCGGTCGCCGGAATGCGCCGCGAGTTCAATTACTTCACTCTTGACGGCGTGACCAACTCCGACGTCAATTTCAATACCTACCTGTTCCTGCCCTCCATCGACGCCTTGCAGGAGTTCAAAGTCCAGACCGGGGTCTACTCGGCCGAGTTCGGGCACGAAGCCGCGCAGGTGAACGTCTCCACCAAGGGCGGAACCAACGAATACCACGGCGCTCTGTTCGAGTTCCTTCGCAACAGCAACCTCGACGCCCGCCCCTACGCCTTCACCAGCGAGGTGCCGGAAAAGAACCCGTTCAAATGGAATCAGTACGGCTTCGCCCTGGGCGGCCCGGTCCAAATCCCCAAGCTGTTCAACGGCAAGGACCGGCTCTTCTTCATGTCCAACTACGAGGGCTTCCGGCTCCGCAACCAGGCCCAGATCGTCTACAGCACCGCCCCGGCCGCGATGCGGGAGGGCGACTTCTCGCAGCTTTTGCCGGGCACGCTCATTAGAGATCCGCTCAATAACAACCAGCCCTTCTCCGGCAATAAGATTACCCCCATCACACGCCTGGACCCCATCGCGCGGGGCCTGCTCGAATTCTTTCCGCCGCCCAATATCGCTGGCGCGGGCCTGGTGAACAACTACCTGGCGCTCAACCGCAACACCACCGATAAGGACCAGTTCAGCCAGCGCATCGACTTCGTGGAGAGCTCCCGGTCCAACTGGTTCGGCCGGTATAGCTGGCAGGACGAGCACGTGGTTCAGCCGGTGCTGAAGCTCAACGGTACAGACCTGCTGGTGGGCGTGAAACAAGCGATGATCTCAAATACTCGGATCCTCTCGCCGAACCTGGTCAATGAATTCCGCTTTGGCTACAACAGCTTCTTCAATAGCAACGGGCGCGAGCTGGCCTACAAGCGCAACGTGGTGAAGGAGCTGGGGATTCCGCTGTTGAGCGATCCGCCGCCGGCCGCCTGGGGCATCCCCTCGGTAACCATTAGCGGTTTCACCTCCACCCTTATTAACAACAGCTTCGGCGACCAGACCGACGGCCCCTATGTGACCAACGATCACACCTTTCAGTGGATCGACAACGTCTCCTGGACGCGTGGCGCGCACTCGATCAAGCTGGGAGGCGAAATTCGCCGCGACCGTTTCAATCAGGCGGGCAACCAGTTCGTCCGCGGCTCCTTCATCCTTCAGGGCCAGGCCACCGGCTACGCCTTCGCCGACTACATGCTGGGCTATACCCAGCGGGACGAGAACTCGGCGGGTCTGGCCGTCACCCAGTTCCGGGCCACCAGCCAGGCCTACTACGTCAACGATAGCTGGAAGGTACGGCCCAACCTCACCGTCGAAATGGGGTTGCGCTACGAATTCACACCCGCGTGGGCCGACCGGGGCGACAGCCTGATTAACGCCCATGTGCCCTACATCGATACCACGGCCAACCTGCCGCTCGACCGCCATCCGACTTTGATCCGCATCGGCTCCGGCGGCTTCTACGACAACTCGCCGGTGCTGTTCGACCCGTCGGTGATCGTGGCCCGCGACGGCCGCCTGGGCGACCGGCTGGTGGAGAGCGACTACAAGAATTTCGCCCCGCGCCTGGGGATCGCCTGGAGCCCCAGCGCGAAGTGGACCGTGCGCGCCGGCGCCGGAATTTTCTACGTGCAGGATCAAGGCAACCCGCGCTTCGACATGGGACGCACCATCGCCGGCCGCAAGCGCGACATTGCCACCCGCAACGAACTCAGCTTCGGGCACCCGTTTCTATCGAGCGGCACCAACTCGTGCAACGTGCCCAGCCCGCCGTTCGTCTGCGTTTCCACGCCGCAAATCTTCGCCAACATGCACCAGCGCCGCACGCCTTACGTCGAACTCTACGAGCTGAATATCCAGCGCCAGTTGAGCGGCAACACCGTCGTCGAGATCGGCTACCTAGGCACGCAGGGCCATCAGCTCGAGCGCCTGTACTACCTGAATCAGCCTGTCCCGGGCACCACCCCCGTGGACAGGCGAGCGCCCTATCCCGAGCTCGGCATCATCCAGGAGGTCGGCAACGTCATCGACGCCAACTACAATTCGCTCACGGCCAAGCTCACGCGGAGACTATCGGGCGGACTCACGCTCCTGGCGGGCTACACGTACTCGAAGTCCATCGATGACGGCAGCGGCCTCCGCGTCATCGGAACCGATGGCGTGCACCCTCAGGACAGCCGCTGCCTTCGTTGCGAGCGTAGCCTCTCGATTTTCGATGCGCGGCAGCGGTTCGTCGCCTCGGTTCTTTATGACCTTCCCTTCGGCAAGGGACGCAAGTTCGTCAACCACGGCATCGCCAGCGGCATCATCGGGGGGTGGCAGGTCAACTCCATCGTCACCGTATCGACCGGTTTCCCGGAAAACATCCAAAACGGTCTGGACCGGTCCAATACCGCTGTCGGCAACGACCGCCCCAACGCCACCGGAATCAGCCCGAAGCTGGATAACCCCACCACGAATGCGTGGTTCAATATCCAAGCCTTCGCGATACAGCCCGCAGGCACGTTCGGCAACGTCGGCCGCGACGTGCTCACCGGCCCGGGAATCTTCAGTTGGGATTTCTCCACGCTGAAAAACTTCTACTTCACCGAGCGCCGGTACTTGCAGTTCCGGTTCGAGGCTTTCAACGCCGCCAATCACCCGGTTCGGGGCGACCCGGGCGTGCTTGTGAACGCCAACCGGCTCACCTCCGCCGGGGTTCCCATCCCGGGCGCCGGCCCCTTCGGCCAGATTGCCACCACGCGCAACGGCGTCGAAATGCGGGAACTGCAGTTCAGCCTGAAATTGATTTTTTAGTGTGGCACAGCCATTCTTGAGTGTGTCGGCGTAGAGCCCACAGGTTGGGCAGTGGCGCTAAGTGCTTGATTTCTTGGAGCGGGAGACGGGACTCGAACCCGCGACGATTCGTTGTAAAGGCAGAAAAAAGCCGGAGGGGCAGACCCAAGGGGGAAGTGACCGCCTTAACAAATTTCGCGGCAACGCTCTTTCTTTAAGCGGCTTGGCAGGCGCGTTCCTGCCGGGCCGTTTTGTTGTCCGCAGCCACAAACACAAAAGAAGACGTTAACCGCTGGTTTTATAGGCTCACAGTGCATATCGATATGACCGCTCTCGACGCTGCGATCGCTTGGATTCAAAAAGGATTTTCCCCAGTCCCCGTTCCGTATCGGTCGAAGCGAACTGTTCTCCAGGGATGGGAACGGCTTGAGATAGCCATCGACTTGGCACCACGATATTTCAACGGCAAGCCGCAGAACATAGGGCTGCTTCTGGGGGACAAGTACGGAAGTACCGACGTAGACTGCGATTGCCCTGAAGCCATTACCGCCGCCCGGGCGATGCTACCGGAAACTGGCCTGATATTCGGAAGGCAATCCAAACCCTTCTCGCACGAGTCCCGCCAAGCATCCACGAGACCGGCGAGACGGTCCGGTTCGAGCAGGGCTTCGATGGCACACCGGCAAATGTTGACGCAAACGTACTCATCTCGGCGGTGCGCAAGGTAGCGGCCGCGGCGCTCCTTGTGCGCCACTGGCCGACGAAGGGATCGCGGCATCTTGCCTTCTTGGCTCTTGCCGGCGTGCTCGCGCGCGGCGAATGGAGCTCCGAAGATACCAAAACGTTTCACCGCGTGATCTAACAATGTCTCTGGCCGGCCAATCCTGAACTTGGCGCCGCGGACGCGGAGGTGCAATCCACGTTCGAGAAGCACTCGGCTGGTGGCGAAATAACCGGCGTCCCGACGCTGATCGGGCTTCTCGATAAGAAGGTCGTCGATATAGCGCTTCGATGGTTGGGTATCGATCGGGCGCAACACCGCGACTACCATTGGAACGACACTGGAAATGCGGATCGCCTGGCGGACTTGTACGGGCACGAATTAGTCTATTGCACTGAGAGGAAAAGCTACTACGTCTGGACTGGGCAGCGGTGGGAGTTCGACGAGTTCGTGGAGGCCGAAAAGCGTGCCGAAAAAACGATGCTCGAAGCCTTACGCCGAAGCCAAGCACATCACGGGTGGAGAGAAGCGCAAAGCGTTCTTGAAATTCGTGAATAGCTCGCTGTCTCGTTCCTCGCTGGCGAACATGATGCATCTCTCCAAAAAGAAGGTTCGGCAGGCGAGTGCGAATGATTTTGATCGGGACCCGTGGGTGCTGAACGTCGAAAACGGCATTGTGGACTTGCGGACGGGCGAGTTGCGACCGCATAAGCCAGAAGACCTCTTGAGCAAGCTGATTCGGCTCCGCTATGACCCACGTGCCGAGTGCCCACGATTTATGGCGTTCCTATATCGGATCATGGGCAGCTATGCAGACGCCTCAGAAGGCGAAAATACCAACGCCGAGCAGCTCGTTCTTTATCTGCAAAAGGTCTTCGGCTGCGCGGCTACTGGGAAGCCGGGAAAACTTCTATTCGTTTTCTATGGCGAGGGCAACAACGGCAAAACGACACTGCTCGAAATCATCCGAGACGCGTTGGGGGACAAGGAATACGCTGGACAAGTTCAAGTCGACAGCCTGATGATTCGCCCAAAGGAGGCGTTCTCGAACAATGCCGTCAACACGGACCTCGCGGATCTCCAGGGCTGCAGATTCGTCTCGTCGAGCGAGGTGGAGCAGGGACAGCGCCTATCGCTAAGTCGGGTGAAGTACCTAACTGGCCTTGGACAGATCAAGGCGCGGCGGCTCCGCGAGAACATGATCACATTCCGGCCGACCTACAAGCTGTTCCTCGACTGCAATCATAGGCCGGTCATCACGGACCCGAACGACGCGATCTGGAACCGCGTAAAGTGCGTCCCGTTCAAGATCCAGATTCCGGAGCTCGAGATCGACAAGGACTTGCCTGCAAAGCTGCGAACGGAGCTGCCGGGCATTTTGCGTTGGATCGTGGGGGGCGCGGTCCTCTATCATCGCGAAGGGCTGGGCGACCCACCGGATGTTACGACCGCCACCGAGCAGTACCGCCAGGAGTCGGACCGGCTCAAGGAGTTCTTTGAAGACAAGTGCGTGCTTGCGCCTACCGACGATGCTAGTTCGTGGAAGAAGGACGGATATTGGGTCCCAGTCTCAAATTTGTACGCGGCCTATACATCCTGGGCCGAGGCGACAGGCAACAAATACCCTCTCTCCAATGGTGCTGGCGTTCCTATATTTCCGCCGTGCGCCCGCCGAGCCGCACCCGGTCACGCGGTGGACGGCGACGCTGCCGGCGTTTGGTCCCAATCTTGGCTCGGGGCTTGCTATCTCCCGTGACGGCACGCGCCTGGCGTATGCCGTGCAGACGGGGAGCTCCTCGCGCATCTGGGTCCGCAAGCTGGATCAGCCGGAGGGGAAACCGATCGCGGGAACCGACGGCGGCCTTCGTCCCTTCTTTTCTCCCGACGGACAATGGCTCGCATACTTCACGGGTGTGGTGGGACCGCTCAAGAAAGTTCCGGTGACGGGTGGGACCCCCATCACTCTCTGCGATAGCGCCGGCTTCTTCGGGGGAAGTTGGGGCGAGGACGGCAGCATTATTTTCACGGGAAGCAGCGGACTGACGCGAGTATCCGCCTCGGGCGGCACGTGCGAAAACCTCACCACGGCCGATCGGCAAAAGGGAGAAGTCCACCGCTGGCCGCAGATCCTGCCGGGTGGCGAGTCGATCTTGTTCACCATCGGCACGGCCGGGTTGTTCGACAGTGCGCGCATCGCGGCGCTCGATTTGAAATCGGGGGGAATTCGGGTTCTGGTGAACGGAGGATCGTCGGCACGCTACGTTCCCTCCGGTCACCTGGTGTACGTGCGCGCTCGAACCATGTTCGCGGTTCCGTTCGACGGGAAGCGGATGGCGGTAACGGGTTCGGAGACGCCCGTGATCGAAGGAGTCTTCTACAACCCCCCGGGAGGCTTTGCCGATTACACCTTCTCCGATTCCGGCCTTCTGGTGTACGGAGCGGAGACTCGGACTGTAGCCGAAGGAACACTCGAATGGCTGGACCGCAAGGGCGTCGCACAAGCTTCGCCTGCGCCGCCGCAGGAATACTGGGGTGTACGCCTGTCGCCGGATGGGCAGCGCGTGGCGATGGCGATTTGGGGCCCAGAGCGCACCGATATCTGGATCTACGATGTGGCGCGGGGCGCCTTGACGCGACTGACCTCTGCTGGGGGCGTCAACGAAAATCCCGTGTGGACGCCGGACGGCCGCCACGTGGCGTTCGGGACAAGGGCAGTAGGGATCCAGTGGGCGCCAGGGGACGGGAGCGGCCGACCCGAGCTGCTTCTACCAAGCCAGGCGTTCCTGCACCCGGACTCGTGGACGCCGGATGGCGAGATGCTGTTGTACGACTCCGGGGCATCGGGCCACATCTGGACGCTGCCGACGCCCAGGAGCGGGGGCGAGAGCAAGCCGCGGCCATTCCTCGAGACCGCATTCACTGAAATTGACGCCCAGGTTTCTCCGGATGGACGCTGGGTTGCGTACACCTCCGACGAGTCCGGCAAGAACCGCGTGTACGCGCGGCCATTTCCGGGCCCGGGAGGTAAGACTTCGGTTTCGATCGAAGGCGGGCAGGAGCCGCGGTGGTCCGGCAACGGGCGCGAGCTGTTTTATCGCGATCCGGAGAAAAACCAGTTGATGGCCGTGGACATCCAGACCACTCCCGCATTTCGCGCGGGGACGCCGCACGCGCTGTTCGCATTGGGCAACGTCCCCTGGGACGTCGCGCCGGACGGCAAGCGCTTCCTCGTGGTGAAGGAGCCGGAGGCTGCGGCCAGCGAAGCGAAAATGCAGGCGGTGGTGAACTGGTTCGAGGAGCTGCGGCAGAAAGCGCCAGCCAATAAGAAATAACGCTATTCTTGAATTTATGGACGCCAAGACGGCCGTCTCCGTAGAGGAGTATCTTCACACCAGCTTCCCTGACCTTGACCAGGAGTATCGGGATGGCGAACTCGTGGAGCGCACGTTGCCGGACACACTTCATTCAATGACTCAGGGGGCGCTTTGCGTGTTTTTTGGGGTGCGGCGCAAAGAGCTTTCCGTTTACGCCTGCCCCGAGCTCCGCCTGAAGGTGCGGGAACGTCTCTACCGCATCCCCGATATCGCAGTGTTCCATCCCACGCTGCCGACGGCGGGCGTTCCCGACACACCGCCGCTGATCGCGATTGAGATCCTGTCTCCCGACGACCGGTTAGCCGCAGTGCGTGAGAAGCTCGAGGAATACCACCGGTGGGGCGTGAAGCATGTCTGGCTGGTCGACCCTCACCAACGGCGCATGTACATCTGCAATGGGGGCCTGAGGGAGGTCACCTCGCTGCGCCTTCCGGAACTAAATCTCGAGCTCACCCCGGGCGATATCTTCGAATAGAAAGATAGTCGCGCCTCAGCGAAAATCGTGCGACTCCGCCGCGCCCAAATCAATTTCGAGCGCTTGCACCCGCGCCGCTTTCACACTCACCACGCCCTGCTGATTTTGCAGCACTCCTTCGATTAACAGATACGGCTCGCTGACCAGCGTCACACGCGCCGATTCGAACAAATCCGGCTGGACGATGGCGTTGGCGATGCCGGTCTCGTCTTCCAGGCTCAGGAACAAAAATCCCTTTGCCGTGCCGGGCCTCTGCCGGCAGATGACCGCGCCCGCGACGCGCACCAGGCACCCGTCGCGCAGGCGCTTGACCTGGGAAGCGGGCGTGACGCGGAGCCGGTTCATCCGCTCGCGATGGAATCGCATCGGGTGCGCGCCGATGGTCAGCCCCGTGTTGCGGAAATCCGCGCAGAGCCGCTCGGCCGCGCTCATCGGCGTCAGTGGCGACGGTCCTGCCTCCGGAGCGGCCTGTTCCAGCAGCTCGCCCGCGGGCCGCAAAGCCAGCTCGGATTGCCATAGGGCTTCGCGCCGATGACTCTCGCCGATGAAATTCAGCGCGCCGGTTTCCGCCAGCATCCGCAATTCGTCTTTTCGCAAGCCTCGAACCCGCCGCCTGAGATCGTCGATGCTCGTGAACGGCCGTGCCGCGACGATCGCCTCGGCCGTCTCCTTCCGCAATCCGCGGACATAGTTGAATCCCAGCCGGACAGCGCCTTCCTCGATGCTGCATCGCCACCCGGATCGCATCACATCCACCGGCTTGAAGTGCAGCCCGTGCCGCTGCGCGTCCTTCACCAGCGTCGCCGGATGATAGAACCCCATCGGCTGGTTGTTGAGGATCGCGGCGGTGAACGCCGCCAGGTAGTGGCACTTGAGCCAGGCGCTGGCGTAGGCGATCAGCGCGAAGCTGGCGGCGTGGGACTCGGGAAATCCGTACTGCGCAAACGCGGTGATGGACTGGACGATGGTATCCTGCGCCGCGCCCACGATGCCGTTCCGCGTCATGCCCTGGCGCAGCTTCCCTTCGATCTCGCGCATCCGTTTTTCGGAGCGTTTGAAGCCCAGGGCGCGCCGCAGCTCCTCCGCCTCGCCGCCCGAAAATCCGGCCGCGATCATCGCCATGCGCAGCAACTGTTCCTGAAACAGAGGCACGCCGAGCGTGCGCTTCAGCACCGGCTCGAGCGAGGGATGCGGGCAAGTGGGCTCTTCCAGTCCCTGCCTGCGCTGTAAATAAGGATGCAGCATCTTGCCCACGATCGGTCCGGGGCGAATGATCGCCACCTGCACCACGATGTCGTAGAACCGCTCCGGGCGCAGGCGCGGCAGGCAGGACATCTGCGCGCGGCTCTCCACCTGGAACAGGCCGACGGTATCGGCCTTCTGAAGCGCCGCGTAAACTTTCTTGTCGTCCGGCGGCAGGTGCGCCAGGTCGACTTGCTCGCCGTAATGCTCGCGGATCAGGTCGATCGAATCCTCGAGCGCCGCCATCATGCCCAGGCCGAGCAGGTCCACCTTGATGATGCCCATATCGGCGCAGTCTTCCTTGTCCCATTGCACGACGACGCGGCCTGGCATGGTGGCCGGTTGCAGAGGCACCACCGCGTCCAGGCGTCCCTGGCAGATCACCATGCCTCCGGAATGCTGTCCCAGATGCCTCGGCAGATCCTGCACGGCCATGTACAATTCGAGAAATTTCTGCACCCTTGGGTTCGCGAGATCGACGCCGGCTTCACGAAACTGGCGCTCAGCGGTGTCCTTCTCGTCTTTGTATCCCCAGTGCGGGGCCAGGCTCGACAATCGCGCAAGCGTGGCCTCCTCGAAACCCAGCACCTTGCCGATATCGCGCGCGGCGGACCGGCCTCGATAGGTGATGACGTTGGCGGTCATGGCCGCCCCGAGCTTTCCATAGCGCTCGTAGACGTACTGGATGGCGCGCTCGCGCTGATCGCCGCTCGGCAGGTCGAGGTCGATGTCCGGCCACTCGCCGCGCTCCTCGGAGAGAAAGCGCTCGAACAGCAGCTCCATGCCGATCGGATCGACGGCTGTGATGCCGAGCGAATAACAGACGGCGCTGTTGGCAGCCGATCCTCGCCCCTGCACCAGAATGTTCTGCTCGCGGCAGAAGCGCACGATGTCCCTGACGATAAGGAAGTAGCCGGCCAGCTCGAGCTTCTCGATCAGCGCCAGCTCTCGCTCGATCTGCTGGCGCACGCGGCCTTGGTAGTTGCCGTAGCGATGACGCGCGCCCGCTTCGGTGAGCCGCCGCAAAAACGAGTTCATCGTCTCTCCCTCCGGAACCGGATACGGAGGGAATTTGTAACCCAGATCGTCGAGCGTGTAGGAAAGGCGCGCGGCCAGGTTTCGCGTGTTCGAGATCGCCTCGGGCACGTCGGCGAACAGCCGCGTCATTTCTTCGGCGCGCTTCAGATACCTCTCGGAGTTTTTCACGAGCTGCCGGCCGGCCTCGGCGATGGTGACTTTGTGGCGCACGCAGGTGAGGACGTCCATCAGCTCGCGCTCTGCTTCGGTCGCATGGCAGACGCCGTTGGTGGCCACCAGCGGCAAATGGAAACGCCGGGCGAGGCTCATGGCCGCCTGGTTGCGAGATTCCTCGGCACGGTCGTAATGGCGCTGCAACTCGGCGCAGACGTTCGACGGCCCAAAGATTTCGATGAGCCGCCGAACCTGCGTTTGTTCGGCGCTATAACGCAGAGCAAACGCCAGCGGACCCTCTTCGCCGCCGGTCAGGCAGATCAGTCCCTCAGCAAACTCGGCGAGATCCTCGGCCGTGGCCGCGGCCTTGTGCTGATCGCCGTTGGCCTCGCGTAATTTGATTTTCGAGAGCAGGCGGCACAGGTTCTGATACCCCTTGCGGCTCTCCACCAGCAGCGGGTATCGAAATCCTTCCTTGGCCGTGATCTCAGCGCCGACCAGCGCGCGCACGCCTGTCTTCGATGCCGCTTTATGAAATCGCACCGCGCCGGAAACACCGTCGCGATCGAGCAGCGCGACAGCCGGAATCTCCAACTCGGCCGCGCGGGAGATCAGCCCTTCCGGCAGCGAAGCGCCTTCGAGAAAACTGAACGCCGAGCGGGCGTGGAGTTCTACATAGCTAGTCATAAACTCCGTCCACGAACCAGCCGCGCGCGCGCAGATCCCAGTACAGGCGATACAGCGCGCCGTCGCTCAGGCTGACGTCCCACTCATCGCGCGCCCAGCCGGTTTCCATCCACCACTCGCCGGCGCTTCTCCACGGACCCGCGGCCGCCAGCACGTTTCCGCGCACGCCGGGCGCCGTCACCTGGGCCGGCTGTTCCCTCTCCACGCGCACCCTGGCCATCAGCGACGGGCGAAACACACGGAACGCCAGCCGCAGCGGTGTATAGGATTGGGTTTTTCGCAGCGCGGCACGCTGGTCAACTGAAAAAGTGCGGATGCGAAACGCATCCGGGCGATGCGTGTTCAGCAACTCCGGCGATCCGACGCGCCCCTCGCCCACTAACCCCGCGACGCGCGCCAGGACCACTTGCAGTTTGTCCGGAGCGGGCACGGCCGGCGCGAACAGGCCGTTCTGCAACACGCGCGGCCTGGCCGGGTCCAGACGGATCCGGATCGCGGCGACGGCCGCCTGGGGCGGATGCGCCTCCAGGTCCAGTTGCAGGTGCTTCAGCAGAATTTTCGAGTCGCGCACCGGCACGGGAAACTCCAGCGTGCGGCGATGCTCGGATTTGTTTTCGAGCTCGAGCGCGAGATGAATGCGGTTGGCGGCTTCGAGCTTGCCCATCAGCTCGCCCAGCATCGACGCCAGCAGAAACAGCAGTGGCTCGACCAGCGCGACCGGGTGCTCCAGCTCCATCCTTCGCTCGAAATCCTGCTGTGGCGGGGCGATTTTCAGAGGCCGGCGGGTTCGCCCTAGCGCCAGCCTCCGCAGCCAGACGCCTTCCTCGCCCAGACGCTCGGCCAGTCCGATTTCCGGGAGCGCCGCCAGGTCCGCCAGCGTCCGGATGCCCCAACGGCCGAGCGTCTCGATCAGCTCCGGAGTCGCGTCGAGCGATGTCACCGAAATGCCGCCTAGCCGATCCGCTTCCTTGCCCGGAGCAACGATCGTGATGCCGGCGAGATGCCGCGCGGCCAGCCTCGCCGTGTCGGGATTGTGGGCGATCGCCAGGTTCGCGTGGATGCCCCTTTCCGCACCGCGCCGCGCCACTTCCGCCGCGATCTGCTGCGGCGCGCCGATCAGCCGCTCCAGTCCCACGATCGAGAAGATCACCGTATCGGGCGCGGTTTTCTCCACCAGCGGCGAGAATTCGGCGGCGAGCCCAGTCAGTTGATCTCCCCGTGATGAAGCGTACAGACACGCGAACATACTCACACCGCCGCGCGAAGAACCGATGGCTCGATCCGGCCGGGCTTGCGCGAGGCGACCTCGAACTCGGCCCCGGCGAGCAGACAAAACGGCGCCCGGCCCGTCCACAGGGCCCTTTTGCGCTTCGCTTCAAGCTGGAGCGCGGCGCAGGATTTCGCGATGGGCCGCGCGCCCGTCACCACCAGCGTTGCCGGTGTCTTCTCCACCGCCAGGCGAAACCGGTGCCAGTAGGAAAGCGGAATCCGCAGCAGTTGGTTCGGCGCGATGCCGCACAGGTCCAGAGCCACCACGCCGAATCCGCCGCCGTGCAGGATCAGGTCGGCCGCTTTCAGGGCGTGGTCGAGCCGCCCGCCCGCCTGCACCCACAGCAGTCTTTCGAGATCGGCTCCCGCCGCGGCGGCCGAGGCCGGATCGAAGGCGTTGGTGCAATCGACAATCGCGCAACTCTCCCCGCGCGCGGTGGCCGAGGCCAGGATCGAATAGAGCATCGCCGTGCGCCCCGATGAGCAGGGTCCGGTGATCTCCACGATGGAGCCGGGCGGGTGGGCGGGTGTCATAATTCGCCTTTTATTCGCCTACTATTTTACCTCGGGTCTTCGTCGGCATGCGCGGACAATTTTGTGTCTTACTGTGGTAAGATAATGGTGGTTTTTATGACCAAGGCAACGATTTCGTCTAAGGGCCAAATTGCCATTCCGAAAGCGGTGCGCGAGCGGCTCAACCTCAAAGCCGGGACGCAAATCTCCATCGACGTGCAGGGCGAGTCTATGATCATGAAGCGGCTGGTTCGGAGCTATCCAGACTGGCGCACCATGGAGGGCATGGCGCGGGGAGGGCAGAGCTTGACCCAGGCTTTGATGGAAGAACGAGCCGCCGAAAAAGCGCACGACGATGCCCGGGCCAAAGGTCGTTGACTCCTGGGCAATGGTGGCCTGGGTTCAACAAGAACCGGCCGCCCCTCTGGTCCGACAATTCCTGCTCGATGCCCAAGCCGGCAACATTGCGCTTCTGATGAGCTGGTACAACGTGGCTGAGACGTTTTACACGCTGGCTAAGCGCAACAGCCCGAAGATCGCCGAGGAATTTCTCAGCCGCTTGCCGTCCCTTCCCATCCGGGTTGTGCTTCCGGACGAAGACGGCATCATGGCTGCCGCCCGGATCAAGGCTGCCCATCCGGTTGCCTTTGGCGACGCCTTTGCGATTGCGCTGGCACAGGCCGAAGACGCCAGCGTGATCACCGGCGATGACGATCTCCGCCGCTGCGCCGTCGTGCCGATCGACTGGGTTGGTTCCTAACGTTGATGGGGATCGCAACCGAGCGAGAAGCGCACAGCGGTGCAGATTTCGCTCATCCGTAACGAACCCAACCGGGCCACTCGCTTCCCCAAGCGCTCCTGGGAGATTGTGACCGCATTATGCAGGTTCACCGCGCACGGCGCCTTCATGCCGTCCTCTTTACTCAGCACTACCTCGGAGGGCACTCCGCGAATCGTGGACGTAATCGGGGCCACGGTGCAAACTGGTAAAAACGGACGTCTCCACCGGCCACGCAGCCTCCGCTTCCCAAACCAGCGATTCATCGTGCACGTGCGGCTGCCTTGCATAACCCTCGCGGTCGCGCTCCTCCCGTGCCCGGATCTCCAATCTCAAGAGGTGCTCTCGAAGGGCGTCACGTATCAACGCGGAGCGGTTCCGCTTGGTCCGGCGCGCGGCCCGGTCCGTCGCCTGTAACAGCTTTGTATCGAGAACAACCTGGATCGTTTCCATATGTGGGTTTTACTCCACAGTATACTCCGCATGCCTAACTATCGAACCCGCTTCAAGTAGCCGCCCGGGTTGAACGTCATCCCAAACTTCTCCCGGCTGCGGTCCACTTCGAAGTCCTGGTTGGTCTTCAGAAATTCTTCGACGGCTTCCATCGGACCAGGCCCGAACTTCGGCAGAATCGGGTGCCCGTTAAAGTGCGTGTCCTGCACAATCAGGTAACTCCCCGGCGACACCACGGCGCTGTACCGCTGTATCTCGTTCAGCACGTGCGGCATGTGGTGATCGGAGTCCAGAATCACCATTACTTTCTCGCCGGGGTGGATCGCATCCTTGATCCGCGCCACCGTCGAATCCGCCGTCGACGACCCCAGGAAGAACTGTACGCGAGGGTGCTTCGGCTTGTCGGGATAGTCTTCGATATCGATCGTCAGGACGCGTCCCTTTCCCAGCAGGTCGAAGATCGACGCAAAGTAAAAGGAACTCCCGCCTTTGTAGGTGCCCGCTTCCACCAGAACGTCGGGCTTCACTTCATAGAACAACTCCTGGTAGATGAACATGTCCAACGGGCACTGCTGCGTTTCCACCCCCAGCCAGCGCGTATTGTTATACGTGCTCTCGTTGTGGTCCTGATACCAGATGTGATACGCGTCGATGACATGCCCCGGGCGCGTGAACCAGCGCGAGGCGCCGTACGCCCCCACCGCGAGGCACACGATGCCAGTCAGCGGCACAACCCAAGGAGAATAGCTGGTTTTGCTCATTGAGTCACTATTTTTCCATGCCGCTCTACGGCATGTCCCGCTTAATTCACCGCCACCATCGGCACCACCGGCCCAGTGGTGGGACTGCTCACGCCGCCGACGCGCACCGTAACCGGCAGCGCATCGCCCTTCATGTGGAATCCGGGGACGCGCAGGTTGAGCTGATAGACGCCGATCAGTCCCGGCGCCAGGCCGCTCCAGTCGACGATCACAGCGGCTTGTGTGAAACTCGGGTCGCCGAAGAACACCTGTATGGCCCCCGTCACGGCCAGAGGACTCGACGGCGAAGGCTGGCCGGCCGTCACCGCGCCGCCGGTGGTGGGTCCGAGGCCGACGGCATACAACGACAGCGGCTCATCGCGGCTGGCGGGATGGTTCTTGTTCACCAGAGTTCCGTTGGCATGGAACAACGCCAGTTGCCCGGTGCTGTCGACGAGAACGGCGGGCGCATACCTCGAAACAGTGACCGGCTGCGGCGGCGACGCGGCCTGCCGGGCGATCGAGCGCACCACCAGAGAATACGTCCCGGGCGCGAGATTCGGCGGGATGTGCGCGTTGATCTGCCCGGAGCTGGTCATATCGAGCGGCAGCGCCACGTTGTTGAGCGTCACGCAGGAACCGCCCAGCACCAGCGGCAGAGGCGTCGAGCCGGCGACGGCGCCGTCGCCCAGATTCTGCCCGAACACCGAGAGCCAGCCGTTCGGC
>JBGPLI010000130.1:0-16863 GCA_041486445.1 Bryobacteraceae bacterium
GGATTGGATTCAGATCCGGGAGAAGGATCTCTCCGCGCGGGAGCTGCTCGACCTGACCCGGCGCGCGCTCGCGCTGCCGAATCCGATGAGAGCGAAGATCATGGTGAACACGCGGGTGGATGTCGCGCTGGCCGCCGGAGCGGCGGGTGTGCATTTGCCCGCCGGGTCGATTCCACCCCTCGTGTGGCGCGCCATCACGCCGTCTGGATTTCTGATCGGAGTGTCGTGCCATACCGTGGAGGAAGTCCGCGCGGCTGCGGCGGAAGGCGCGGATTACGCCGTCTTCGGTCCCGTGTTTGCACCGCTTTCGAAAGGCTCCGATCTGGCTCCTCGCGGATTGGACGCGCTGGCGGAGGCGGCGGGATCCGTGCAGATTCCGGTTCTCGCGCTGGGCGGCATTACACGCGACCGCATTCCGGCGTGCGTGGCCACGGGCGCGGCAGGTGTGGCCGGCATCTCGCTGTTCCAGGGCCTCACAGAACCGCGCACGAAGTAAGCGGGAGTAACCTGATAGAATTTCCTCGGTGCCTGGCTCAGCGACAGCACAAGCTTTTTCCCGGGAGGACGCTCGGCGGGTCTTGGGCATCTCCGAGCGGCAACTGAAAAGCTGGGAGCGGCAGAAGCTGGTCAAGCCCACTCCCAGCTACGGCTTCCGCGAGCTGCTGGGATTGCGCACGCTGATGAAGCTCCGGCAGGATCGCGTGCCGCCGTTGCAGATCCGCCGTGCGCTCGCCGCACTCGTCAAAAAGCTGAGCCACGTCGAGAACCCTCTCACCGACCTCAAGCTCTACTCCGACGGAAAGAAAGTTCGCGTCGAAGTGGACGGGCAGGCGATGGAGGCGGTATCGGGCCAGTTGCTGCTCGATTTCGACGAGGCCGAGCTCAGCCGGCTGCTCGAATTTCCAGTGAAGGAAAGGGCGGCCGAGGAGCGCGACCGGCGCCAGTCCGCTGAGCGCTGGTTTCAGCGCGGCCTCGATCTGGAACACTCGGGCGCTCCGGCCGAGCAGGTGATCGAGGCCTACCGGAATGCGCTGGAGCTGGACCCGAATTCCGCGGGCGCGTTGGTGAATCTGGGAACGGTCCATTTCAACGGGCGCAATTGGGAGGAAGCCGAGCGCTACTATCACCAGGCCCTCGAAGTCGATCCGGAGTACGCGCTCGCGCATTTCGATCTTGCCAATCTGTACGACGAGCGCGGCGATTGCGTCAAAGCGCTCGCGCATTACGAGGCGGCCCTGCGCACGTCCCCCAACTACGCCGACGCCCACTATAACGTGGCTCTGCTGTATCAGGGGTCGAACCAGCCGATGAAAGCGGTGCGGCATTGGACCGCGTACCTGAAGCTGGATCCATCGAGCCATTGGGCGACGGTCGCGCGGCGCGAGCTGGCCCGGCTGCGCGAGACGACGATCCTGCCCGGCGCTCGGGGCGAAGGCCCTCGCGGGTAGAATGGGACAAGCCGACAGGAGCCGTCTTGAGCCGAATTTCACTCGCATTCCGCAGTTTTTTTTCCATCCTTTTCGGAGGTAAGCTTTCCTCCGACGTCGCGCTGGCGTTCGGATATTCGAAGATCGTGCCGGTCTCAAAGGCCGCCCCAGCTGCGCCCAAGCCTCAGGCCGGGCCCGCGGACGGCGCCGTGCAGATCCTCTCGATCCTGCAACGCGACGCCCGCCTGGTGGACTTCCTGATGGAAGACGTCTCGTCGTACTCGGATGAGCAAGTCGGCGCCGCGGTTCGCGACGTGCAGCGGCAGTCGAAGAATTCACTCGAGCGCTATCTGCGCCTCACGCCGGTGATCGACGGCGTCGAGGGGACGTTCGCCAAGATCGACGCGATGGACGCGGCCGCGGTGAAGCTGGTCGGCAACGTTCCGGCGAGCGGCCAGGCTACAGGCGGGATGTTGCGGCACAGAGGTTGGAAGGCGGAGCGGGTGGATCTGCCCGCGGCAGGCCCAGGATCGGTGCTCGCTCCCGCCGAAATCGAGCTCGAGTAACCGATGAACATCGGAATCGATCTCGGCACCACCAACTCCGCGCTCGCCTTCATCGATCCGCAGGAAGCGGCTGAAGCCGACTTTCCGTCAATTCGTGTGCTCGAGGTTCCGCAGTTTGTCGCGCAGGGGCGCGAGGAAGCGCGCCGCACTCTGCCATCGTTCCTGTACCTGGGCGACCGCGAATACGTGGGAGCGTTCGCGCGCGAGCAAGGGGCACTGGTCCCCACCAAGTGCGTGCACAGCGCCAAGAGCTGGCTCTCGAATCCGGACGTGGATCGAACCGCCAAGATCCTTCCGTGGGACGCGCAGGAAGCCGGACGCGTGCTTTCGCCCGTGGAGGTGTCCACGCGCATCCTGAAGCACCTGGCCGGCGCCTGGGAAAAAGACCACGGCGCGCCGATCGGCGAGCAGAGCGTGGTCCTGACCGTTCCGGCGAGCTTTGACGAAGAGGCGCGCGAGCTGACCGTCGCGGCTGCGCGCGAGGCCGGCCTGGAGAAGCTCACGCTGCTCGAGGAACCGGCGGCGGCGTTCTATTCGTGGATCGCCAACGATCTGACGCGATCGCAGAAGAATCTGTTTGACGGGCAGACGGTGCTGGTGTGCGACGTCGGCGGCGGAACCAGCGACTTCACGCTGATCCGAGTGGCGCGCGAGGGCGATCGCGTCGATTTCACGCGCACTGCGGTGGGCAAGCACCTGCTGCTCGGCGGCGATAATCTCGATCTGACGCTGGCCTGGCTGGTGGAGGCCAAGCTGGGCAAGACGCTGTCGATCCGGCAGCGCAGCGGTTTGCGGCGGCAGTGCGCTTCCGCCAAGGAGCGGCTGCTGTCGGATCCGAATCTGGCCAGCGTCGAGGTGACCGTGCTGGGCGCGGGTTCTTCCCTGGTCGGCGGCACGCTCAAGACTGAGATTCTTCGCGAGGAGGCGCTGGAACTTGCGCTCGACGGATTTCTGCCCGCTTGCGAGCGCTTGGACAAACCGAAGGAAGAAGACAAGAGCCTGTTTCGCGAGCTGGGCCTGCCTTACGTTTCCGATCCGGCCGTGACGCGCCATCTGGCGGCGTTCCTTTCCACCGCGGGCGATGCGCGACCCGACGCGATTCTGTTCAATGGCGGGTTTTTCATCCCTGAAGTTCTGCGGCAGCGCGTGGCCGATGTGATGGAGCACTGGTACGGGCGGCGTCCCGTGATCTTTGAGAATCGCGATCTCGATCTGGCGGTGGCGGTGGGAGCGGCGTATTATTCCTACGTCCGCGCGACCGGCTCGGGATTGCTGGTGCGCGGCGGGCTGCCGCGCGCGTACTTCATCGGACTGGGCGGCGACGGCGCGTCGCTGCGTACGATGTGTTTAGTTCCGCGCGGCGCCGAAGAAGGCTCCACCGTCGAGCTCGATCCCGGCAATCTGCAACTGGTGGCCAACAAGCCGGTGTCGTTCCGCCTGTACAGCTCGCGAACGCGAACCGAGGACAAGGCCGGCGACGTGGTCGAGTTCCCGCAAGAGGCGGCCAGCGCGGATCTGCACCTGCACGCGCCGCTCAACGCCGTTCTGCGATTCGGAAAAACGGGCGAGCGGCTGGTGCCGGTGAAACTGGGAGCCCGGCTCACCGAAGTGGGCACGCTCGAAATCTGGGCCGATTCGAAAGCGAGCGAGCACCGCTGGCGGCTTCAGTTCGAATTGCGGAAGGCGGCGGCGGCTCAGCCTTCGGCGTGGGCGGCGGCCGTGATCAGCGAAGAGGCGCTGGCCACGGCGGAAACGCTGATCCCCGCGACATTCGCCGCCGCCACGCTCGAACCTGAACAGCTCCCCGGGAAGCTCGAGCAGACGCTCGGACTGGGGCGAAACTCGTGGCCGCTTTCGGCGATTCGCAAGCTGGCGGATCTGATGCTCGAACTGGTGGAAGGACGCAAGCGCAGCGCGGCACATGAGGCACGCTGGCTCAACCTGTGCGGATTCTGCCTGCGGCCCGGGTTTGGCTTTCCCGGCGACGATTTCCGCGTCGAGCAGGCGCGGCGGGTTTACGCGAGCGGCCTTCAGTTCTCCAACCAAGTGCAAAACGAGATCGAGTGGTGGATTTTCTGGGGCCGCGTCGCCGGCGGCCTCAACAAGAATCAGCAGACCGATCTGTTCCAACGCTTATCGCCGGCTCTGCTGCCTCGCGCCGCCAAGCGTCCTCCGCGCGTGAACCCGAGCCTGCTGCGCGAAACGTGGCGCTGCACGGCGAGCCTGGAGCTGCTGCCGATCCAGACCAAGACGCAGTTGGGAGACGACCTGGCGGCCCGCATCGCCAAGGGCGATTTCGTGGAGACCGGAATCTGGTGTCTGGCGCGGCTGGGCGCGCGAAAGTTGTTTTACGGACCGATCAATCAGGTGCTTCCGCCGGCGACGGCCGCCCGGTGGTTGGAACCGTTGCTCAAGATGGAGAAGGCCGAAGACGCCGTGTCCGCACTGGCGCGCCGCACAGGCGACGGAACGCGCGATCTGCCCCCGCAAACGCTCGACCTGGTGCGGCGGGCGTTCCCCGAACTCGACCTGGAAGCCGAGCCGCAGGATCGTCTGGCGGCGATGGGCAAGATTTTTGGCGAGGAGTTACCCTCGGGGCTCGTGTTTCATGAATGAGCTGGAGATCGTCGAGCGATTGCGGCGGCTGGCGGCGCCGGCGCGCGATCTGACGCTGGGGATCGGAGACGACTGCGCCATCTTCCGTCCCCGAGCCGGCGAGGATCTTCTGTTCACAACGGATCAAATGATCGAAGGCGTCCACTTCCGCCGCGCGGACGATCCGGGCGCGATCGGCCACAGGGCGCTGGCGCGCAGCCTGAGCGATATCGCGGCGATGGGAGGAGAGCCCCGCTTCTGCCTGGTGGCGCTCGCGGTTCCCCGGCGGCGCGGCGAAAGGTGGATCGACGCGTTCTATCGCGGCCTGCTGCGCCTGGCCCGGCGCACGGGAACCGCCCTCGCGGGAGGCGATCTGGCTCACGACGACAGAGTCCGCTGCGATGTGATGGTGTGCGGGAGCGTGGCTCGCGGCAAGGCGCTGCGGCGAGACGGCGCGCGTCCGGGCGATGCGTTGTACGTTTCCGGCCGTCTGGGGAAATCCTGGGAACGACGCATCCAGCCCCGGCTCGCACTGGGGCGGAGCCTGACGGGCCGCGCTACGGCCTGCATCGATCTGAGCGACGGCCTGGCGCTCGACCTGCACCGGCTTTGTCTCGCCTCGCGGGTGGCGGCCGAGTTGGACCGAGTGCCCGTGGCTCGCGGGTCCAGCGTCGATCGTGCTCTTCATGGCGGCGAAGACTATGAGCTGCTGTTCACGCTTCCGAAGGGCGTCGAGGCGCCGCGCGGGGTCACACGCATAGGAAGAATCGTGCGCGGCACGGCTGGTGCGATACGATTCGAAGGGCGTCCCCTCGCGCCACGCGGCTACGATCATTTCAAAAAAACATAGAATAGAAAAGATGCGTCGCGTCGCGTGCCTGCTGCTGTTCACGGTCGCCGCCTGCGCCCAGTACGAAGCCGAGCCCGCCGGCGAGCCGCCTGCGGAGATCGCGGCCGCGATTCTGCCGACCTTGAACAAGACCGGCGTGCGAATCGTCGACAGCGAAGGGAACACCTATGCCGAGATCTGGCTGCGGGCCAGCGCACCCGCCGGGCTCGTCTCCCAGGAATCCAACGTGACGCTGCCGATGATTCCATCGGGCACGCTGGTGGGCGTGATGCACCTGATGCGCCCCAGCGCGGACCGCCGCGGTCAAACCATCGCCGCCGGCGTGTACACGCTGCGCTATGCGAATTTCCCCATGACAGGAGACCATCGGGGCGCGGCGCCCCAGCGCGATTTCCTTCTGCTTTGTCCCGCTGACACTGACCAGAGCACGAATACGGTTGCCGATTTCACTGCACTGGTGGATCTGTCGCGCAAGGCGTCCGGCATGCAGCATCCCGGTGTGCTCAGTTTTTGGAGAGCGTCGAGCGACGCCAAGTGGGGAATGGATCAATACGGCGACGGCGATTGGGTCCTGACGACGCCGCTGGGCCACGTCGCGGTCTCGATCATCGTGATTGGGATCGTCCCGGCCTGACTGCCACCGAGAGGCGTCACGTGGAATCAGTTAGTTAGCGAACCGACGCCTCGATGACCTGCGCGAGAAGCCAGCCGAACCCGGTGCCTGCCATGGCGATCGTAAGGAACGCGTGCCGCATGTTTTTCAACCCTCACTGACTATCGCGCAAACGGAGCCTGAAAAGGATCACGACGCGCAAATTATTCTGGGGCTTCTACCCAACCGGCGGACGGCGGCGGTGCCAGTCCGTCTGGCTTTGGAAGGTGCGGCCGATCGCAATCAACTGATTCTCATAGAACGGCCGTCCGACCAGCGAAAGGGCGACTGGCATTCCGCCGGCGAAGCCGCAGGGCAGAGAGAGCGCCGGCAGCCCGGCCAGGTTGCCCGCCGGAATCAATCCGGTGAGCCCGCGCGAGCCGGGCGCGGTGAAGATGCCTCCGACTCCGGTCAGCGGCTCGGTGATCTTCGGCGCCGGCGCCGGGCGGGTCGGGGTCAGCAGCATGTCCACGTCGAGGAACAGGTTCCGGAACGCTTCCTGCACTCGCGTGCGGATGCGCATGGCGCGGAGATACTCGGTGGCGGGAATCTCGACGGCCGCCTTGAGGTTAGCCACCTGGCGCTTGTCCGCCAGTTGATCCACGCGCCCGCTGCGAATCAGGTCTTCGAAAATCGAAGCCGCTTCCGCGTTGATGACGGTGTTGACCAGAGCGCCATATGGGAAGTCCGGGATCTCGACTTCCTTCATCTTCATGCCCATCCATTTCACCACGGCGAGGGCGGCTTGGAATCCGGCGCGCGCCGACGGGTCCGCCGATTGATCGAAGTCCACCGGCGCGTAACCGACGGTGACCTCTTGCGGCTTGCGCGCGTATTGGGGCGCGTAGCGGAAACTCCTTCCGGCCGAGCCGGGGTCCTGGCTGTCGGCTCCCGAGATGGTTTCGAGCACGAGCGCACAATCTTCGGCCGTGCGGCACAGCGGCCCGATCTTATCGAGCGTCCAGGACAGCGCCATGGCCCCGCGCCGGCTGACCAGCCCGTAGGTGGGCCGGAGTCCGGTGACGCCGCACATCGAGCTGGGCCCCAGGATCGAACCGGACGTCTCCGAGCCCAGCGCGAATCCCACCAGACCGGCCGCGGTCGCGGCGCCCGAGCCGCTGGAAGAGCCGCCACTCCAGCGCGTGCGATCCCACGGGTTCAGACCCGGCCCGGTGAGCGACGCCGCGGGGAAGCGATAGCCTCCGCCGCCGGCCAGCTCCACCATCGCCAGCTTTCCGATGAGGATCGCGCCGGCCTTGTCCAGCAGCTCGATGACGCGCGCGTCTTCGTCGAAAACCTGTCCCGCGTAGGGCCGGGCGCCCCACGTGGTCGGGTGTCCTTTCACGGCCAGCAAATCCTTCGCTCCATACGGGATGCCTTGCAGGGGTCCGCGCGTGCGATCGCGCTTCAAGTCGTCGTCGACGTCCCGCGCTTTCCGGATCGCTTGTTCGCGCAGCGAGAGCGCGAGGGCGTTGAAGCGCGGGCCGAGTCTCTCCAGCCGGTCGCAGTAGGCGCGCGTCAGCTCGACCGCCGAAAATTCGCGCGCGCGAAGCTTCGCCGACACCTCGCCGATGGAGCCGAAGAAAACGTCGTCGGAGGAAGGAGTCGCCATGCTCTTCAGGGCTTGAAGCGGAATGCGGGTTCGGTGGCCATGGGAAGCGGCACTTTGGCGAGCTGCTGGGCGTTGCCCTGTAGCGCCTCGTGCGCGGCTCTTGCGTCTTCATCCGCAGCGGGAGGAGCCTGGGCTGCCGCGGTGTTGGCCGCCGCGGCGGCAGCGATCATGGTAGCGAGCTTGCGGCGCGTGACATCCATACCGTCATTATAAGAAGCCGGAGATGGGGATCAGGCGCCGGCGGTTACGTAAGGCGACGTGAGCGCCTCCATCGCGGCCTTTTCCATCACGGCGCGCGGGGCCCTCTCGCCGGTCCAGATTTCAAACTGCCGCGCGGCCTGCTCGAGAAACATCTCCAGACCCGGAATCACGGCCGCGCCCTGATCCCTGGCTTTGCGCAGCAACAACGTCTCGTACGGGTTGTACACCATGTCGAAGACCAGCTTGGCGGGCACATGGCCGTTGAAGAAACACTCGCCGGTGCGCGGCGACATGCCCAGAGGGGTAGCGTGAACCAGCACGTCGAACATGCGCGCTTCGGCCTGTTCGCCGGTGAGCGCCTCGGCGTCGCAGGCCTTGGCGAGCGCCCGCACGCGGTCGATATTGCGGCCGGTGATCGCCAGGCGCGCTCCGGCGGTGGCTAGGGCGTAGGCTGCGCCCCGCGCCGCGCCTCCATTTCCCACCACCAGCACCGAAGCCTTGCCCAGGCGCAGACGGCGTTGCAAGGGGCCCGTCACACCCTCGGCGTCCGTGTTCGCGCCGCGCCATTTCCCCGCCTTGCGCCAGACCGTGTTCACGGCGCCGATGCGCCGGGCCAGCGGGTCCACCAGATCGAGATAGCGGAGAATTTTCTGCTTGTGCGGCAGCGTGACGCTGAAGCCTGCCAGCGGAAGCTTCTCGGCCAGCACCAGAAAATCCTTGAGCTGCGCCGATTTCACCAGAAACGGAAGATAGACGGCGTCGGCCCGCCGCGCCTGAAGCGCGCGATTGTGCACCGCCGGCGAGATCGAGTGGCGGACCGGATCCGCAATCACGCCATAAATGCGGGCGTCCCGGCCGAATTTCTCCACGCGATAGAGGTGGCGGAGTTGCCGCGCGCTCACCTGTCCCGCCGCCGTTCCTTCCGAGGTGCTGGGCGCCGCGTAGGTGTACAGGCCGCCGAACGCGGTGGAAAGGACACGCGTGGGGAAACCGGTTTCTCCCATCGCCAGGATCACCATCGGCGTCTTGGGGTGGCTGCGGGCCAGCGCCAGCACGCGATAGCTGTCCGACGGTTTGCGAGCCGTGGTGACCACTTTGTAACCGTCCGCGGGAATGCGCATCATGCGATGGAGCACCGCATCCAGCGGCGGCGTGCCGCCGAAATTGTGATAGGAGACCAGCAGGTAGGCGTGCGCGCGCAGGCTCTCCAGCCGCTCCGGGCAATTCTCCGCGCTTTCGATCTCGATGTCGACGGCCCTTGCGCCGGCCTGGATCGCCGCCCCGAGAATCCTAACCTGCTCCTCGATGCTGCCGTTATAGCGGCCGTGATTCTGATGGCGGCGGCAGGTGGCGAGCACGGTGCAGTCGGAGTGGCGCGCGAGGAATTTGCGGATCGCGGCGACGCCTTGCTCGGGCGAGGCCAGGTAGTCCAGGCGGAACTCCAGGAACCGCTCCCCGTTCTCGTACTCCTTGCGTGCGTGGGCAAGCAGGGCCTCCACGTCGGGAAAACCGAGCGCGATGCAAATACGCGGGAGTGCGGTCCGCTGGGCCATTCAGCGCCTGAACAGGATACCACGCTCAAGAACACCGGCGGCTGGACTTAGACTAGAGGCTTGTGACGTTGCCGGAGATTCGCGCGGAGATGGCGCTGGAACTGGAGGTCATGACGCGCCTGTCGGCGCCGCTGGCTCTCGCCGAGGTTGGCTGGATGGCGATGGGCGTCGTGGACACGATGTTCGTGGGTCGCGTCAGCGCGGAAGCGATCGGCGCGTTGAGCGTCGGCACGACGGTGTTCTATGGCGTCGGGATTTTCGCGAGCGGCCTGCTGCTGGGACTCGATACGCTGGTGGCGCAGGCGTTCGGCGCGGGCGATCGGGAGGATTGCCGCCATTCGCTCATCAACGGAATCTGGCTGGCGCTGTTTCTGATGCCGATGGTGATGACGCTGGTGCCGGCTTCGCTGCCGCTGCTGACCTGGTTCGGCGTCGACCGGGGCGTGCTCCACGAGACCGGACCGTATCTGCACGCGCTCAACTGGAGCGCGCCGCCGCTGCTGCTGTACTTCGCCCTTCGCCGCTATTTGCAGTCGGTAGGCAAGGTGCGGCCGATCATGATTACGCTGCTTACGGCGAACGCGGTGAACCTGATCGCGAACTGGATTCTGGTTTTCGGCAACCTGGGTGCGCCGCGGATGGGCGTGGAGGGCTCGGGCTGGGCTACCTGCCTTTCGCGCGTCTTCATGGCGGCCGCGTTGGGGGTGACCACGTGGCGGAACGATCGGGAGATTTTGGCGGCGTGGCGGCGTCCGGAATTACGCCGTGTGCGGCAACTGCTGCGGTTGGGTCTTCCGGCGGCCGGACAGATCGGCCTGGAGTGGGGCGTGTTCGCGACGGTCACGATGCTGATCGGGAAACTCAATGCTGCGGCGCTCGCCGGGCACCAGATCGCGCTGATGACGGTGAGCACGACGTTCATGATGCCGCTGGGCATCAGCTCGGCCGCGGCGGTACGCGTGGGTCAGGCGATCGGGCGCGGCGACGCGGCGGGCGCGGCGCGTTCCGGATGGACGGCGCTGGCGCTGGGTGCGATGGCGATGAGCAGCGCGGCGGTGGCGCTGCTGTTGATCCCGCGGACAATCGCGAGGCTGTTCACGCCGGACGCTCAGATCATCGCATCGGGAACGGTGCTGCTGCGCCTGGCGGCGTTCTTTCAGCTTTTCGACGGGCTGCAAGTGGTGGCGACGGGTGCGCTGCGGGGCGCCGGCGACACGCGCACACCGATGCTGTGCCATTTCGCGGGCTATTGGCTGATCGGATTGCCGCTCGGTGTCCTGTTGTGCTTCCACTACGGGCTCGGCGCGGCGGGGCTGTGGATGGGGCTGTCGTCCGGCCTCATTGTGATCGGGATCGTGTTAGCGGGATGTTGGCGGAAAGCCGCGCGCCGGTTCGCCGCGACCGCCGCAATGGTACAATGACAGGGTTCCACCCGAGGAGGGCGGCCAGGTAGCTCAGTTGGTAGAGCGCAGCCCTGAAAAGGCTGGCGTCGGCGGTTCGATTCCGTCCCTGGCCACCACGTTTTCAACAGCTTACAAGCACCCCCAACCGCAGTTTTATTCCATTTCATTCCAAAACTCATGGCTCGACTTGTTTGCCTCGTGGAGTGAAGGTGCGTTTTTTGAGGGTGTCGAGATGTTCCAGGCGGGATCGCTCTTGGTCCCGCCCTTTCCTTTTCATTGCTGCGATCCGGGAGCGCCGCCAAACTCGTCCTTGCGGTTTTCGCAGTAGTGAATCGTCTGATCGCCAGACGCCCTCGCCAATACCTCACAAACGCTCTCAGCGCCCTTCGCCACGCTCGACGGACCCTCAGCATCCCGGCGACGGTGGCGGTGCCTCAGCGCTGGATTCGCTCGTCGCAGCGGTGGTGTTGGCGGGATGCCAGCGGCTATGGTGTGGCGCTACGGGGATCGGGGATAACGGTTTTCCATTTCTCACGGTGAAAATCCAACTTCGCCTCCACTGAATTGAACCGAAGCTCCCAGGTTTTCGCATCGGCTTTGATGTTATCCGCCAACACCTGTGAGAACTTCGTGAGGATTCGTTTGTGGGTGTCCAGGGTGAAGTACAGAGCGGCGGCGACAACGGGGCCATCTGGTAGATCGAAGACATTGAACTGGACCTGTTGCTGTGTGCCGTCTCTTCGGAACGAAAAGTTGCCAGCCATCGAATACACCGAATTGTGGATCATTTGCGAACAGTGATCGAACAACTGGTAAAGCTCTTGAATCAACGGATCGTCCGCTGGAAATAAGTTCTTGCCAGTGAACTTCTCACGAAACGTTTTGTAATCCGCATCGCTGTCCACGGCCTTGAGCCATACCTCCACGAGATGCGGATGCTTCTTCATACGGGCTGCAAATGCACAAGCTTCAATTGCGCCCCGAAGGAAGCGCAGCGAATTGCCCTGATAGCCACGAAGAAGATTCACGCAACCAGCAAGCAGGTCGCCCCGACACTTCATCAACAGTAGAAGCGTATGACCACCCACCTTGGCCTGTTCAACAGTGTAGCCATCCGCCGCCGAGATCCGAATGAAATCCGCAAGGTTCTGGTACAGGTCTTCAAAGTCCTGGATGAGTTCAGCCGTCGAGCCGAGAATCGTCGTGGTGGCCTGAAAATTCTGGCGCTCTGCTTCGATGAGACCGTTCAGGTTGGGATCAATGCTGGCGGTGGCGTCCATCCACCGCATTTTCTCACGCTGAAGTTCCATAGCATTGCGGCATGATGGGGAAGCCCATCTACGGCGACGGCTCCAGCGCCGTCGCTTAGTCGGCGACAGTAGGTGGCTTCGCCAGCACGCCTCTTAGTATCGGAATCGTGGTCAAGACGCCGACTCCAAGGAGTGCCCATCCTGCCGCTTTCCGCTGATCCTTGTTGAGCCGATCCGATATCAGCAAGCCGATGCCAACGCCAAGCGCCACCCGAGTTCCAGCGACGAGCATGATCTCGGGGATCGTGAAAGCTCTCTCTTGGAGTGCCATATGGCCCTAGATTCGCACGAACGCCGGGGTTAGCTGGAGAACCGCTAGTCTGGTCTTGATGGAAGCCGTCACCTTCAGCCGTCCCGATCTTGTGCGCCAGGGCCAGCGGCTTGAATATTTCACAGTTGCGTACAACAGCGCTGAGGGGTTGGTGTCCATCGTTGCTGGATTCATAGCCGGGTCCGTTTCCCTCATCGGCTTTGGGTTGGACAGTCTGATCGAAGTGACTTCGGGGGTGGCCCTGCTCTGGCGGCTCCATCACGATCTCAATCCGTCCCGGCGTGAAGAGGTCGAGCGGATCACGTTGCGAATCGTTGGTGCGTGTTTCATTGCGTTGGCTCTGTTCATCCTTTTCGACGCCGGGAAAGTGCTGCTGTTCCACGAAGCGCCAGAACGCAGCATTCCCGGAATCATCGTTGCCGCCGTCTCCGTGGTGGTGATGCCCTTGCTGGCGAAAGCCAAACGTCGAGTTGCTGCCGGGATTGGAAGCCGAGCGATGAAGGCTGATTCAAGACAGACGGACTTCTGCACATTCCTATCAGCCATTCTTTTGGGCGGCTTACTTCTGAATTCGACGTTCGGTTGGTGGTGGGCTGATGCTGTGGCCGCACTTGTGATGGTTCCGATCATCGCCAAAGAAGGCGTGGAATCTTTGAAGGGTAAAGCGTGTGGTTGCGACGATGCGTGCGATTGAGCACGCCAGCACGCTCTCAGCGGCTTCGCCAAGCCCAATGGACAAGGGAATCGCACTGGATATCAACAGTGGGCCTGCCGTAACTTGTGACCGAAGGCGTAGTTTAGATGCTGTTGGTCTTCAGCCACTCAATGAGGGCGTGTGCGGTTTTGCAGTAAGGCGGGAACAGAAGAAGCAATGCTCTGGTTTCGTCTCGTTCCATGCGTCTTCCCTTCGGGTGGCCTGAATCGTTGCGTGTGCGCCGGATGATATCGAAGATGCCGTCTATGTGACCCTCCCACACGTCCTGGAGATCGGGAGGAAACGGTGTTTGTGACGACTTTAAGCGGTTGACTACGGCATCATGAATCCGTTGAGTCTTTATCGTGTCAGTCTCTTTGGCGAACTTTTCTCTTCTCTCGGTGGTCGGCAGCGCTACCGTTATTGCGTCCACCAGCTTCAGGAGGACGCTTTCCGCCGCAACGCCAACCATCACTGCCGTGCTCAGAAAATTGCGGTGTTGAAATGAAGATAACGCCTCTCCGAGATACAGCAGAGTCGTGGAGTCCACAGCAGCGCCGTACCCGCTTACGCCTTTGAGATAGTTGTCGGGGTCCTCCGGGATGATCTCTTTTGCCCTGAGGCATTCCCTACCGTAGTCCGTTAAATGTAGGTGAGGGAAATCGGTGGAACTGTAGCCGGGACCCGCACCCGGCGCAAAGATGCCCTGTACGACAAATTCCCATGCAACCTCTCGGATGATCCGTTCCAGATCGTTGGCTGCGTTGAACTCTAGTTTTCGTTCTAGGATTCGCTTGTCAACCGCCAGTCCATGCACGATTTCGCCTATGCGTCCAAGGGTCAGCGCACCGGACGCTAGGGAATCAAAGTTGATCGTGAGCATTAGGGAACGAATTTGCGGCGTCGTGAGCATGAGCATCTACCGTTTCCCCGGGACGCTGACGCCGTTCAATTCGACGTACTGCTTGATTTGACTGAACACGGATAGAAGGTCGCCCACAGCCGAATTCTTCAGCGTCGGAATGATTGCATCAAGATTTCCCGTGCCTTGGGTCGACGCCACAGAAAGAGACGTTCTATGCATCAGCTTGGAGCAGAGCTTAAACATGGGATTGAAGTCTTCGCTACGTTTCAACTCGCCTGCCATCGAAGTGGGCGTTATAGGCTTTTCCTTCTCTCCGACGCCTTCCTCAGACAGAACCGCCCTGCACGCATCTGCCTCGGCGTCGCACTCTGCTGTCTGTGGACCACGTTCAGATTCGATTCGGAATGCTTCGTCCCAAATCTGTTTCATCGAGCCTTCTGCTGCATTGGCTGACTCCTCATATCCAGCAAGTAGCTGCTTGTGAGAAGCCTTCATGTGTTTGCTACAGGCTTCCCAAAACTCTTTGGCATCAATCAGGAGATCGTGCTTAACCTTCACCGCCCCCCGCTCTGAAGCCAGGACGTACCTCGTGATCATCTCCAGTTCCAAAAGATTGCGCCTACTCATTGCAATGAAATTGACGGGCTGCGTGATCCTGACGTGCTCAAAATCCTGAAGAGCAGCCGTGAGGATTCGACAGAACAGATTCTTGAACCACACATCTCCTTCATCAACATCCGCATCGGCAATTCGTTGGTGTAACTGAATCACATCCTGAACGACTTGTGCTACGGCTTCTTCAATTTGCATAGACTGTACGGTTCACGACACCGTGACCAATCCTTTATCGAGTTCGCCTTGCCAGCGCATCCGCTGATATGCGAAAAACTGCTCCACAAGACGAACACCCGTTGCCCAATTTGAGCGTGCCTCGTCACCAGTCCGACCGTAGCCGTTGTTCCAGATTGTCAGGGACCATCCGTTCTTCTGGTGGTCAACGAAATTGGCTGGATCAACCTCGAATTCAATGCTGATCAGGTCCGACAACAGATGCGGCGTAGCGCTGTCGGCGAACTGGTCGTACAACTTCCGATAGTTGTCCTTTGCGAAATTCCACGCCAAGATTTCAAATGATAGCCTCACAAACGAAGTCAATTTCCACTGGAACACGGGGTCTCGATTCTCAGAAAGAGCCTTCTCACACGCTAGACTCCTGACGACGCTTCGGGGATCGTTCATTTCTCGAACGAGGGCCATGAGTTCGAGCGAATCTTGCAGTTCGACCACGGTGTCGATCAGATCCGGCTTACGTTTCAAGTCGAAGTAGCCGTAGTTGGAATGGCCGTCTGTCCGCTCGACGGCGGGATACGGTATTCCGATGCCAGACTGACTTTCGCAGAACTCGACTCGCATGTTCCCGGTCGTACTTCAATCCGTCTCGGATGTCAATACGGCCACAGTGAAAACACCAACGGCCACCCATCCAAGCGCCTTCATGCTCTCGCTCTCCGCCCGTCCAGTGAATGCAAACGAAGCGAAATGTTCACAGTTTTGAGCGAACAGGAAATACGGTTGGCCGACATTGGCTTCGGCTCTGGCGACAACAGTGGCGGCGTGCGTTGCCGATTCCGTGCGGCGATGGAGCAGGATCGAGTTCCCATCAGCAAAGTCGTACCAGTCCGCAATGCTGACACCGCCGCCCTTGGTGTTGTGGATGATCTCGACCGCTACGCCACCCGGCAGAAACACGAGACGGCGCACAATGCCGTAGTGCCACACCCCGAATTGGGATGAGAAAACTCGGACCCAATCGCCGGGTTGAATGGGATGGACCGTCTGGTAGGTCGGCATTCGCATCGCTTTGCTCCTCACTCTTATTATCGGTCAACGCACGAAGAGGGACAATAATGTTCTAGGGGCGATTGGGAGACGGAGGCACGAGATGAAGCGGGACATGGATTTGGTTCGAGAGGTTCTTTTGAGGGTTGAGGAAGTTCCGTTCGACGGTCGGTTCCACGACATCACCGTTGACGGGCACTCAGAAGAGGAAATCAACTACCACGTCATGCTTCTCCACGAAGCTGGCTTCATCGAGGCGATGGACCTCTCGTCTCTTAGTGGCATTTGCTGGAAGCCCACACGCCTCACCTACAGCGGCCATGAATTTCTTGATGCCGCTCGAAGCGATACGGTCTGGCAAAAGGCGAAAGCGTGGACATTGAAGAGCACCGGAACGTTGACCCTGGAAGGGCTGAAGTTGGCGCTACCGCATGTCGTCAAGACGCTGATCGCAAGCGGAGGTTTGTGAAGCGGCTGGAGCCATCAGAGCGCAAGCTGCTCGGGGTCTTCGTTCGGGACGCACTGTCTCATCCCGGTCAAGATACCATCGACACGACTAAGCGAAATCCGAAAACCGTCCAAGCACTGCGATCTTTGGGCTTCATCCTCGAAGCCGAAGACAGTCTGACAAGGGAAGCCTTCCTCGCCTATTTCGAGGCGTTTGACGAAATCAACTGTCCGCAAGAGGTTCAGGCGTGGGTTGATCGATTTGCCATCTCGGAGATTCACTGGCGTCGGCCTTCTGGCGTCCTTGAAATTCAGATGCCACAAGAACGTGGAAAGGCGTATCCTCTTCTTTCAACGGTCTTCATCGGCAAGAAGGCGGGACTGGCTACGTGGTTCCACGAACTCGGGCATCTCATTTACCCAAGAATCGACAAGAGCCTCATGGCAACAATGGCGCAAGTGGCCCGGACGATTTATCCGGTGGTTTCAAGCGATGCCGTCTCGGATGCCGTCGATCCCGATACGCTTGAAAAGACGCCTCTGCCGAGGGGCCTCTATCTCAACATCAACGGTCAGTA
>JBGPLI010000131.1:0-16641 GCA_041486445.1 Bryobacteraceae bacterium
CATCACCCAAATTCCTGTGAATGAGAAGAAGGGCCTGACGTTCTCGCGCGGGCTGCGCTCGATCCTGCGTCACGACCCCGACAAGATCATGGTGGGCGAAATCCGCGACCAGGAGACGGCGCAGATCGCCATCAACGCCGCGCTCACGGGCCACCTGGTGTTCACCACGGTGCACGCCAACAACGTGCTCGACGTGCTGGGGCGCTTCCTCAACATGGGCGTGGAGCCCTACAATTTCGTCTCCGCTCTGAATTGCATCCTGGCGCAGCGCCTGGTGCGCGTGATCTGCCCGCATTGCAAGAAGCAAGTGGAGTATCCCGACTCCTACTTGTCCGAGAGCGGCCTCGATGCGGGAGTCTGGCGCGACGTCCCGTTCTATGAAGGCGTAGGATGCTTTGAATGCGGCGGCACAGGGTTCCGCGGCCGCAGCGCCATTCACGAGCTGCTGGACCTTTCCGAGCACATCCGTGAAATGATTCTCAGCAAGCGGCCCAGCTCGGAGATCCGCCGCCTGGCGCGGGAAGAGGGCATGACGTTCCTGCGCGAATCGGCGCTGGCCAAGGCCAAGGCGGGCGTCACCACGCTCAAGGAGATCAACAAGGTCACGTTCATCGAAGGATGAGATGCCGTTTCTGAACTCCATTGCGCGCCTGGTGAAGGAACCGCCGCCGAGCCATCTGTTCGAGCTCTCCGACGCCGGCATCGCCTTCGCCCAGGGCAGCCGGACGGGATTCCAGCCGTTCGAGCCGGGCACGCTGGTGGCCTCCCCTGTCGCCGACAACATTCACCGGCCGGAGGCGATCGCGAAGCTTCTCGAAAAAATCGCTCCGGCGAACAGCGGTTCGAGGAAGCGCCGGCCTGCCGCCGTGATCCTGCCGGACTACGCGGCTCGGGTGAGCGTGCTGGATTTCGATTCCTTCCCGTCGGCTCCGGAGGAGCAGCTCTCGCTGATCAAATTCCGCGTCAAGAAAACGATTCCTTTCGACATCGACTCCGCGGCAGTCAGCTATTTCGTACAGTCCGGGGGCAAGAAAAAGGTGGAAGTAGTGGCGGTGACCGTCGCGCTCGAAATCATCGCCCGCTATGAGGCGTTGTTTCGTAACGCGGGTTTCCACCCCGGAGAGGTGACGACGTCAGCGCTGGCGGCGCTGAATTTGTATGAAGAGGAGGGCGTCGCCGTGCTTGCCAAGCTTGCCGGCCAAGCGCTTTCCGTCATGGTGCTGGCGGGTAGCGCGCTGAAACTGTTCCGCTGCGTCGCGCTCGACGAAGTGACCAGCGAAGAGATCCTGGCGGTGCTGCATCCCACTTTCGCGTACGTCGAAGATGAGCTCGGATCGCCCGTGCGCAAACTGATCCTGTGCGGCTTCGCGCAGGGCGAGCTTCCAGGGCTCCCTTGCGAAACGGAAGTCTTGCGCAGCCGCCTCGGCGCGCCCGGACCGTTCAACGCGGGTTTGCTGGGATACATGGAGGCCGCCGGAAACTAGTGCGCATCCCCATCAATCTTTCGAGCGAGCCGTTCCGCCGGGACCGCCCCATGCTGGTGGCCTCGAGCGTGTGCGCCGTCCTGCTCGCGGCGCTGCTCGGTGTCCAGATCTTCGTGATCGTCTCCGAGCGCGCGCAAGTGAAGGACTCGCGCGTCGCCGTCGAGGGGCTGAACGCCCAACTGCGCGCCATCAACGCCGAACAGGCCCAGCTCGACCAGACGCTGCGCCAGCCGGCTAACGCCGAGGTGTTGCAGCGCAGCCTTCTGCTGAACACGCTGGTGGAGCGGAAGTCGGTGAGCTGGACCCGCATTTTCGCGGATCTTGAAAGCGTGATGCCGCACAACGTGCGCCTGATCCAGGTGCGGCTGCCGCAGATCAACTCGCGCAACGCCGTGCTGCTGGATATGGTGGTGGGAGCGCAGGCGCCCGAACCCGTCATCGATTTTCTCAGGAAATTGCAGGGCTCGCCGCTGTTCGGTCCGGCGACCGTGTCGAGCTCGCAGCCGCCCTCGCAGAATGAGCCGCTGTACCGGTATCGCGTGAGCGTGGAATATGGCCAAAAACTCTAAGCGCCAGGGGCCAGGGGCCAGGCGCCAGTGGCGGATTGGATTGGGCGCGCTGGCCGCGCTGAATCTGATTGCCGCGGCGCTGGTGTTGTTCCCGCCCGGAGGATCGGCCGAGGATCTGGGCCGCCAGCTCGCGACTCTTCAGTCGCAGGTCGAATCCCGCCAGACCCTGCTCGAGCGCACGCGGGAGCACGCCGCCGCCGTCGAAAAAGGTCGCTCGGAGGGCGATCAATTCCTGGGCAACTATTTTCTGGAGCGCCGCACCGCCTACTCGACGCTGCTCTCCGAGCTGGTGGAAGCGGCCAATCAATCCAAGATCAAGCCTCGCGAGCACGCCTATTCGACCGAGCCCATCGAGGGGTCGGACTCGCTCAGCATGATGACCATCACCGCCAACTACGAGGGCACCTATTCGGACCTGATGCACTTCGTGCATGAGATCGACCGCTCTCCGCGGCTGCTGATCGTCGAGTCGCTGAACGCCGCGCCGCAGCAGGGCTCGAACGTCCTCACCGTCAACATGAAGCTGGAGACGTTTGTGCGGGACGGAGGCGAGAGTCAATGAAGCCGCTCGCCAAACTGGCGCCGAAAGGGATCGGCGCGGAGCCGAAGAAGCTCGCGGTCCTGGGCGGGTTGTTGGTGGCGGCGGTGGTCGTGTATTGGATGAACCGCACGCCCCCGGCTCCCGAAAGTGCGCCCGCGGTCTCTCAAACGCGCTCCATCCCTGTCGCGCCTCCGGCGCGTGCTGTGGCTCCGGCTCCGATGCCCGCGCAGCGAACGCCCGCCCGCGGCGGTATCGGTGTGCGCACCTCCGTCGAGGATTTCCGCCCAACGCTCAAACTCCCGGAAGGCGCCGACGTCAGCCGCATCGATCCGACGCTGAAGCTGGAATTGCTGGCCAAGGTCCAACAGGTGCCGATGGAGGGCGGCACGCGCAGCCTGTTCGAATTTTCCCAGCCGCCGGCGCCGCCTCCGCCGCCGGTCAAGCCCATCAAGCCCGGCCCGGTGACGGCGGAAGCCAAGCCTCCCGAGACTCCGCCCGCTCCTCCCGCGGAACCGCCGAAACCTGCGGCGCCTGCGATCCCGCTGAAGTTCTACGGTTACGTGAACAACGCGCGCGGCGGCGGCACCCGACGCGCCTTTTTCCTCGACGGCGACGATATTTTTGTCGCGGGCGAGAACGACCTGATCCGCAATCGCTACAAGATCGTCCGAATCGGAGTAAACTCGGCAGTAGTGGAGGATACCACGACCAAGAATCAGCAGACTCTGCCGCTGGTGGAGGAGTTGTCGTCGTGAAACGGCGTTCCGAACGCGGCTTTGCGCTGCTGATCGTGTTTCTGATGGCCGCCGCCGTCGCCTTAATGCTGTACCGGCAGATGCCGCGCGTCGCTTTCGAGACCCAGCGCGACCGCGAGGACTTGCTGATCGAGCGCGGCGAGCAGTTCAAGCGCGCCATTCAGCTCTACGTGGTCGCCAACAAGCGGTTTCCTTCGAAACTCGAGGATCTGGAAAACACCAACGACAAACGCTTCCTGCGCCGCCGCTACGTCGATCCGCTGACCGGCAAGGACGAGTGGCGCCTGATCCACGCCAACGTCGCGGGACAACTGACCGATTCCCGCGTCCAGAAACCGCCGGCCGCCGGAACCAACGCGGCCAACAATCCGCTGGGTGGGAGCCAGCCCGGCGGAAACCCCGGAAATCCGCTTGGTGGAAACCAGCCGCCCTCCGCACCGAATACGAATGCCGCCGGCGCCACTCCCGAAGGCCAGCCGCAACCGGTCAACGCCGCCGTGCTGCGCCGGCCGAGCGACCGGCCGCTGGCGCCAAACTTCGGCGCGCAAAACCCGGCGTTTCCAAACCAGGGACTCCCCGGATCGGCCGTCGATCCCGGCGACGATCCGAGCAAGTGGCCGCCCATCACCCTGCTGCCGCCCACGCCGCAACCCGGCCAGGCAACTCCCGGGCAGCCGGGCAATCCGCAGTTTCAGATTCAGGGGCAGTTTCCCGGACAGCAAATACCCGGGCAGCCACAATTTCCCGGACAGCCTTTCCAGGCACAGCCATTCCAACCGGGACAGCCGTTCCAGCCCGGACAGCCATTCCAGCCACAACAGCAGTTTCCCGCGCAGCCGTTCCAGCCCCAGCCGCCCATACAGGTGCAACCACCCGTCCAGCAGCAGCCTTTCCCGGTTCAACAATCTTTCCCCATCCAGCAGGCGGGTGGCGCGAGTGGATTCCCGCCCGGCGTGCCGGGTCAGATACCGGGACAGCCCACATTCAATCCTCAGTTTGCGAATCAATTCGGCGGTTCCGGTCCAAACAATCTCGGACAAACCAATCCCGTCCAAAACATTCCGGTTCCGAATCTGCCGGGACAAGTGATCAACACGCAGACCGGCGGCATACAACCGGCGCCGATGCCCCCCCAGCCTGGATTTCCAGGCGGATTCCCACCTGGTGCGGCGCCCAATGGCATTGTGCCCGCCGGCGGTCCGGGCGGCGCGTCCAATCCGGCGCTTCAGATGATCAACGATCTGCTCACCAGGCCCAATGCGGCGGCGGCGCCCAACGCGGCGGCCGGTAACGGGATCGTGGCCGGTGGTCTGGCAGGCGTCGCCAGCACGCACGAGGGCCCGAGCATCAAGGTGTACGGCAAGCGCCAGAAGTATGACGAGTGGGAATTCATTTTCGATTTGAAGAGCCTGCTGCCGGGCGCGAATCAGCAGCAGCAGGGTGGTCAGCAGAACCCCAATCCGCTCGGCAACAACTCGCTGAACTCTCCCAATCCCGGGCCGCAGAGCCCTGCGCCCCGCCAGCCCTAAGCGAATTCGAGATCAGCTCTGCATCGCCTCGAGCGATTGCCGGACCGTGGGAGTCGCGCCGGTCTCCACCGCCGCGCGGCGTATCGTGTGAAACTTCGTAAGAATCTGGTTGGCGTGCGCCAGCGCCGCGATTCGTTCCGAGAACTTCTGCAACTGGTCGCCGGGGATGGCGAACAGAGCTACGTCATCGGTGAGGACGTCGAGGTAGGCCCGCGCGCCGCAGCAGCCCAGGCTGAGCGCGGCACGGCCGGTATTCTTCGCCTGAGGAATAATCGCGCAGGCGGGGCGGCCCATGGCGGGCGGGAGTCCGCCTTCGATCTGCTGAGCGGCTTCCGACAGGATCAGCGTCTGGTTGGCCTGGACGAACAGCAGCACGACGTCGGGCGCCGCCGGGATCTCGGCCAGCGGTCCATAGATCACGTAGCGCGGCCGCTCACCCAGCACTGGAATCTGCGGAATGTCTTGGGCGCGCACGTAATCGAGTTCCCCGAAAACCTTGAGAGCATCGCTCAGGTCGGCGTTGGTTGCGGGCGTGCCTTCCAGGTTGTGGGTGTGGATGCCGATGGCGCACAGGTCGTGGTGACGGGCCGTGGTGGCGAACACTTTCGTCGAGGCCTCCTGCCAGAAGCGGCAGCCGGCGGGCGCCGTGCCGGTCCACATCCCGACGCCCGGCGGCAGCGAATCGGTGAGGCAGACGGCGACGGGCGCTTGCGCCAGACGGAGCGACTCGGTGAGGGAGCGGTGTACTTCTGAGAAGGTTGGCATGGGTGTCGCTTCAATTGTAAGCGAGTTCCCCTCCGCCCGTAAGGGCGGAGGGCTCATGCGCAGATACTTCTGTCGCTGTAGTTAGAACACGATCTTCGCGCCCAATTGAATCAACCTGCCGCCTGGGGACGCGATTAGCGAGGTGATATGACCGGCGCTCCCCGAAAAGACGTTGGCCCCAGGAAGATAAAAATGGGCCTGGCTCAAGAGATTAAAAATCTCAGCCCGGAATTGCACATTGATCCGCTCGGTCGGTTTGAAGACCTTGTCCGCGGAAAAATCGGTATTGAAAAGTCCCGGCCCATTGAGGGTGTTTCTCCCCAGGTTGCCCCAGGTCCCTGCCGCCGGCCTCGAGAAGGCGCAAGGATCGTAGTACAGGTCCGGAGTTCCCAACGGTGTACCCTTGGGTATTTTGCCGCACCCTGCTGAAACACCTGACGTAGGATTGGGGGTGAAGCCGGGGTTCAAGATGGGACGGTCCGGATTCCACCTGTCCCCGTTTTGGGAAACGTTGGATCCCACCCGCGCGGTAAATGGTTCCCCTGTGCGGAATGTGCCAATTCCATTCACCGTCCAGCCGCCCAAAATCGCGCTCACTACCTTGTGCTGGAATTTGAACGGAAAGGGATAGGTGGTACTAAGGATAAAGTTGTGTGACGCGTCGAAGGCGGAGCGCCCCCGGTCGCGGGCCGGGTTCAGGAAATCGAGAACAGTGGTCACTTCCTGGCGTGTGTCGCCGCCGGCGATGCTTGATTTTTCGTCTATTGATTTCGAATAGGTGTAAGACGCCTGATACTGCAATCCGCTGGCGCTCCTGCGCTTCAGCGTGGCCTGCAACGCATTATAGTCGGCATTCACGTCCCATCGGTACGCCGTAAGGGAGGCAAAGTTGGGGTTAATGCGATTGCTTTGTCTGAACGCGGCCGGGAAAACCCCGGGGCTGAGGGCAACAGTAGGGTTCTGTTCCCCGGCTCTTTGCAAATGATGGGATTCAGAGCCGATATAGGCTACTTCGAGCAGGGTATCCTTCATCAACTGCTGCTGCAAAGTCAGGCTATATTGGATTTTGCTGGCCTCCTTGATCGAGGCCGGAAGAGGATTGAATTGAGGCGGTGGAGCTGGGCCGTTGGTCAAGTTCGTATCCCGGGGGAAGATCGGGTTCGTCAGGTCGCTGAGTGTGCTGAAGAAGGGAGGGGTACCCGAAGCAGCTCCCACAAAAGAAAAAGGAAGTACGTGGTCATGGAAAATACCGAATCCCGACCGCAAGACCGTTTTTCCGCTTCCGTCGAGCTGCCATGCAAAGCCGAACCGAGGCTGGAAGTCCTTTTTCGAGACGGAGAAGAAACTGTCCTTCAAGACCGTTGTCGTTGGATCATGTATGTTCAATAGAGTGGCCATTTTTCCATTTACTTCCATTGGATCGCTGATGGCTTCCCACCGTAAGCCCAGATTGAGGGTGAGGCGCTGGGTCATTTTGAAATCGTCTTGCACATAGGCCCCGAACATGGTTTCCCGGAGACCCCGGTAGCCGCTCTGGCCCGGCGGTGGCGCGTCAAAACGAATGGGTTGGTTGGCAAGAAAGCCCGGAAGATCAAGAAATGTGTAGTCGCCCCTGCCGTTGGATTCCGTGGTCTCGTTGTCCTGAATTCGCTTGATATCCACGCCCATCTTGAGGGAATGCCTTCCCTTAATATACGTGAGATCATCACCCGTCTGGAAGAGGTTATAAGCGTACACTCGGGGCGCCCCGTTATCTACTCCTATGAAATTCAGCGGGCCGCTGCCGTTTTGGCCGTTAAGCCCCTGTGTGCCAAAAGAGATGGTCCCCAAGTGCTGGCCGGGGATAAAGTTCAAATTCGCCGCCCGCGGGTCGGCGATAACATCGTCGAAGTTCTGGTAGGTTCGATTGTAGGCGACCCGGAACGAATTCACCAGAGTAGGCCGCAATATGTTGTTCAATTGAATCGTGGAATATTGTCTGCGGGAAACATCCTCCTCGTTCGCAACGGCACTGCCGTTAAAGTTCGGGATCGTGTTGCCATCTTTATCAAAGCTGTATCTGACGAAGAGTCTCATCTTCTCGCTGAGCTGATGATCTACGCGGGTCATGAAATAATCTTCGTTGGTAACCCGGAGGGGCGCGGCAATGAAAAATCCCGTGCCGTCTCCGAGGTCCAGGTTGCCCGGTTGGTTCGCAGTCTGGTAGAGGTTCAGGTAGGGCTTGATGAGAGGGTTCACCCCCACGTTGCAGGCCGTATCGCCCTTGTGACAGTTGTAGGGCATCGGGTCCGTGCCTTGAAAAGCATTGAACGGAACGATTCCCTGCAAGGTGGCAGCCGTCGGTACCTCGGCCGATATATTTCCTCCATTGCCTTGCCGCATGCCTTCGTAGTTGCCGAAGAAGAAGGTTTTATCCTTCTTGATGGGTCCCCCCAAAGCACCTCCAAATTGGTTGCGCCTGTAGGGAGCCACCGAGCCGGTCCCGCCGTGGGTTTTCTCATCAAAGTAAGCCGGTGCATCCAGGTCGTTGTTGCGGAGAAACTCAAAGGCCGAGCCATGCACGCTATTGGTGCCAGACCGCGTGACTGCCGAGATCACGCCGCCAGAGGACCGTCCATATTCGGCGGGGGACACGCTGGTGTTGATCTTGAATTCCTGAACTCCGTCTACCCCCAGGTTGGTCCCGGCCGCCCCGCCCGGGGTGCCGTTGGCGTGATCGTTGATATCGGTTCCATCCAGCATGAAGCTGTTGGCATAACTCCGGCTTCCGCTCACGCTGAATCGCGTCCCCGTGCCATAGTCGAACGCAGCGCCTGCCAGCCCCGCGCCCATGGTTACCACGCCCGGTTGCAACAGAGCGAGCTGGTCGTAACTTCTGCCGTTCAGCGGCAGGTCCCGAATCGTTCTCGCGTCCACCAGCGAGCTCATGGCGGAAGTGGTCGATTCCACCAGCGGCGCTGCCTCGGTGATCGTGACCCTGTCGGAGACCTGTCCCACCTTGAGCGCCAGATTCACCACCGCCTGCTGGCCCACCGTGAGTGTGATCCCGCTTCTGACCTCGGTTTGAAAGCCCGATATCTGGGCTGTCACTTCATAACCACCCAGGGTCAAATCGGGAGCGGTGTACCGGCCCCCGGCGTCCGTCGTGAGGGTTCTGGCAGTTCCTGTATCCACGTTCCTGACCGTGACCATCACTCCCGGGATAGCGGCTCCAGACGGATCCTGAACGACTCCGGAAATCGTTCCCGTGGTCACCTGGGCGGAAACCAAACCAGCGCCCAAAAGCACACAAATCGACACCAGTAGCAAAGATCGAGACATGCGGACTCTCCTCGTCGGAGCGAAACCTCTAAAGCTCCTGGGAGGGAGTATCGCATTTATCCCATTTACTGTCAATCACAATTTGTCGTACTTAATCAAGCCTCTGGAGCGTTAGTATATATCTGTCGTTGGGGCTATTATATTATGACTCTTTATGGCTATCCAGGCTCATTCCCGAAGTGGTCAGCCAGTTGATCCGCGGTAAAACCCCCGCCCATGACTGGCTGCGCCGGCAACATGGCCGCGTTCCACTTCTCGTAGTCTTCGATCATGCGGCGGTACACGTCCGGCTGGCGATTCCTCAAGTTGGCCCGCTCCAGAGGATCATCGACCACGTTGAAGAGGAATGTATTTTCGCGAATTTTAACCCACTTCATGTCGCCGTCGCGCATCGCCCGCTGCGACTTCTGGTTGTAGCGCCAGTACAGCTTGCGAGGCACGGGAGCAGCCTGCGCCGTCAGCGCCGGCAACAGGTTCATGCCATCGGGAGGATAGGCGGGATCCGGTTGAGCGCCCGCCGCGGCAAGCAACGTCGGCATCCAGTCCATGGTGATCGCGACCTGCGAAGTGGTGCTGCCGCCTGGGATGTGGCCGGGCCAGCGCACCAGCGCGGGGATGCGCAACCCGCCTTCGAGAAGCTCTGTTTTTTTCCCTGTGAACGGCCAGGTGTCGGCGAAGCGTTCGCCGCCGTTGTCACTGGTGAAAATGACGATGGTGTTGTCCGCGATGCCGGTGCGAGCAACGGTCTGAAGCACGCGCGCGATCTGCGAATCCATGGCGACGACCATGCGCGCGAAGGTGGCCAGAGTGCCACCGTCGATGTCGAACAGCGTCCGGATGCGCCGCGATTCGGCCTCGTCGTTCGGTCCCTCCCAGGGCCAGTGCGGCGCGTTGAAATGAAGGCTCAGCAGGAAGGGTTGGCGTGCCGCGGCGTAATCCTCGATGGTCTTGACGGCGTGATCGCCCAGAAGAGTGGTGAGGTAACCGGTCTGCTCGATCGGCGCGTCGCCATCCCACAGGTCCGGCGGGGCGCCGGGGGCCGGGCTGGCCTTGTGCGAGAAATAATCGACAGCTCCGTTGTGGAAACCCCAGAAGTGGTCGTACCCGCTCTTGAGTGGGCTGAAGCTGGGCAAGTTGCCGAGATGCCATTTCCCGATGAGGGAGGTTCCATAGCCGGCCTGCCGAAGCAGCGATGGGAGAGTGGGATGCTCGGGCGGCAGACCGAGCGTGGTGTTGCCCGTGGCGATCGGCTCGGCGAGTCCCACGGGCAGGCGGTACTGGTAGCGGCCGGTGATCAGCGCGGTGCGCGTGGCGGAGCAGACGGCGGAGTTGGCGTACGCCTGGAGGAACTTCACGCCGCCGGTGGCGAGGCTGTCGATGGCGGGCGTCGAGTAGTCGCGCCGTCCGTAGCAGGAGACGTCCGCGTAACCCAGATCGTCGGCCATGATGAAGACGATGTTGGGCCGCAAAGTTTGGGCGCGCGCCGGACGGCTGACGAGCGCGAGCGCGACCGGAGCAGCCAGAACACTGCGGCGAGTAACGGATGAGGAGACGGCCATTGAGTCATTCTCGCCCATTCTGAGACGATACAGGAATCGCCATGCACCGAAGCACCGCTCGCATTCTCACCACCCACTGCGGCAGCCTGCCGCGTCCCCACGATCTGCTCGACATGATGAGGGCGAAATCCAAGGGCGAGCCATACGACTCCGCTGCCTATGCCGGGCGCGTGCGGCGCGCGGTCGCCGAGTCGGTCCGCCAGCAGGTGGAGAACGGCATCGATATTCCCACCGACGGCGAGCAAGGCAAGCACGGTTTCTTCGCATACGTCAGCGAGCGGCTCGCCGGATTCGAGCCCAGACCCGGCGCCCGGCCGCGCCCCTTCGCGGCGGAAATGGACACGTTCCCCGAGTATTACAAAGAGTATTTCAGCCACGCCATGATGGGCGGTTCCGTGGCCCCCGTGATTCCGCTGGTGTGCACGGGGCCGGTCAGCTACCGTGGTCACGAAGCGCTCCGCCGCGATATCGAGAACCTCAAAACCGCACTCGACGGAGTGAAGACGGAAGAGGTCTTCATGCCCGCGGTCGCGCCGAGCGGCGCCGGCAGCAACGAGTACTATCGAACGGAACAGGAGTACCTGCTCGCGGTGGCAGACGCGATGCGCACCGAGTACCGGGCGATCGTGGATGCCGGGTTCCTGGTTCAGATCGACGACCCGTTTCTCACCGATATTTTCAGTTACTCATCGCTCGACGCGGCCGGCCGGCGCAAGAAGGCCGCCCTGTACGTGGAGGCGCTGAACCACGGCCTGCGAGGCATCCCTGCGGAGAAGGTGCGCTTCCACACCTGCTACGGGATCAATGAAGGACCGCGGGTCCACGACGCGCCGCTGAAGGACGTTGTCGACGCGATGCTGGCGGTGAACGCCGGCGCTTACTCTTTTGAAGCCGCCAACCCGCGTCATGAGCACGAGTATCACGTTTGGGAAACGGTGAAGCTGCCCGAGGGCAAGGTGCTCATCCCGGGTGTGGTGACGCATGCCAGCAACATCGTCGAGCATCCCGAGCTCATCGCCGAGCGCCTTCTCCGGTATGCCCGGCTGGTGGGCCGTGAGAACGTGATCGCCGGGACCGATTGCGGGTTCTCCTCGCAGGCAACTTATAACCCGGAGGTCCACCCGACCGTCGTGTGGGCGAAATTCCGCGCCATGGCGGAGGGAGCGCGCCTGGCGACAGAGCAACTCTGGCGGTGAGCAAGGTCTCCTACCCGGCTTACTAGACGATGGACTAGTTGTGGTGTCCCGCGTAAGTTTTGCGCGACGGACTCAGGCTATTACTTGCCCAGCAAATGTGGGGCGTCCTTTTCGTTTTCGCAGAGGTGTTCAATGAGCTCCGTATCCGGGAGCAATCTGAAATGCACGGTCGCTGACTTCCACGGCTTGGTGTAAGCCTTGGGATCGTCGACCGTGATCTCCAATTCCAAGGTTCCGAAGTTCCGGCGCCGGAAGCGTTCCGTCAGGTGCAACGCATCGGTGTGGGGGTGACCACCGTTATCAAGCCAGCTCCCGTCGTTGAAACCAGCCGTCTCTACAACGAACGTATCGCCCTCCCACTTCCCGACGGAGTAGCCGAACCAGGCGGGGTTGGGATCCACGGGAAGCGCACGGCCATCCGTGAAAATCTGGCGATATTGATTGAATTCCTCTTCGAGCACGATCGTCACGCCTGGCGTCTGGATGATCTTGAACGGGTAACCAGGCACCAACATCGCGTCCGGTATGCCGTGCGGCATGCAACGCACCTGTGGCTTGTTTGCCGCCAAACTGTCGAAGCGCTCCTTGTAAACGGCCGCGGCCCATGGCTGCATCGGCACTTCGACGCCCTCCCCAGCTAGGTTACCCAGATACTTGCCGGAGTCCGCGGTCCAGATCCCCGACAGATCCGGCTTTCCATCCGGCGCTTTCGGCGACGGCGCAGCGAGGTCCGGCTTACCGTCCGGCATGCGAGGTGTGCCGGGTAGCGGCACCTTCACCCATTGGGCTGGAGCAAGTCCAGCCATCACAAACAGAATCGCTAGTGTTAGGAAAGGCACGACTCGATGATAATACCGCGGCTATTTTCCTGCAACATGAGCCGCATCTTTCTCGTTCTCGCACACGCTCTCAATGAATTCGGTGTCGGCGAGAAATTCAAATTGCAGCGGAAACGAGAAGGGTTTGGTGTAGGCCTGGGGATCGTCAATCGTGATTTCGACCTCCAGGTGACCGAAGTCGCGGCGCCGGAAACGCTCGACGGTGTGCAGGGCTTCGGTATGAGGACGCCCGCTGTCATCGATCCAGCTCTTGTCGTTGAAGCCGCGCGTGTCCACCTGGAACCAGTCGCCATCCCACTTTCCGACGGAATAGCCGAACCAGGCGGGAACGGACACCGGCGGAAGGGCGCGGCCATTCGTGAAGACCTGGCGGAAAAGCGTGTATTGTTCGTAGAGAATGAAGGTCACGCCGGGATTCTGTACGATCTTGATGGGATTGCGAAGCAGCATCTCGTCGGGGATGCCGTGGGGCAGGCAATGCGCGGAGGGACGGTCCACCATTTGATTCGCCAGGCGCCGCCGGTAGAGCGCTTCGGCGGCGGGGAGCAAGGGCGGGATCTTTTCGCCCGGCCGCATGTAGTACTCCAGGTTGGGACCCACCGCCAACACCGGGGCACGCTCCCCGGGACCTGGCACGCGCATCCATAGTCCGCTCAAATCGGGCTTGCCGTTCCCGGCTTTGGGCACAGGAGCGGTGAGATTCGGCTTGCCGTCCCGCGTGCGCGGTATGCCCGGGGTGGGATAGTTCAGCCACTGGGCGGAGGCAGAGAGAGTCCAGATCACAACAGCGAAACAAAGTCGGTAAGTCATACGGTAAGTCCGCGAATGGGCGTCAAACGATTTTACCCTGCGGATGGGTGGCGTTCAGGGCTGGCTGCTCTCGGCGTAGAACCGGCGGATTCCAGCGCTGAGAAATTCCGGATTACCCCAGTCCGGATATTGGGTCTTCAACTCCTCAGTCAACTGGGCGGCGGTCTCGTCGGCGGACCTGCCCTGGCGCTTCAGTGCACGGGTGCGCGCCTGCATGACCGCCAGAAAGGCGCGCTCGCGTGAGATCAGACCCGCGTCGCCGACTTCGCCATGTCCGGGCACGACTTTGGCTGGCTTGAGCGCAGCGAGTTTGTCAAGAATCTCGATCCAGCTTGCGCCACGCTCACTGATGATCGGGAAGAAGCGGTTGGTGATCACGTCTCCGCCAAACAGGAGACCATCTTCTTTGATAAGGATAAAATTATCGCCGCGCGTGTGAGCCGGTCCCATCGTGAATATCCGCGCCGTAACGCCGCCCAGATCAATCTCGGCAAAATCGCCGAAGGTAACGTCGGGCGGACGCGGTTTCACGTCCCTGAGGAGATCGGCGTGCGCGGGCGACATTTTGCTGAACAATGCGTTCATGGCCGCACTGCCCTGAACCAGTTCTTCCTGTTGCACCAATGGCCGAATCAGCTTGGCACTCGCGGGAAACACCTGGAAGCCGCTGACGTGCTCGGGATGAAAGTGCGTAGTGGTGAGATAGAGCGGCGCATTCGGACTGATCTTTCGCACCTCCCGGAGCGTGGTTTCTCCGTTTCTGGGACCCATGCCGCTGTCGACCACCAGGGTGGCGTTTCTCCCGGCGATGATGCCGATGTTGGGAACCAGATTGACACGTCCGTCCGGGACTACCCATACGTGCTCGCTGACCTTGATGGTCTTGCCCTGCTGCACGTAAGGAGGTGCAGGCGTTTGAGCCCACAACGCCGCCCCTTGAAGAAGAAGAAACAGGAACTTCATCAAGTCTAGTTGGGCTCGGCGTCATCACCAGCGGCGGGTCGCCGCCGCAGGTCAACAGGCTGGGCTCCCAACTTCAACAGCAGAGCCATCGCACCCTCATAAACCCTGCTCGCGCTGTCGCCGCCCCGAGGGGCGAGGCCTGCCGCAATCGCCAACGGACTGTATCCCCTGCGGTCCTTCGTGTTCAGGTTCGCGCCCTTCTCGACCAGGAACTGGATGAGTCCGTTCGCCCCGATACCAGCGGCGCCATGCAAGGCCGTGCGGCCTCTCGTGTTCACGGCATTGATGTCGTCTCCGAGCATCAGCGCCAGCTTTGCAGCCTCCAGAGCGCTGGCATCTTCCTGATTGTTTTCCCGCTCGTCAATCCGGCCGATTCCGGCCGCCATCATCAAAGCGGTGGACCCGTCCTTCGACTTGATATGCGGATCGGCGCCACCGGCCAACAGGACGCGCATGAGATCGAGGTCGGCGGCCGCGGCCGCCAGCAGAAACGGCGTCTGGCCGGCCAGACTCGTTTGCAGCGCGTAAGGGGATCGCGAGTATGGCGGAAAATCCTTCGCGATCTGCACGTTCGGATTCGCTCCATGCGCCAGGAGCGCCTTCACCAATCCCGGCATGTTGGCGGGCGGCACCTCGTTATAAGGTCTGAAAATAATTGAAACGGAATCGATCCCCGCAATTCCTCGCGGTATAGCGTAATGCAGGGCGGTGACTCCATAGGCATCCGCCGCGTTCGGATCCGCTCCGTTCTCCAGCAGAAAAATTGCAAATTCTTCCCGGCGACTGGCGGCGGCCACAACTAAAGAGGTTCCGTTCAGCGGAGTTTTTTCGTTGACGTCCGCTCCGGCTGCCAGCAACATCCGTGCGGAGGCAAGTTCCCCCTGCTGGCCGGCAAAAAGCAACGCAGTGAAACCGCCCTTCGAGCGCGCGCGGACATCCGCGCCGCCGTCAATCAACGCCCGTACGACCTCCGGATGTTTCTCCGCCACGGCCCGCATGAGAGCAGTCTGCCCTTGCTGGGTCTCTTTCGCATTGGGATCCGCCCCGCGGGCGAGCAGCAACTTCACCGTCTCGACACTTCCAGTGCGCGCGCATACCATGACCGGCGTTTCCCCGGTCCCCTGGGCAGCGTTGGGATCCGCTCCAGCCTTCAATAGTCTCTCGACCATGGCGGCGCTTCGATTCGTGCAAGCCAGCGACAGCGGAGTTACTCCATAATCGTTGGCCAGGTTTACCTTGGCGCCCGCGCGAATCAGATGGTCGGCTGTCTCCAAGTCGTCCCGGTTGGCCGCCCACGCCAAGGCGGTGGTTCCATCCGCCTGTGCCGCATTTACATTTACATGCTGCTCCATGAGAGAGCGCACGGCCGCGCGATCTCTATTTTTCACTGCGTCCACGAGCCGAAGATCATCTGCGAAGCAGAGGACGCCGAGCAGAGGGACGATCGCCCAACTGGATTTCAAGCGCATGTTCCTTTACACCGAGAGGAGGTCGAGCTCGCCAGTGCTGTCTCCGAAGTTCTCCACTCGCATCCCCAATTTGTCGAGCAGCGTCAGTTGCATGTTAGAAAGCGTTGGTTCCTTCGGAAAACGAATATGACGGCCGCCCTTGAAATAACTTCCGCCGCCGAATAACACAAGCGGCAGATTGACCACGGAATGCACATTGCCATTACTGATGCCGCCGCCGTAGCTGACGATCATATGATCCAACAGCGTGCCATCTCCATCAGGCGTCGATCGGAGCTTTTCCAGATAGTAGGCGAACATCCTGGCTTGCAGGGTTTCGATCCGGACGACCTTTTCGATTTTCTGGCGATCGCCGGCGTGATGCGTCAGCGGGTGGTGCGCGTCGGGAATTTCGATTTCGGGGTAAGGCCGATCCGTCTTTTCGCGGCCTATCATAAAGGTAATCATCCGGGTGAGGTCGGCCTGGAAGGCCAGAACCTGCAAGTCGAACATTAGCCTTGCGTGCTCCTGGAATGTGGCGGGGACGCCGGAGGGCCGCACCAACGAAGGCAAATCCCTCGCGCTTTCCTGTTCCGCGATCTGGATGCGGCGCTCGATATCGCGAATGGACTCGAGGTACTCGGAAATCTTCGCGCGATCTCCCGGACCCAGCCCCCGCATGAGGTCGGCCGTAGCCTCGCTCAATGAATCGAGGATGCTGTTGTTCTTGCGCTGAAGGGCGCGCCGTTCGGCGGGATCCGTGCTTCCGACGTCCCCGAACAGGCGTTCGAATACCCTGCGCGGATCGTTTTCCATCGGGATCGGCGTGGTTGGGCTTCGCCAGCACAGCGTGTTGATGTAC
>JBGPLI010000132.1:0-16592 GCA_041486445.1 Bryobacteraceae bacterium
CTTGGTATTCGTTCAGAGTTCCCAGTACTCGCAGCCACTGTTTGTCTACCGGGGTCGACTTGCGATGGGCGTAGTTCCTCACTACATAAAACATAACCTATGTTTCATGCTTTGTACAGATTATTGTTTAGCAAGCCCTAAGAGCCTGCTCAAGCCGGTAACGGCTTCCCCTTGGTCTCTTCCCCCCACGGCAGCAGCGCGAGCCCCACCACGAACGCCAGCCCGGCCAGCGCTACCGGAGTTCCCAGCGTCTGGTAGTGGCGAATTCCGGAGCCCACCAAAAACGTGAACCCGGCCGCGGCGAAGCGCCCGATGTTCGTCGTGAACGCGAAGGCGCTGGCGCGGCATTCGGTTCCGTACTGCTCGGGCAGCCAGAACGAGTACACGATGAAGTTGGCGCCGCCCAATCCCAGGAAGAACGAGCACACCATGAACCATGTGAGCGCGCCTTCGCCCATGTAGAACACGTAGCCGAACGTCGTCCAGATGGAGGCCATCATCAGGGTGTAGAAGATGCCGAGCGTAAACCTGCGGCCCAGCCGGTCCGCCAGCAGCGGCACGATCAGAGCGCCCAGCACGGTCCCGATCGCCAGCAACGCCGATGAATAAGAAGCGAGCCTGGCCGCGTCCGCCGCCGTCCGCCCGGTCCTCTCGGCGATAAACGTGATCGCCGACGGTGCGTATACCGACCCGGCCCACAACCCGATCAGCGACACGATCAGGTAGGACGAATTGAGGATGGTCCGGCGGCGATACAGCGGAGAGAATAGCTCGAGGAAGGAGCGGTGCATCGTCAGCTTCACCTTCTTCTCCCACCGGACCGGCTCGTGCACGTTGTTCCGGATCCAGCCGATCAGAAATGCCGGGACCCCTCCCAGGATGAACATGTATCGCCAGCCGAAATGGCTGCCGACGAAGAAATTGGCCAGCGCGGCCAGGAAGAAGCCAATATAGTAGCCGGTGTGCATCAGCGCCGCGCCCATGGTGCGGCGTTCCTCGGGCCAGTCTTCCGATACCAGTGACGCGCCCACCGACCATTCTCCGCCGATGCCGACACCGGCCAGAAACCGGAAAATGGCAAGCGTCCAAATGCCGGTCGAGAACGCGGCCAGCAGCGTGAACAGCGAGAAGCAGAAGATGCTGAGCATCATCGTGCGCACGCGGCCGAACCGGTCGGCGACGGGTCCCCAAACCAGAGCGAATCCGTATCCGATCATGAACAGCGCGAAAAACAGTCCGCCGAAGTATCCGACATTGGCGCCGGTGGCTTCGATTCCCGATTTCGGCAACAGCTCCGTCAGGGCCGGTACCAGCACCAGCGAGTAGATGAAGGAGTCCATCCCGTCCATGGTCCAGCCGCCCCAGGCGGCCCAGAAGCTGCGGACCTGGTTGCGCGTGAGCCGGGGCTTGGCCGCACGTTGCTCTGCCGCGAGCGTTTTCACTTACCGGTTCTCCAGAATAATTTTCATGCGGCGGTCGGTGTCGGATTCGAGCATGTGGATCGCGCTCGCCAATTCGTACAACCCGATCACGTGCGTCACCAACGGTTCCAGTTTAACCGCACCGCTGGCCACCAGATCGATGGACGCAGGAAAATCCTCGCTCTTGGCGGCGCGCGAGTTCACGATGGTCAGTTCTTTGAAATAGAGTTGATAAAACGGCAGCGCGCCTTCGGCGGCCGTGCTGATGCCGAACAGAAGCAGCGTGGCTCCCAGGCGAGCCATCGAGATCGCGCCGGCGATGGACGACATCACGCCGGTTGACTCGATCAGTGCATCCGCGCCGCGGCCTTCCGTAGCCTCCAAGACACCCCGCACATCTGCCCCCTCAAGAGTAATGTCAGCCCCCAGCTCTTCCGCCAGGCGCCGCTTCCACGCGCTGCGCGAGACGCCGATCACGGGGTGAGCCCCCCGCGCCTTGGCCAACTGCACGTGCAGCAGTCCCGTGACGCCGAGCCCCATCACCACGACGGACTGTCCGGGAAAAATGCCGACCTTTCGCTGGCCGTGCAAGCACGTGGTGAGGACCTGGATCAGCGGCGCCACGCGGCTGCCGATCGCGTCCGGCAGCGCGAACACATGGCTGCGAGGCGCCATCACATACTCCGCGAAGCCTCCGTCCGAGTCGCGCCCGATCAGGCCGCCGTTCGGGCACATGCTGGTGGAGCCCTCGCGGCAACAATAGCAGGCGCCGCAGTAGAGCCCCGGGTCCACCACCACGCGGCCACCGCCGTCCACCAGCTCGCCAACCATTTCGTGACCCATGATCAACGGATGGCGAACCGGAATCGAGCCCTTGTAAATTTTCAGGTCGGTGCCACAGATGCCGCTATACGCCACCCGAACCAGGACGTGATCCCGGTCCGGGGTTGGCTGCTCGACATCGTGGAGCCCCAGGTCTTCCGGGGCTCTCAGGACCATGGCTTTCAAGAAGTCGTCGTTCCTTAAGCTCCGACAGCCTGCGGAAGCGTCGCTTTGACCACGCCGCGAAATTCCGTGTCGGTCAGAAGGCGCTTCCTCTCGAGCGAGAATTGCTTCACTGCCATCACCACCTGCATGGCTTCCTCCTCGGTAGCTTCGACGCCGATGGTCTTCAACGCCGCCTTGATCGAATCGATGCCGCTGCCCTTGCCCAGCACCACTTTCGGCGCGGGCTGGCCGACCACGCTCCAGTGATACGGGAACAGTTCGGTCGGATGATCCTGGCCGCAGTTCTGCCACCAACTGGCGATGATCCCGGACTCGATCTGGAACAGTTGCTCGCCCACCACGGGACGGTTGCTCGGGACCGCGTGGCCCGACAGCTCCTGGACCAGGCGAGCCAGGCTGTAGAACTTGTCGTACTTCAACCCGGTGTCGATCCCGTACAGCGTCAGCAGGGCCATGGCGGTTTCCTCCATCGGCACGTTGCCGGCGCGCTCGCCCAATCCGAGCACGGTGGAATGGATCACCTCCACGCCCTCGGCCACGGCCATGATGGTGTTGGCGATGCCCATGCCGAAATCCATGTGGAAGTGCGCTTCGAGGCGCTTGTTGATGCGTTTCTTGGTCTCCCGGACCAGGTACTGCATGGCGTGCGGGGACACGACTCCGAACGTATCCACCAGCGCGAGGGCGTCCATGTGCCCTTCGTTGGCGACGCGCGTGATCAGATCCAGCACCCAGTTGATCTCGGCGCGGCTGAAATCGATCGGGAAGAACACCACCTCCAGGCCCTGCGAGTGCGCGTAGGCGGTCGATTCAATCGAGAGGTCGATGGCTTTCTCGAGCTGCCACTTGTAGGCGTACTGAATGATGTGCGTGCTCGAGGGCACTTCCATCACCACTCCGGAGACGCCGCAATCCACGGCGCGCTTCACGTCATCGACCATGCAGCGCGAGAACGCGAAAATCTGTGGGCCGAGGTTGCGCTTGACGATGTCCTTAATGGCGGCCGTATCGCTAGGCGACACCACCGGCATCCCCGCCTCGATCCGGTGAACGCCCGCCGCGGCCAGGCCTTCGGCGATGCGGATCTTGTCGTCTTTGGTGAAGATGACGCCGGTCTGCTGCTCGCCGTCGCGCAGCGTGATGTCGTGAAATTTTACCTGCTTCGGGAAATGGAGCTGGGCCCGCACCGGATCGGCGAAGTTCCAGGGGCTGACAAACCATTTATCTGTTTTCCACGGTTCTTGAGACATTTGTATTTGTTCCTTTGGTACTCAGTGGGGCAGGCGATCCTTGTCGCCTGCCAGTGAGCGGGTTCTTTTCATTCTAGAACGGATCGACCGTAGAGTCGGAGCGTGGAACGTACCACTCTTGGTAATACGGTTGTTAGAATAGAAATCGTGATTCGCTCATTCCGCGACCGCGACACGGAAGAGCTCTTTCACCGGCAGGCTTCGCGCCGGTGGGCAAACGTCGCTCGCGTTGCCCTCCGCCGGTTGCGGCTTCTGAATCGGGCAGTCACGCTTCGCGACCTGAGAGTTCCACCGAACAATCGTTTCGAAGCGCTGAAGGGCGGTCGGGCGGGGCAGTACAGCATCCGCGTGAACGAACAGTATCGAATCTGCTTCCGATGGCAAGATGGTGATGCCCACGACGTTGAGTTAACGGACTACCACTGAGGAAGGACCCTATGGCCGAACGGAAAACCAAGCTCGCCCCGGTACACCCCGGCGAGATTTTGCGCGAAGACTTCATGGCGCCGCTGAGGCTATCCATTAACGCCCTGGCCCGGGCGCTGCGAGTGCCAGTCAGCCATGTTTCCGGCATCGTGAACGAGAAGCGGGGGATTAGCGCAAAGATGGCGCTTCGCCTGGCCCGCTACTTCAGCACATCGCCTGAGCTCTGGCTGGGACTGCAACAGGACTACGAGTTGGACTTGGCCCGAGATACGGCCGCCGTGCAGATTGAACGAGAGGTGCTGCCGCGCGCCAGCTAACTTAGGACGTTGACCGGATTCCGCGGCGCCTGTCCGGTCAGGACCCGCGCCACTTCCTCGGCCGCCTTGGTCTGCAATTCGACCAGGGACTCTTCCGAATAAAAACTCGTGTGCGGCGTGACGATCACATTGTCCCGCCCCAGCAACGCCGAGCCGGCCGGCGGCTCCTTCTCCATCACATCGAGAGCCGCCCCTGCCAGTTGCTTCTGATCGAGCGCGTGAGCCAGCGCCGCTTCGTCGATGATCGGTCCTCGTGCGGTATTCACCAGGTAGGCCGACGGCTTCATCCGGCTGAATACTTCAGCATTGAACAGATGATGGGTCTCCGGCATCAAAGGGCAGTGAATGGAAATGTAGTCGGAGATCTTCACCAGCTCGTCGAACGTCACGCCCTCGACGCCCGCGCGGGCCAGCACGTCCGGCGAAACGTAGGGATCGAAAGTGACCACCCGCAGGCCGAACGCCTTGGCCTTGGGCGCGACCAATTGCGGAATCCGCCCGAACCCAATGAGTCCCAGCACTCTTCCACGCAACCGCTGAATGGGAACCACGGCGGGCATCTCCCACCGTCCCGCGCGCACAAGCGAATTCGAAAACGGGATCTTCCGGACCAGCGCCAGCAGCAGAGCCATGGCGTGATCGGAGACCTCGTCGATGCAATAGTCGGGAACCTTGGTGACCACGATTCCCTGCGCGGTGGCCGCCGGGATATCGACGTTGTCCACGCCGATCCCGAAGCGGGCGATGATACGGCACCGCGTCATCTGCCGGATCATGTCGCCGGTCAGCTTGGCGTAGGTGGTGAGAACGGCGTCGGCGGAGCGGGCGACGTCGAGGATGGCCTCCGGCGTCGGCGCCTGCGCCAGCCGCAGCTCCCCGCCCACTTTGGAAACCACCTCGCGAGCCGGATTCAGGTTCGGGAAAACAGTGTCGGTGACGGCTACGACGGGCATGTTACGACTTCATCGCTTCTTCCATGTGCTCCATCTGCGTGAAGATGACCGGCCCCTCGCCGGAAACCAGCACGTTTTCTTCCAGGCGCGAGGTCTGGCGCAGACCCGGATGCCCGGCGAAAGTCTCGATGGCGAAGTACATGTTCTCCTTGATCTCGGCCGGATACTTGAGCGAATACGCCCGCGACATCCACATGCCTTCGTAAAGCGTCAGGCCGATCGAGTGCGCGAACTGTTGCAGCGTCACCGTGCCGTAGGTGTCGTCGTCGTAATGGGGGAACTTCGAGGCGACGTCGGCGGTGGTGTTGCCGGGCTTCAACTGCTCGATCCCGGCGTACATCGAGTCGTACACTTCGCGGTACAGGTCGATTTCCTGCTGCGTCATCTTGCCGGCGCACTTGAAATTGCGCACGAAGTCGATGAAGTAGCCCGAAGGTCCCACGGCGTTGATGTCCACGATCACCAGGTCGCCCTGGCGGATCATCTTGTCGGTGGCCCAGCGCCGGTAGGGGCTGGTGTTGCCGCCCGAGGCCACGATGATGTCGTAGATGATTTCGCAGCCGCGCTCCAGCATGAACTCGTGCACCTTGGCCTCGATTTCGCGCTCGCGCACGCCGGGCTTCAGCCACTCGTACTTGATCTTCCACATGGCGGCGTCGCCGATGCTCGAAGCCATCTTCAGGCACTCGATCTCATCTCGGGTCTTCACCACTCGCGCCTGCGAGACCGCCGGCCACCCGTTCACGATGTTCACTCCGGCATCCTGGAACGCCTTGAGCGCCGGCATGTCGAGATTGTCGATGCCGATTTTCTCCTTGGCGACGCCGTTCTTTTTCAGAACGTCCACGACCGTCTCGGCCATTCTTCCGGCCATGTAGGGAACAGCGCCTTCGGCCCATTGCCAGGTGATCGCCGGACGGATGTTGTCGCCGCCCATCCAGGGCAGGTCGATTTTGGCGCAATGCAGGTCCGACCCGGCGGTCTCAAACAGGACCACTTCTCCACCGTTGGGCACCACCGCGTAGCGAATGTTGATGTTGTATTTCCAGTTGCCCTGATAGGAGCCGGTGGCGTAGCGGATGTTGGCGCCCGCGAATAACACCAGCGCTCCCAGATCGTGCTTGGTCATCTGCTCGCGAAGCTTGTCGAGGCGGTCCTTCCGCATGCGCTCGTAATCGACGCGATACTGCCAGTCCGCCCCGGTCTGACTGTAGAGACGCTTGGGATCCCACTCGTGCGGTTTGCCGATAAAGTATGTATCTAGTTTGTAACTCATGTCTTCCTTTTCTTCCTAATGATTTTAAAACCCACTCGCTGGCGCTCGTGGTTCTGTAGCAGTACCGAACCGCGAACGGCAGTGAGTGGGTCCCGAAGGCATTTACTTGGCGAACTCGAAGGCATCCGCGGACGCGGTTGAGACCGCGACTCCGGTGCCGGACGACTGCACATCGCCGCCGACTGTATAGAATCGGTTGCCGATCACCGCGCCGGCGACGCCGTGACGCGCAATCGCCATCGGCGGCAGGATCGCCCACGTGTTGGTGGCCGGATCGTACGCTTCAAAAGCCCGGAAAACCGTCTGCTCGGTGGCGTTTTGCCACTCGCCGCCGGCGACATAAATCTTCCCGTCATAAACGCCCCAGGCCACGGCGCTGCGGGCCGTCGGCATCTTCGCCAGCGGTGCGCCCCACTTGTCGGCGGCGGGATCGTAGACCTCCACGTTGTTCAGATCCGAGGAAGGGCCGATGAACGCCGCTCCAATGCGCCCGCCAATCACATAAATCTTTCCGTTCACGGCGGCGGCTGCGGCATGATTGCGCGGCGTGGGCATGGGAGAGCGCTCGCGCCAGGTGTTGGTCTTGGGATCGTATTCCTGCACGGTGGAAAGCACCCGCTGCGGATAGGTCGGATGAATCGCCGGATTAGTCTCGCCGGGAGCGGTGGTCGCGCCTCCGATCACGTAAATCTTGTCGCCCGCGGCCGCCACCATCGCCGCGCCGCGCTTGACCGGCATGGGCGCGAGCGCCTTCCAGGAATCCTTCTCCGGATCGTATTCGAACGCGTTGTTGATCGGCACCCACGCCGGGATGCCCTGTGTAGGCGCGACGAACCCGCCGAAAATGTAAATCTTGCCGTTCAATTCGATGCAGGAGATGTGGTGCGCCGGCAGCGCCATGGGCTTCTTCTTGGTCCACTTGTTCCCGCCCGGATCGTATTCGTAGACCATGCCCACGGGCAGCCAGATGGGGGCCGAAACCAGCCCGGCGAACACGTACATCCGCCCGTTCGCCGCCTCGCCCATCAGCTCTTCCTTGGGCTCGGGAAACGGCCCGATGCTCATCCATTTCCCCGCCTGGGCGTGAGCCGCGGCGGTCCACAGCAGCGTGGCCAGCCACGCACAACCAATTCGCTTCAACATATGTTTCATTGTATTGTACCGAGGGGGCGCTACTCCGGCAAGCCGACCTTCTTGCTCAGCACGGGCCGCTGTCCCTGTTTCGTATCCTGGTCAACGGAGCGGACAAGCTGATGATGCTTCCGAACGGCAACCGGGCCGTCGTGGATGCCGCGAAATTACGGGACTACTGCCTGGACGAAAAGCATGAGGACGGCAAGCACAAAGCGCGCGTGTTCGCCTCAGCCCTGGGGCTGGGCCGTGCCGACGCCGAATGGCTGCGCCAACGGCTCCTGAACGCCGCCGCACACGAACCCGCGGTCGTAATCTCGGATACACGGTTCGGTACGCTCTACATGATAGAATTCGTGGTGACCACCGCTTCCGGCTCGGCTGTGATCAGGAGCGGCTGGATCGTCCGATATTCCGAGGACTTTCCGCGGTTGACCACTTGTTATGTAAAGAGGAGTTGAGCATGAAGTCCATCCCCTTGCTGGCGGTAGTCGCCCTTACTGAGGACCTCCCCGAACAGGGGCTTACGCGAGGGCAAATTGGAACCGTCGTAGAGTATCTCGATCGGGACGGTGAGCATGCTCTGTTAGTGGAGTTCTCCGACGAGCAGGGCCAAACCTATGCCATGACCGCTGTCCGTCCCGGTCAGTTAATGGCTCTCCATCGGAAAAGCAAGGCTGCCTGAATTACTGTCGGGCCTCCACTACCGATCTCTCCGGGTCGATCAAGAATGTCCAGATAAAAGCGCCCACGACAAATACGCCCGCATTGATGAAGAACGGAGTCTCCCACGAACTTTGGTCGATCTCGAGAGTTGCGACTCGAACAGAGCCACGGTATGATCATACTGAGAGTATGAAATGGCCAGCGTCGAACGTGTAACCGTCACCCTCCCCGACGACCTCGTCAGGGACATCGACCGGCGAGAGAAGAACCGCAGCAAGTTCGTTGCGGAGGCCGTCCGTCGCGAACTCGATCGCCGCCGCCGTGCGGAGCTTCGTCGATCGCTGCACAATCCCCACCCCGAAAGCGCTGAACTCGCTGAACAGGGACTTGAGGAATGGTCACGCGGGCTGCCCGAGGAAGATGCCGAGGCACTCGTCGACAGCAGCGCCGGCAAGCCGGTTCGCTGGGTCCCCGGCGAGGGCTGGGTGGAGGGACGCGAGTGAGGCTCGGCCGCGGCGCAGTGGTCGTAGTGGAGCTCGACCCTTCCGTCGGCCACGAGCAGCATGGGGTGAGGCCCTGCGTCGTGGTGAGCGATCCGGACGTGATCAGTGACCAGCGCTTTCCACTCGCGTGCGTGGTGCCCATCACGGGCACTCCGGGCGAGGGACTTCTGTATCCGCCGCTCGCGCCCGGCAAGAGCGGCCTCGTGAAAAAGTCCTTCGCGCTGATCGACCATCTGCGATCGATCGACAAGCGGCGAGTCCGGCGGGTGTTCGGTGAGATTGCTCGGGACGAGATCGCTGCTATCGATGAGGGGTTGGCGGTCTTCCTCGGCCTCGGCGACCGGCTTCCTGGGGCGGGAGCGCCGCCGGTCTAGGCCCGCACGGTTTCTACTACCGATCTCTCCGGATCGATCAAGAATGTCCAGATGAAGGCGCCCACGACAAACACGCCGGCATTGATGAAGAACGGCGCTACCCATGAACCTTTATCGAAGAAGATCCCGTAGACCAGCGGAGTCATCGCAGCGCCGAACAGAGCGCCGGTTCCATTCATCACACCCGTCACGGTGCCGCTGAAGGCGCCGCCCACGTCCATGGGCACAGCCCACGCGGGTCCGATCACCAGTTCGAGAAAGAAAAAGGACGCAGCCAGGCACAGGACCGATGTCCACGCGCTCTCGGTGATCGCCGCTGGAATCAGGAACGCTGCGGAGCAGAGGAACGCGGGGGCGGCCACCACGCGGCGCGCGAATCTGGCATTGCCGGTCCTTCGATACATCAGGTCCGTCAGCGATCCCCCGACAACATCTCCGATCATTCCGGCGAACAGCGGCAGAGAGCCGATGAGACCCAGGGCTTGCAGCGTCAGATGGCGATGCTCGCGCAGGTAGGTGGGATACCACGTGAGATAAAAGTTGGTTCCGTAGAAGAAACACACGTAACCGACCGCGATGTACCACATGTTTCGCGACCGGAAGATTGTCTTCCAGGGCACCGCCTGCCGCGCCGCGCTCATCTGCTTGATGGTTCCGTCCGGGTTCCTGCCTCGGATCTGGGCCAGCTCAGCCGGATTGACGCTCTTGTGCTCCTCCGGGCGGTTCGTGTAGACCAGCAGAAACGCGATGGCCCACACGATGCCGAGCGATCCGAAAATGTAAAAGATGGCTCGCCATCCGAACGCCAGCATGATGCTGCCGGCGACAAACGGCGTCACCGCAACCGCGAACCGGCTGAAGAAGTGCGTGGTCCCCTGGATCAGGCCGCGCTCGGACCGCGCGAACCAAAGCTGCATGCCACGGCTGGCGACCGGGAAGGCCCCGGCCTCGCCCAGTCCGAGCAGAAATCGCGCGCTGAGCAGCGACACCATGCCCAGGGCGGCGCCGGTCATCGTCGCGGCGACGGCCCACCAGGTCATGATCACCGCCAGCACTTTCTTGGGACCGAAGCGGTCCCCCAGCGATCCCGCCGGGATCTGTCCGATCGCGTAGGCCCAGGCAAAGGCGCTCAACACGAAGCTCATCGCGGTCTTGCTTAAGCCCAGCGCTTTCGCGATCTCCACCTGAGCCACGGAAATGTTGCTGCGATCCATGTAACAGATCAGGTACATCAGGCTGATCAGGAACAGAATCGTCCAGCGAAACCTGGATGGTTTGGAGGCGACGCCTTCCGCGGTGCTACGTTCCGAAACGGCGGCGCGAGGGGTGTCCATCGCTAGACCAGGGATGGCACGGCGGAGGGGACCTCCTGGATCGCGAGTTCGACCGGGCGTCCGGTTTCCGCCGAAAGATCGGCCGCCTGATAGACCTGCATCACCATCCGGGCGTGCTCGGCCGTCACCAGAGGCTGCCGGCCCAGGGCCACGCACTCGAGGAAGTGAATGGTTTCCGCTTCCATCGGGCCCGCGTAGACGTGGTTCACTTTTTCCCCGGGCATGGTGGAGATGGGGAACTGGATGCCCTTCTGCATCGTGGTCACGTAGACGTCGCGATGCGTGTCATCCACCATCACCGCGCCCTCGGTGCCGACGAACTCGATCCAGGTCGCCGAGAAGTTAGGGTAGGCCGGAGGCAGCACCCACCCGGCGCCGATGGTGAACACGGAGCCGTCGTCCAGCGTCACGACGATCCAAACGCAGTCGGGAACGTTGTACTGCGCGCCCATGATCTTGCGGACTTCCTGCGCATACACGCGGATGGGCTTTCGCGGCGCGAAGCACCACAGCACGAAATCGATATCGTGGGTGGCTTCCATGGCGGCGGGCGAAAGCTTGATGCGGCCGCCGATTTTCTTGCCCAGATTACGGGTAATGTGCCGGCTCACCAGCGCGCTGATCGGCTGGCCGATGGTGCCGTCCTCGATCGAGCGCTTCACATACGCGAACTTCGGATTGAAGCGCTGCGAGTAGCCGATGGTGAACGAAAGGTTCTTCTCCCGCGCCCGCCCGATCAGATCGTCGGCCTCGGAAAGCTCCAGGGCGATCGGCTTCTCGAGGAACACGTGTTTGCCGGCCTGGAGGCTTTCCTTCGCCATCGGGTAGTGCGTGGTTTCCGGCGTCGCTGAAACGATGATCGCGTCGATCGATTTGTTCGCGATCAGCTGGTGGTAATCCGTGGTAGCGGTGACCGGCCGGGTCTGATCGGCGACTTCCTTCAGGCGCTCCTCTTTGATCTCGGCAATGTGCAGATCCTTGACGAAGGGACTCGTGCTACAGGCCACGGCGCGTATGCCTCCACACCAACCCGTACCAATAATTCCAACGTTGATCTGTCTCATAACCTGGGGATCCCTTCGAGCCGACCGGGGCTCCTCGATGGTAGCCCAGGCCGCTCGACGGTGTCAATCGCGACTGCATCGCGACTGCGAGGCTGGGTGTAGGAGGTGCTTCGCGGGCAGGTAGTGCTAGGCTGGCCTACAGTGCAAACTGTCCAAGCCGCGGTCATTGGCGCCGGCGCCTTTGGCCGGAATCACCTTCGCGTCATCCACCAGTCCCGGAACGCCACACTTTCGGGTGTTCTCGATGCCGATCCCCAGCGAGCGGCCGATGCCGCCGCGCCGTATGGCTGTCCGGTCTTCGCGACGATCGAGGAGCTGGCCGCCGCCTCGCAAGCGGCCGTCCTCGCCACGCCTACGGTCACCCACGCCGAGATCGGATGCAGGCTGATGGAGCTCGGTCTCGATGTCCTGGTGGAAAAGCCCATAGCGCACGATCTGGAGGCGGCGCGGCGGCTTGTGGACACCGCGGCGCGCGAGCGGCGAATCTTGCAGATCGGGCACCTGGAACGCTTCAATCCGGCGGTGCTCGCTCTGGAATCCGTCATCGGCCATCCGCTGTTCTTCGAAATTCACCGGCTCAGCGAATTCAGCCCGCGCAGTCTGGACATCGACGTGGTGCTGGATCTGATGATTCACGACATCGACATTGTGCTCTCGCTGACCGGCAGGATGCCGGATGAAATCCGGGCGGCCGGCATATCGATCCTGTCTCCGAAAGTCGATATCGCCAATGTGCGCCTGCAATTCCCGGGCGGTTGCATCGCCAACCTCACCGCCAGCCGCGTCTCCACCGAACGCGTGCGCAAGCTGCGCCTGTTCCAGCCGCACGAATACATTTCGCTCGACTACAGCCGCCAGGACGCGGTGCGGTTCCGGGTGAAACCGTCTAAGGAACTCGCCGGGGCAATCGACTTCGCTCCGCTCCCGGTGGCCAAGGACGAGCCGTTGCGCCTGGAGCTCGAAAGCTTCTTCGAATGCGTAACCACGCGCCGCGCGCCGCGCGTCCCAGGAGTGCAGGGGCTGGGCGCTCTGGAGGTCGCGCACGCCATTCTTGATAAAATTGAAGAGCATTCGAGCCTGGTGGCGCAGGCGTTCGACGTATAATGTCCCCCACAGGCATCGCCGCTGATTCCGCCGAGCTGAACCTGCTCCGCCCGTGGCGCGAGCCTGTCCCGCCGGGGCGGCTGCTGAGCGCGACTCTGGGATCGCTGGCGCTGCATGTGGCGGTGGTGGCGCTGCTGTTCTCGCTGCCCGGAGGCTCGAGGGCTCCCCAGGCGCCGGCCGCCGATGTTCGCCGGTCGGTGCGGTTGTTCCTGCCAAAAGACCTGGAGATCACGCAAAGAGAGCCCAACCGGGGAAAGGTCACCCGCGAACTCGACGTGCGAAGTGCCGTGCAGACTCCGCGGCCGCAGGCGCCCAGATTCCGGCCGCCGGCTCCACAGCCGGGACCGATCACGGAACCGCCCGCCCCGCCGCCGTCCATCGAACCTCCCAAGATCGAAGTCGCCGCATCCGCGCCTCCGCCGGTCACGGGTGTGAACCCGGTGGTGGTACCGCCGGCCCCGCCTCCGCCGGAGAAACCGAAGCTTGCGTTCGAGAACGTGGGAGGCGGCACGTCGCAGGGCGTCACTCCCAATCCCAACCCCAAGTTGCAGCCGCCGAAAACGTCGGTCGAGGAAGCCGTGCGCTCGGCGACCGCGCCCGGTGGTGGCGGAGTGATCGTCGGAGATATCGGCGACGATCTGGCCAACATTCCCGGCCTCAGCCAGCTTCCCTCACCCGGCAAACTGGGAAGTAATTTGCAATTGCTCAGCGATCCCAGGGGAACCGATTTCAAGCCGTATCTGATTCAGGTGCTCGCCGCGGTGCGCCGCAACTGGCTGGCGATCATTCCCGAGAGCGCCCGCATGGGCCGGCGCGGGCGCGTGCTGATCCAGTTCATCATCGATCGCCGCGGTGGCGTGCCGAAGCTGGTGATCGCCACCCCTTCCGGCACCGAAGCATTCGACCGCGCCGCGGTGGCCGGCGTCAGCGCCTCTTACCCCTTTCCTCCGCTGCCGGCCGACTACAAAGGAGACCAGATCCGGCTGCAACTTGCCTTCGCCTACAACCTGCCTTCACAATAAACCCAAATGGACCGCCGATTTGCAGCCGCGATGACGATCTACGCTGTGCTCGCGATTCTGGCCGGCTTCACTCTTTCCGGTGTGGTTCGCACTGCAACCTGGGTATTTCTAGGTGGAATCGCCCTAAAGACGTGGCTCGTAATCCTAAAGCGCCGCGCGGACTAGGGGCGCGACATATTCCCGGTGGGAGTATTATTAGAGCCCGTCTAGGGTGATTCTTCGAGATACGAACGGGGGCCTTCCCCATTAACCTGCTATTTACCGTAGACGTCGCCACGTTCGCGACGCCCGGATCGGCGCAGCGTTTCATTCTGGGAAGGAACTGAGGGGATAGGGTTCCAAATCAGTACGGCCCTAAGTGTTCTAACTGATTCTAAAGCACAAGAAGAGTGGTCGAGGGCGTGCACCCAGGGAAGCGTCGGATGATGAGGCCTTGCAGGGTCTAGTCAGAAAAGAGTTTGAAATGATGACGATGAAATATAAGTCCGCCGCCGCTGGTGCTCCTGTTCGTGCAGTTGCCGCAGGTTTCGCGAGCGCGACGCTTGTGCGCGAGATGCCGGTCCGCACCAGGATCGCTGCACCCAAGCCGATGGCAATGAGCGCCACGTTGCATGCGCCGAGTCATAGTCTGGCTCACAGCCAGGCCAACGGCGCGGCGCCGGCCAAGTCCAACGGAAGCGCACCACCATCGGCACGGTTCGCCCGCCGCGATCGCGTGGTGCTGGAGCACCTGCCGCTGGCGAAGGCAATCGCCGTGCGCGTGCACGAGAATCTTCCAGTGCACGTGGACCTGGACGATCTGGTGCACGCCGGGATTCTCGGACTTTTCGACGCGGCCAGCAAGTACAACCCCGACAAGCAGGTGGCTTTTTCGAGCTACGCCAAGCACCGGATCAAAGGCGCCATTCTGGACAGCCTGCGGCAACTGGACTGGGCTTCCCGCGACATGCGCCGCCGGCACAAGCAGGTGGAAGCCGCCACGCGCGACCTGTCGTCGACGCTGCAGCGCGCTCCCACCGAAGCCGAAGTGGCCCAGAAGCTCGGCATGGACGTGGAGCGGTGGCGCACCATGATGCTCGACCTGCGGAACGTGGGCCTGGTCTCGGCCTCCACGCGCGCCAACGAGAACGACGACCTTCCCGCCCCCGATTTCCCCAGCAAGCCCGAAACCCAGCCGGACTCGATCTGCGCCCGCGAACAATTGCGCAGCGTGCTGGGCGAAGCCATGAAGACCCTTCCCGAGCGCTACCAGAAGGTCGTGTTGCTGTACTACACCAATGAGATGACCATGAAGGAGATCGGCGGCGTGCTCGGCATCAACGAGAGCCGCGTCTCGCAGATCCACAAAGCGGCGCTCGAAAAGATGGCCGTCGCGCTCGAGGCCAACGGGATCACCTCCAGCCAGGCGTTTTGAAGTGGCACAGGCTTTGAGCCTGTGAATGCTTTTTGCCGGGTGTTGGTAATGTCCTAACAGTACGGTTCTATTTCTGACGCAGTAGATCGAGCAGTCGCTTCACTTCGGCCGGAAGCATTCCATAGTCCGTATTCCCGGCCATTCCTTGATCCGCGCGCTGTAGCAGATCAATAGCCTTGTCTTTCTGGCCCAGATTTGCGTAGGCTATGCCAGCGAACACAAACGGTGTATACCATTCTGGGGTCTCGCTCATCGTGCGTTCGCAGATGCGCGCAAGGGCTGGCCAGTCCCTCGCAGCGTTGAGAGCTTCTATCTCCTTAGAGGCCGGATTGGGTGAGAGGTTGAGCGAGACTCCCTGCGGTGAGATCGTGCGCGTGCTTCCATTGAGAGAGTACGTCACCTTCGGTGCGTTGGGATTGATCGCATGGAGAATCTCATCCAACTTTGCCATGACCGCGTTCGGGTCAAGTTGCCTGTTCGCAATACGGTTTAGGATTTCCACAAGTTGGCTACCGAGTTTGGCCGAGACGCCTTGGCAGTCTATTCTGATCGTGCCGGTATTGTTCGGTGCGATCGGGCTACACGGACCAGAGGTTGTACTGGATTGTTGAGCTAGCGCAAGGCAGGAGAGAATGAGGAAGGTGGCTACTCTCATCTTCGATTACTCCTTTGGCGGTGGATGATTCGGCTTGGTTTCTTCGTTGGTGATAGTCACGGTTCCGCTATTGTTCAGCATGATCGGGCTTTGTGGTCCGTTTGTCCTGTTGATTGAAGGCTCCGGCTGAGGCGGCGACAATGGAGTGACGACCGCTGAAGTGGCCCCGCGTTTTTCAATAGTAAAGGCGACGAAGCAACCTATGGCGACGACTGCAACCGCAGCCGAGATCCGTTGTTTCCAGTCAAATCCCATTGGATTGGCTCCAAGCAATATCAATGCTGGGACGACGCCCGCCAGAACAATTTTTTCAAGAATAAGCCACACAAGCGGGCGATCCCTAAATCTCTCATCTCCAAGTGCGCGATCCATGGTACACTCCAGCCCGCTTTTGACGCCGCTCAGACGGGTACCAGCCGTTCCGAGCAGTGGCAGCCAGGATTGAAGCTCTCCGGATCGCCTCGCCCTATTCTACGCCAGCAGATCGGCGTGTCCCACACCCGATCCGCAACTCCTGCTTCCATTGCCGGGGTCCACTACTGTCCGGTAAAGTACTTTTCGTATTCCGATAAGCCGTGTTGTTCCAATAGAATAGCTGGTGTTCGGCTCAAAAACGATTTGAGCGGAAAACGGTCAGAATGGGCTGAATGACCGGGACCCGGCATCGGCGGAAC
>JBGPLI010000133.1:0-16571 GCA_041486445.1 Bryobacteraceae bacterium
CCTGGAACTGCCGCGCGCGGACACCGCTCCCAAGTGCCTGGCCTGTCATGCGCTGGATGTTCCCGCCGAGCAGCGCGCAAAGACATTCGACGCCACCGACGGCGTCAGTTGCGAAAGCTGCCACGGGCCCGCGTCCAATTGGCTGGGCCCTCACACTACCAAGAGCTGGACGCACGATCAGTCGGTGCAAGCGGGGATGGTGGATACGCGCGATCTGGCGCGCCGAAGCGAGAGGTGCCTGACGTGCCATTTGGGTACCGCGGAGAAGTTTGTCGATCACGAGATGATCGCCGCCGGGCACCCGGACCTGTATTTCGAGCTGGCTTCCTTTCAGGCCGTGATGCCCCAACATTGGAAGGAGCCTCTGGACAAGGACCCGTGGCTGGAGGTGCGTGCGCTCGCGGTGGGACAGGCCGTGCAGTTGCGCGAGCAGTTGAAGCGCGCGGCCCGGAACGCGCAGGGCAACATCTGGCCGGAATACGCGGACCTGGATTGTTTCGCCTGCCACCACAGCCTGACCGCCGCGAAGGACAGTTGGCGGCAGGAGCGAGGTTACTCGGCGCGGCGGCCGGGCAATCCGCCGTGGAACCTTTCCCGTTACGCGATCTTTCGACAGTTGGTGAACGAAGTGGATCGCGGCTCGGCTCAGCAGCTCGAATCCGCGATCAACCGGTTGTACGGCATGGTGACGGCCCTCAATGGCGAACGCGCCCAGATCGCCGCGCAGGCCACCGGCACTGCTGGACTCGCGGACCAGCTCGCGCAACGCATGCAGGCCGCGCCCTTCGATCAGGCGATGACGATGCGCCTGTTGCGCGGCATCTCCGGCGATGCCGGCTACATCTCCGAGCAGGGAGAGCGTCCCGCCGAGCAGGCCGCGATGGCGCTCGATTCCCTGTTCGTCGCGTATCAACGAACGGTGAAGGTCGCCAACGCGGAGCAAATCCGCAACGCCATCCACGCGCTCTTCCAGCAGTTGGAGGATCCCTCCGCCTACAACGCTTTCAAGTTCGCTCAGCAGATGCGGGCGCTCAATGGGTTACTTCGGTAGCATCCTTTTACTGCTGTGCTGGCAGGCCAGGGCGGACACTCCTCCTACACTGACCGCGGCTGACGTGCAAGCGGTGGTTCAGAGCGCGGCCTCGTCGGTGAATTCCACCGCCATGGTGATCGCGGTCACGGACCGCCAGGGAAACATTCTGGCGGTCTTCCGCAAGCCCGACGCACCCGCCACGGCCACCGGGAACTTCGGCGCAACGGTGGACACGAATGAGCTGGCCGTCGCTCTGGCGCGCACCGGCGCATTCTTCAGCAACAGCCAGGCGCCGCTTTCCTCACGCACCGTCCGCTACATCAGCGGGATTCATTTTCCGCCGGGCATCATGTACACCGGAAACGCTGCGTTGTATGGAATCGAAAATACCAACCGCGGCTGCCCGTTCAACGCCACCTACATCCCGGGCCAGGAGGTTCCGCCCGCACGCTCGATCGACGGGACGGCGCTGGGCCTGGGGATCATTACCGGAAAGGCCGACCTCAACGATAGCGATCCCAACGCGGTGAATCCGGGTGGCGTGCCGCTGTTCAAGCAAGGGGTTCTGGTGGGCGGCGTCGGCGTCGCGGGCGTCCCGCCGAATATCGCGGAATTCGCGGCGGTCTCGGGAGCCTTCGGCGCGGGCTTTGGCCCGGCGCTGCCGCTTCCTTTCCCCGGGAACGTTTTTATTGACGGAATTGTTTTGCCGTTCGTGAATCAGACCACTCAGCCGGATGGGACCTCGCCGGGGACCGCTGCTGGCACATACCTCATGGGTCCGCAGGACAGCCCCGGTCCGGCGCCGGAGGGAGATCTGGTCGCACCACAGGACGGTCCGGTGGGCGGGCTCACGCGGGCCGAAATCCGGCAGATCATCGATGCGGCCATCGCCACCGCGAATCAAACACGCGCCGTCATCCGGCTGCCGGAGGGCATGCGCGCACGAATGGCGATCGCGGTCGCCGACCTGGACGGCACTCTGCTGGGGTTGAATCGAATGCCGGATGCGACGGTGTTCAGCATCGACGTTGCCGTGGCGAAATCGCGCAACGTGATTTACTTCAGCGGCGGCCAGCGTCTCAATCAGGATCTGCCCGGCGTGCCGATGGGCACCGCCGTCACCAACCGCACCATCAGCTTCGGCGCGCAGCCGTTTTTTCCGCCGGGAATCGACTACGCGACGCCCGGTCCGTTCTTCGGTCTCTACAAATTCGACACTGCCAATCCGTGCACGCAGGGGTTTCAGACGCCCGGTCCCAACCAGAATGGGATCGTGTTCTTCCCCGGCAGTCTGCCGCTCTACAAAAACGGCAAACTGGTGGGCGGACTGGGCGTCAGCGGTGACGGAGTGGAGCAGGACGATTTCGTGACGGCCGGCGCGGCGCGGGGCTTCGAAGCTCCGGATGCGATCCAGGCGGACAAGGTGATCGTCGAGGGAGTGCGGCTGCCGTATCTGAAGTTTCCGCGCAACCCGACGTATTAAAATTCAACCTTCACGCCGAGCTGCATCTGCCGCGGCGTCTCATTCAGCGGGCTCACCGCCGGGAATCCGCTCTGCACACCCTGCCGTCCGTAAAGAGCGATCCCGAACGTCGAACTGGTCAGCAGCGTATCCGGATTGCCGAGGTTCGCGTGATTCAGGATATTGAACGCGGACGCGCGGAAGCTCAGCCGCCCCGATTCACCCAGCCAGCGCACCGGGAACGATCTGGCGAGCGAAAGATCCAGGTTGTAGAAACCGGGGCCGCGAAACGCATTGCGGCCCGCGTTGCCGAGCCTGCCCGGGGAATCGGCAAAGCCCGCGGCGCTCAGCAACTGCTTTCCTCCGGCGACAGGCACAGGTTTCGCCAGCACCGCCTGCAACGGATTGATGATGTCTGGACGATTGTTGAGAATGTTCGTGCTCGTCGTGCCGATGACGGTGTATGGGAATCCCGAGCGGAAGGCCGCGAGTCCGGACACGCTCCAGTCGCGCGTGAGCCAGCCGAGACCAGAATTTCCAAGCGGCGACGGCAAATTCCAGTAGGAGCTCAGCACGAAGTTGTGGCGCTGGTCGAAGTCCGAATTGCCCCGGTCGGAGCTCGGGTCGAACTGCCGCGAAAACGCTGCGCGACCGTTCGAGTCCGCTGCACTCTGAATCTGAGTGAAATTCAAGTTGAAGAAATCGCCTGCGAGCGGCTCGCTCTGGTTGTCCCGAACGTGGCTCCAGGTGTAGGTTCCCTGCAGCATTCCGCGGCTACCCTGGTATCGAACCACGGCCGCCAGAGCATTGTAGTCCGAGGAGCCCTGCGCCGCGCGATACGCGGTGTCCGGCAAACTCCGGTTGTAGCGGCCCTGCGGCGTACTGAAGTCGCGATTGACGATGTCGGTGGTGATGAGTCTCCGCCCGTAGGAGCCCAGGCCGTTAACCTCCATCGTCAGCCGATCGGAAAAACGCCGCTCGATCCCAACGAAGTAGCTGTGCACATATCCATTGCGAAGGGCGGGATCGACGATGGTCATGTCAGGAAAATTGCTGCCGAGCGTCTGACCATTCAGCGAACGGAGCACGGTTGGGATCGGCGCCAGGAAATCGGTCTGCCGCGCTGGAAGGGTCACCAGGGGAAGGATCAGGTTGTTGTTCCGCAGATTCTCCCACAGGTTGTCGAACGGCCGGTCGTAGAAAATACCGTAAGCGCCCCGCAGCAACGTACGCGCATTGCCGAACAAATCGATGGCAGCGCCGGCGCGGCCCGCCCAATCCTTCTTGTCCGTGCCGAACAGTTGCTGATCGCGGGAGCCAGGCAGAGCCGGCGGCGTGGCGGAGGCCAGTTGTTCGGCAAGGGTCGCCCCCGAGCCGAGCTGAATCAGCGCGTCCTTGGCAGCTCCCGTGTTGCCGGGCGCGCCAAACAACTCGTAGCGGACTCCGTAATTCACGGTCAACCGCCCTGTCACTTTATAGGTGTCTTGAAAAAATCCGAAAAATTGCTGGTAGCGAAAGCTGCGATTGGTATCCGGTTGCTGCACGTTCGGCAGCGCCGTTCTGGCGATGGCCGCTCGAAAGAACGCCGGACGATCCAGAGCGAAAAAGAGGATGTTGCCGAACAGGTACTCGCCGTCCTGCCCTGCGGTCAGGTACCCGTCGGAGGCGCGCACCAGAAGACCGGCGCCTGCCGTGACCAGGTGCCGTCCGCGTGCCCAGATCGCGTTATCGAGAAACTCCCAGCTCCTGTTGACGTTCTTGTAGCCGTAAAACGCTGGGCTACCCGGCAGCATCACGCCATCCGAAGAGGCCAGCGTGGGGATCTCCGCGTGCGCGCGGCTCCAATGCAGATCGTCCCGGCTGAAGCTCGCGCGCGCTTCGTTGGTCAGGCTGGGCCGGAGGGTGTGCGTCTCGGTGAGTCCCAACGCCAAGGTGTTTTCGTGAAGAGGAGAGATGAAATCGCGATACGGGCTCCAGATGAAATCGGGCTGGCGCAGGAACGAGCCCATCGCGCGCGCCATCAGCTTGTTCTTGCCACTGGGCGAGTTGTAATCGAAACGTTCGATCGCCAGCGTGCGATCCACCTCCACCGGAGGCGCCAGCGTGAGCCGGCCAGTGAATCCTGGGCCGGTGACGGCCGGGGGCGGATACAATTCCAAAAGCTTCCGCGACTCCCTCCCCTCGATGGCCTGTCCGAAAAATGCCGGAATGGCGGGGAAGGTGAACGGCTGCGGATCCTGCTGGCCGCGGCTGCGAAAATATTCGTAGGCGCTCGAAAAGAAGAGGCGCTCCTTTCGGATCGGTCCGCCCACCACGAACCCAGGCTGGATCTCCTTGGCGGGCGCGCGCGGCTGCCCGTTGAGATTTTCCTGAAATCCGTTTGCGTTCAGAAACTCGTTCTTCAAATAGAAGTAGCCTGTGCCGTGAAAGCTGTTTCCACCCGATCGCGTGATGGCATTGGCCAGGAAACCCGAGGTTCGTCCGTACTCGGCCGAGAAATTGTTGGTCGAAACGCGATATTCCTGGATCGCTTCCGGAGCCGCGGTGGTCAGGGGTCCGGTGATCAGATAGTTGTTGTTCTCAAGCCCGTCCAGCAGGTAGTTCGACGACGAAGGCCGCTGGCCGTTGATCGACAAGCCCAGGCCGCGCGCGGTGGCCGCGTCCGAGGTGACGCCGGGCAGCGTTACCAGCATCGTGTACACGTCGCGCCCGGCCAGCGGGAGGTTGTTGATCTGGGCGCTGTCGATCACTTGCGATACGGTCGATTCGAGGCCGCCGACTCGTCCCTTCTGCGCTTCGAAGGAGCCGGAGCGGCTGGGGTCGACGTCCGGCCCGAAAAAAGTCACGATGGTCCGGGAGCCGGGCAGGAACACGCTGTTATACTGGCCCGCCTCCCACACGTCGTTGAGAGGCCTCAAGCGGAAGTCCAGTTCGATTCTCGCGGCGACAGGGAGACTGAGCTCCTGCACCTCTTGCGACTGAAACCCTTCCGCGGTGACACGAACCCGATAGACGCCGGGCGAGAGCAGAGGCAGGTAGTAGTAGCCGGAAGAGTCGCTTGCCGAACTCCCGCTCAACGCGCTGGCCGAGCTCGAATAGCTCACCGTCGCGCCGCCCACCGGGCGGCCAGTGACGGAGTTCAGAAGCCTTCCCGATATGAGACCCTGGGTGGTCTGACCAAGTCCGGCCACCGCCCACAGCCCCACCAAAACCAACGTTCGCCGCGCCACCGTAGTAAGATGCAGATTAGCATGAAGAGGCGATGGCGGCATTGGGCCATCTGCGCGCTGATCGCGGTCGGGAGTGCGGCGGGGGCGCGGCTTCTCAGCAATTTGCGGTTCTTTCAGCTCCTCAATCTTAAGGCGCTTGACCTCCATTTCATTTTGCGCGGTGGGCAACCCACGTCCGACATTATTCTGATGACCGCCGATCAGAAGGCGCTCGACACGTTTCCAGAAGTCCAGATGTTCTGGCACCCCTACTACGCGCAGGCGATTCGCGCGGCGGGCGAAGGCGGCGCGAAGGTGATCGGCCTCGATCTGGCGTTCGGCGTTCCAGTGGAAAAATGGGAACCGGACTACGACCGGATGCTGAGCGAGGCCGTCAGCACGTCGCCGGTTCCGGTGGTCTGCGGCTACGTCGCCTCGCTCAATACCAACCAGCGGAACCTGCCAGTGCAGATCAACATGATCGCCGCCGCGCTGGGGCTCTCCGGATTTGCGAACCTGACCACCGATCCGGACGAATTTGTGCGGCGCCAAGAACTGATCGAAGCGCCGCAGGCGAACGGAGGCGCCGATCAGCTCGCCCGATCCCTCGCGTTTCGTGTCACCGAGAAGTACCTCGGCGCGGATGCCGAATTTCGGAACGGCCGATTGACGCTGGCCGGGAATGAGATTCCGGTCGCGCCGGACCGCTCGATCTACATCAACTACGCCGGCCCCGCGGACACGTTCCCGCGCGTCTCAATGGCGGACGTGATCGACGCCGCGCGCGCCGGCCGTAGGGATCAACTGCGCGACTGGTTTAACGGAAAGATCGTACTGCTGGGCACCGACAGCGTGGACGACCGCTACGCGACGCCTTTTTTCACCCTGTTCTCCGGCGTCAAATGGAACACGGCCGGCGTCGAGATTCACGCCAACACCATTCGCACGGTTCTGGAGCGGCGGTATCTGCTGCGTGTCCCTGAGTGGGCGCGTGTCGCCGCGCTCCTCCTGGCGGCTGGGGCCACCATGGGTATCGTGACTTCTTTCGCGGCGGGTCCGGCCGCGGGCTGGCTGGCGCTTCAGGGCCTGGTCATGCTCGCGCTGACGCATCTCTTGTTTCGTGCCGGCCGGATGCTTTCCACTTCAGAGATGTTTGTCGCCGCCACGTTCTCCTTGATCGTTGCCGTGGTCTACCGCTTCTCCACGGCGGAGAAGAAGAGCACTCTTTTCCACCGGGCCATTTCCCTGTTTGTCGGCAAGGAACTCGCGGCCTCGCTCGAACGCTCCGAGACCATTCAGTTGCAGGGGAAGCGCCAGACCGTCACCATTTTGTTCACCGACATCCGCGGCTTCACTGCCTTTTCCGAACAGGTGTGCGACGCGCTGGGGCCCGAGGCCGTCGTCGAAATGCTCAACGAGTACATGGCCCTCATGGTCTCGATCATCGTGAAGCATCACGGCCACGTGAACAAATTTATCGGCGACGGAATCCTGGCGGTTTTTTCCGACGATGATGAAGGTGCGTCGCCGGGCGATCACCCGCTTCGCAGCGTCCGTTGCGCTACGGAAATGGTGACAGCGCCCAGCCGCTTCAGAACCGGTGCGGGTCTCCATACCGGACTGGCCGTGATTGGCAACGTCGGGTCCGCCGACAAGATGGAGTATACGGTGCTGGGCGACACGGTGAACCTGGCCTCGCGTCTGGAGAGCCTGAATAAGGAGCACAAGACCAAGCTGCTGATGAGCGAAGCCACGCGGAGCCTGCTCAAGGACGAAGTAGAAACGACGCATCTGGGTACGATCCCGGTGCGGGGCAAGGCCCGGCCGATCAATCTGTACACCGTCACCTCTCTGGTCGCGGCGCGTGAGGCGGTGAATGTTTAAAATCTGGCTGTTCGCGCTTGCCGTCGGTGCATCGGCGGATCAGCCCAAGGAGGAACCGGTCGGCCTGGTGCTCTCGGCAACCGGCAGCAAGCTGCTGCGCGCCGCCACCGAGACTCCTCTGGTTGCCCGGGCCGGCGACCTCCTTTTTTCAGGCGACGGCTTGCGTACCGAGACCGGTCCGGCGTCTTTTCTGTTCTGTCCCGCCAAGACGATCGACACACTGGCGCCTTCGGGAGAGGTCAGGTTCGAGGGCAATCAACCGAAGGTGAAAGCCGGCAAGATTTCCGAGCAGCCGGCCCGGGCCTGCACGCTGCCCCAGACACTCCGCGTCGCGGCGGCGAGCCAGCAACATTACGGCGTCACCATGACGCGCGGCACTAGTACGCCGGAAGTGGCGCCGGTGCCGCGCAATCAGCTAGCCGCCGATGTGATCGCCGAATTGGCTCCCCTCGATGCCGCGCTCGCCGCCGACCCGAAAGATCAAGCCGCGCTGGTCGCCGCTGCCGCCATCTTTGAGAAGCACAATCTCAGCGCAAACGCGCTGGACACTTATTCCAAATTGCGCGAGCAATGGCCCGACGCGGTCTGGATCAAAAGCAAGATCTTCGACCTCGAGCAGGCGCTGGCGGCACAGACCTCTGCGACGGCCGCCGCGGGGCCCGGAGGGAAAACGTACGCCCTGCTCGTCGGCGTTTCGAAATACAAGAAGCCCGAGTTGTCTCTGCAATTCGCCCACGCCGACGCCGCGGATTTCGGCAAGCTGCTCCAGAGCCCGCGCGGCGGCGGTGTGCCCGCGGATCAGGTGATGCTGCTCACCGACGAAAAGGCGACCACCGCCGCCGTCCGCAACGGATTCCAGGATTTCCTGAAACGCCGCGCCGGCAAGAACGATACCGTGATTCTGCTGATCGCGGGGCACGGCACGGTGGAGGTGCCGGGCAGCAAGAACGCGTTCATCCTGACCTACGATTCCGATCCCCAGGACCTCAACAGCACCGCGCTCCCCATGGCGGAGCTGCGCGCCCTCTTCGACGAGCAACTGAAGAAAGTCGGCCGGGTCCTGCTTTTCGTCGACGTTTGCAAAGCGGGAACCATCGGCTCCATCCAGAACACCACGGTCAGCGCCAATGTGCAGACCCTGGGCGAAGTCGAGGGGGATCTCTTCGGGCTGCTGGCGAGCCGGCCCAAGGAAGTTTCGGTGGAAGGCCCCCAGTTCGGCGGAGGGCACGGCGTGTTCAGCTATTTCGTCATGAAGGGTCTTCAGGGAGCGGCCGACGCGAACAAGGACGGCTCCGTCGACGCCGACGAGCTGATCAAATACGTCACCGAGCAGGTGCCAGCGGCGACAGCCAACAAGCAGCACCCGCGCGAATTCGGCACCTACGACAACTCGATGAAGCTCTCAGACCTGGGCAAGCCGGGGATCGAGCTGGCGCATTATCGGCGCATTTACGATTCGCGAAGCGGGGAGCCGCTGTACCTTGCTTCGGCCAATCCGGACGCGGCGCCATTTGCTTCCCAGGCGGACGACGACCTGGATCGTTTTACCTCCGCCCTCAGTGGCGGCCGCCTCCTGCCGGACCAGCCTGGCAACGCCTTTGATACCCTCAAGCCGCTTCAGGCCGGACTGACGCCGGAGCGCTACCAGGAAGCGCAAAACCAGCTTCGCATCGCGCTCGAGAACCAGGCGCAGGACGTGCTGCTGCGTTACCTCGCCGGAGACCAGGTTCCTCAAACCCAGCAGGATTTTTCTTTGGGAAGCCGGTACATGGAAGCCGCGCGAACGCTGACGCGCGAATCGTTGTTCCTGGAAGGCAGGCAGGATTTTTTCCAGGGCCGGGCGCTGCTGTTCGACAAGAAATTTCCGGACGCAGCGGCGCTGCTCGAACAATCCGTCCGAATCGATCCGGAGGCGGCCTACGGCTACAACGCCCTCGGCATCGCGTACCTGGAGCAGGCGCAATTCGACAGGGCCATTCCCGCGCTGCGAGACGCCGCGCGGCGAGCGCAGCACTGGGCCTATCCGCTGCACAATCTGGCGCTGGCTTATGTCGAAACAGGCGACTATCCGTCGGCGATCCGTTCCTATCAGCAGGCCATGCGGCTGGCTCCGCAGTATAGTTACCTGCCGTACAATCTCGGCCTGGTCTATCAAAGGCTGAACCGGAAGAAGGACGCCGAAACCGCTTACCGGAAGGCCATGACGCTGTCGCCAAATTCCGCCGAGCCATACAACGCCCTCGGAACGCTGAAGGCCGCGCAAGGGAAGTCAGTCGAGGCGGAACAGCTCTACCGCAACGCTCTTCAGAAAAATCCAAATCTTCTCTCCGCGCGCCACAATCTGGCGCTGCTGCTGGCCGGGCAGGGGAACCGGCGCCCCGAAAGAAGAATGGAAGCGATCGACCTGTTGCGCGCCAATCTCAGCCAGGCCTCCGACTATCTTCCTTCGCGTCTCAGCCTCGCGGAAACTCTGGCGGCGTCCGGCGACAACGCGGGCGCGGCAGAGGAGTACCGCAGAGTGCTGGCGCTCAAGCCTGGATACATTGCTGCCCGTCTTGCGCTGGCGCAGGCGCTCCAGAAGTCCGGCGATCCCGAAGGAGCCGTTCGCGAATTGCGCGAGGCGTCCACTTCCGATCCTCAGAATCCGGCGATTTTGGAGCAGATCGGCGATGCCGAAGCTTCGCGCGGGCGGGCCGCGGAAGCCAGGGCTGCCTATCAGTCCGCCCTCGCGCTCGCAACCGATCGGGGCACCCGCAAGCGATTGAATGGGAAACTGCGGCTACAGCGGTAGCTTTACGAAAAAGCGCGCGCCGCCCGCGGTTTTCGCATCCGCCCAGATTTCCCCGCCGTGATCGAGAACGGTTTGATGCGAAAGCGCGAGGCCCAAACCAACACCGTTCTTCTTTCCCGCGGTCGCGAACGGCTGAAACAACCGCGGCCGGATTTCCGGAGCGATTCCGGGGCCGGTATCCTGCACACTCACCACAACCGTATGGTCCGCGGTCCGCGCCGCAATTTCGATCGATCCACCGTTGGGCATGGCCCCCAACGCGTTGTCGATCAGGTTCAGAAACACACGTTCCATCCGGGCGCGCTCCGCCGGCAATTCGATGCTTTCCGGCACCACCACGCGCATCGTCACCGACTGCGCTTCCGCCGCGCCGGCGTACACCTCGCAAGCCGCGTTGACAATGTCCCTCAGCCTGCACACTTCGGATGCGCCGCTCTTTCCCCGCCCGACGTCCACCAATTCCTGCAACAGCTCCTGCACGCGGCGGGATCCGTTGTAGATGTTGCCGGCCAGGCGCTGGACCTGCGCCGGAGAGAGATCGCCGTCCACCAGCATCTCCGCGCCGCCGTAGATGGCCGCCAGGGGATTCCGAAGGTCGTGCACGATCGACGTGGAGAGTCTTCCAATCGTCGAGATGCGCTCCTGCCGGATCAACTCCTGCCGTCCGTCGCGGATGGAGCCGCCCATCGCGTTGAAGGCCTGCGCCAGCCGGCCGAGCTCATCGTCGCCATTGACCGGAACACGATAGTCGTAGTTGCCTCGCGCAACCTCGGCGGCCCCGCGATCCAGCTCATGCACCGGCTTGAGAATGCGGCGGGCCAGAGCGTAGGTCAGCGCCAGCCCCAGCAGCATCGCGAACCCCCAGATCAGCACGATATTCCGCCGCAAAGCCGCAATACGCTGACGCGCGCCTTCGAAGGAACGAAGAATGCGCAATTCGCCAATGGGTTTCCCCTGCAGATCCATCAGCGGGGAGCTCAACATGAGGTACTCGGCGCCATTCGCTTCGATCCGGTCCACGCCTTGACCAGGCGGTTTCGCGGCTTCGACTGGCTGGTTCGCCGCGCGCGCCAGCGTGGATGCGACCACGGCGCCGCCGGAGAGAAACACGAACTCGCTTCCGCCGGTCGCCTCTTTCAGACGCCGGGCGACAGCTTCATCCACCGTGTAGCCCGCCACCAGCACGTTCAACAATCCGAGGCCGCCGCTTGCCTGCACGTAAACGGGGGTCACGGCGATTTGGTACAACCGGCCGCCCGACATCAGAAAGCCCGAGGCCTGGCTCGGGAAAACGGCGGCCGCCTCGCGAACCACCGGGAGATCCTCCATCAGAGCGTTTTCCAAGGGGCCTCCCAGTGAAGCGATCACCTTGCCTCGCGGATCCGTCACCAGGAAAATCGCGTCGTCTCGCGAAATTTTGTCCCACAGTTCCTTCGCCGTATCGTGGATGGTGGCCTGGTCGCCGGTGGTGAAAGCCGCTCGCACGTCCGACATCCGGCTGAGGACCAGGCTCACCGAGGCGAGCATCTCGGCGCGCGATCGCCACAGCGAGTCGTAGGCTTGAAAACTGGCCCGCACTTCCTCTTCCAGACTCTGCGAGGTGGTCCGGATGGCGTTGTCCTGTACGATCCATCCGGTCGCCGCGAACAATAGCGTCACGGCAATGGATGTGGAGAGCAGAATCTTCCACAGCAGCGAAACGCGAGAAATCCGTGACAGCATTACTTCCTCACCGCAGGATACACCGAGTTCTCGTCGGGCTCCGGCGGATAACCCTGCCCATACTTGTTCTTATGCGGAATGGGGAGAAACCCGGCCTCGGAGATCGTCAGCGGCGTCAACGTCGTCTCGCCCGGCTCGGCGGTGATGCGCCGCTCCAATCCCTTCAGCGCCGCCTCGGTCGCGCGTTCGTGAAACACAGACAGTTTATATTCACCCGGTGGAACGCTGTCGACTCTGAAAGAGCCGTCGCGTCCGGTAACCGCAAAGAACGGCGTCCCTAACACGACGATCACGGCGCTCATCGAGGAATGAATATTGCAGAAAACGCGCACCACGCCTTCACGCGTGAAACGAACCGAGCGCGTCGAGCCCGGCGGATATAAACCGACGTCGAAGATCTGGCCGTTATAACTCGAAAATGCGTTATGGAAAATCGGATCGGCATTCGGGAACTCGACGCTGGTGCCCGCGGGAATGGCCAGGACGTGCGGCGAAAACGTCTTGTCCTTCTGCCGCATGGTGACCCGTTCTCCCGGCCGGACCGAAGGGGAGCCTTCCACGGGCTTGAGCGAAATGACGACTCCCGCGTAGTCCAGACGCTTGCGCACCGCCGGATCGCGCGAGTCGCGCAATTCGACGCGGCCCGACACCGTGGCCGGCCACAGCGGCAGCCCGCTAAAAAAGATAGCCCACAGCCAGATCATAGTGATTGTTCAAGCGATTCGGCCGATGAAAATAATTGGTCCGGACTTGCGAGGCTTCCAGGCCCAGCAGAACATTCGGTCCCAGCCGGTAGATCACGTTGCCCGCATACGCGAGATTGCGGGAAATGTCTCCCGCCAGCAGGTCTTTGGTCCGGTCGCTCTCCTGCCCCCCATAAATATTCAAGGAAAGCCGCCGGGTGGCCTGGAGCGACAACTGCGCCCAGCCTCCGCTCACGCCGATCGCCACATCGCGGCCGCCCGGGAAGACCGTGAATCCCTGACGGAGGGCCCCGATGCCCGCCGCATTCTCTCCGTGGAAGAACATGCCGGTCAATTGCACTCTCTGAAGCGGCTGGATCAGCCAGTCCAGCGAAAACAGATCGGAAGGAATCGAGTCGCCGGCCACATGTGTGGCGCTGGTGTGGAAGCCCGGAGCGATTTCTATCCGCCGGTTTTCGGCGAACTGTCTCCAGAACTCGAAGCGGCCTTCCAAGGCCGGGCGCGGAGCCGAAGGAGGAGCCGCGTATTCGCCGCCCCGCGAAGTGTAGGAAAGCTCACTGGTCTGGTAGATGCCCACCTGGGCGCGAACTCCGGCCTGCTCTCCCAAGGAAAATCTCTGCTCAAAGCGCACCTGGGGCTGCCACAGCCACGGATTCCCGGCGCCCGTCAGCGGCGATACGCCCACCTGGGCGAGGGAGGTCGGCTCGCGCGGCGAAATAATCGGCTTGTCCTGGCCCGCCATGATGCTCTGGTTTTTCCAATCGACTTGGACCGTCGCCACGCGCAGCCGCAACAGGTGATTCAGAGAGCTCGACGTCCCGGCGAAGAAATCCATGTAGAGGGAACCGCTGACTTGTCCTCCGCCCCGAACCTCGGGACCCTGGAACTTGAGCCCCACTACGCTCTGGCTGAGACTGGCGCCGCCGGCGCTCAAGTTGTCGACAGGCGACGCCGTGGTCGGATTCTGTTGTCCGCCGCTCGCCCGGCCGTTCAGGAACGCGTTGAACAGCGCCATGCCCGTCAGCGTCACCGGCATGCGGTGTCCTGTCTCGACCTTGGTCTGGGCCTGCTCCTCCACGCGGCGTTCTACAACGGCGACGCGCTCATCCAGGGGCGCCGCAGCCGCGGGAGTCCCGCCTTCGGCCTGCTCCGCTGCCGGGGCGGACGGCGCGATGGTGCGTGAAACCGCAAGTTCCTCGCGCAGCATCCGTACTTCCTGCGCAAGGTTGCGATTCTCCTGCTCCAGACGCGTGAGACGTTCGAGGATCTGCTCGAATTCGGATTTCTGCTGGGCCGCGAGAGCCGCGGGAATCAGTAACACCACAAGACAACGCCAATGAATCACCATTTGAGCAATTGCTCCAGTTTTTGGCGTACTTCGGCGGGCGAGTACGGTTTGGGGAAATAAGCGTCCGCGCCCAACTCGGCCAGGCGCGCCAGGGTGCGCGGGTCGGTGTCTCCGCTAATCACCAGGATCGGGAAATGAGAGTTCGGACGCTGCGAGCGAATCCGCTGAATCAGCTCGAAGCCATCCATCTGGGGCAGATGCAGATCTGTCACCAGCGCGCACACATCCTCCGTGGCCAGGCATTGCATCGCCTCCTCGGCCGTCGCCACCGATCTCACCGCCAGCCCGGGAACTCTCATCAGAGCTACTTCCAGCGTATCGCGGGAGGGCTCGGTATCTTCGACGATGAGCACCGTGCGAGTCACGGCAAAAAGCGATACCCCACCCCGTGTACTGTCAGGAAGTGCCGCGGACTGCCTGAATCCGGCTCGAGTTTCTGGCGCAAGCGCACCACGTGCGCATCCACCGTCCGTGTGTTGGGAAACGATTCGTATCCCCACACCGAGTTGAGAATCATGTCGCGCGTGAGAGCGCGGTCGGGATTTTGCAGAAAATACGTGAGCAGATTGTACTCGGCGCGCGTCAGCTTCAGCTCTTCTCCTCGCCGGCTGACCACGCGCCGGGTGAGATCGACTTCCACATCCGCGAACGTAAGGACCTTGGTGTCGTCCGGCGAGGTGCGCCGCAGCAGCGCGCGGATCCGCGCCAGCAGCTCCCGCGTGCCGAACGGCTTCACCATGTAGTCGTCGGCGCCGATTTCGAGCAGCAGCACCTTGTCGATTTCATCGCCGATCGCGCTCAGAACGATCAGGGGCGTCTTCATCCCCGCCGCGCGAACCTGACGGCAGACCTCGACCCCGCTCAACCCCGGCATCCGCAGATCGACGACGATCAGCGCCGGCTTCAGAGTCAGCGCCTGCTTCAGCCCGATCTTGCCGTCTTCGGCCAGCACGGGCCGGAATCCTTCTTTCTCCAGAAGCAGCCCGATGGTGTCGCGCAGCCCAGGATCGTCATCGATGACCAGGACAGTTTGCATGGTGTGTAACTACCGAAATTGTAGCGAAGTCTCACTGCCGCATCGGCTGCGCAAGCCTTGTTTTACAACAGTTTTACAAGCCGCTCACGTTTGGGAAGAGCAGACGGTGCATTCTCGAGCAAAACTCACTCTCAGAAAACTTTGTGACGTAGCGCCGCAGCGCCTCTGGATCGACTTCCTTTTCCCGATGGTCCCAGAGCTCGACGGCCTCACCGAGCGAGTCGTCGGTGGCTTCACCGTAGAATAGGCCGCCCAAGGGCTCGTGCAGCGGGACGGTTTCGAGCGCGCCGCCTCTTCCCAGCGCGATCACCGGCTTTCCGCTCGCCAGCGCTTCCACCGCGGTGATGCCGAAGTCCTCCTCGCCCGGCATGACGAAGGCCCTGCATCGAGCGTAGAGTTCGCGCAAATCCACGTCGCTCACTCTTCCGCAAAATTCGACATTGGGGGCTGCCTGCCGCCGGAGCGATTTGAATTCCGTACCGTCGCCGGCCACGCGGAGTCTGCGCCCGTTCTGCGAAAAAACACGCACCGCCGAATCCACCTGCTTATACGCCACCAATTCGGAAACCACCAGGTAATAATCCTCCGGCGGCTTCCAATAAAATGTTTCCACCGCCACGGGAGGCGGAATCACAACCGATTCGCGCCGATACGTCCTCCAGATGCGGCGCCGCACGTTCTCGCTGTTCGCGGCGAATTCGTCGACCCGCGCCGCCGAGGCGTAATCCCACATGCGCAAGTAATGCGCGAGCGGCGTCATGATGGCTCGCTTCCAGCGGGATTTGGTCCATTGGTTGCGATACGCCGGATACAAATCCCACAAGTAGCGCATCGGCGTGTGGCAGTAGCAGACGTGCCGCGCCCGCGACGGCACAATCACCCCCTTGGCCGGTCCGGACTCGCTGCTGACCACCAGATCGTATTCGCGGAGATCGAAGCTCTCGAGAGCCATCGGCATCAGCGGAAGCATGGAGCGGTAGTGCGCGCGAAGCGGTTGCAGGAAGGAGGTGTGGACGCGGCGCGCCCGGATCGCCGCCGGCACCCGCTCCGGGTCATAAAACAGAGTGAAAAGATCCGCGTCCGGCAGCATCCGGCATAGCGCTTCGAGCACCTTCTCTCCGCCGCGCGTGTTCAGCAGCCAGTAGTGGACGATCGCCGTTCGCATGCTTCTAGGAAGTATTGCACTCTGCTTCGCACGGCCGCCGCGAGGGTTGTTTCCACAGTACTTACTGAGCCGCGCTCGTCAGCAAGTCACAGATGATCCTTCGGCTCACGACGACCAATGAAAGTGTGTTGAGGTAGTCTGGGCAGTGGGCGTGCAGTGGAGCGAGGCCGCAAACCGCAATAGGGCATTTCAGCCTGCCAGCAAGTCTGACCTGGGC
>JBGPLI010000134.1:0-16515 GCA_041486445.1 Bryobacteraceae bacterium
GTTCCTAACGCTGCCAACCACCGCTCGATCTGCTTCTGCTGATCCTCAGACACGACCAGCACGGGTGTTGGGCGGGGCATGACTCAGTATGAAGCAATTTCATCTGAATGTCCATCTATTTGTTGGACACTACACTAGTGTGGTGTCCTGCGTAAGTTTTGACAACCGCTCCCTCGCGGTAGCGCTTCAGAATCAACAATTCCGAGCCGCGCGCGCTAGCAAGCGGTAAGGAGGCGCCCTCGGCCGGCAGTAAAATGATTTTGACCCCCAGCACGAATCCGGCGGGCAAGGACTGCGAAGGGGCGATCTCTTCCCAATCGACCCTCTGGGTGGACGTTTCATCCTCCCCCGACGAACCACACGATCTCGATCTCGGCACCGCCGCCCACTATCGCCGTGTTCCATTCCGTCTTCCGCACGATTTTGCGGTTCAATTCCACGGCCACCCTTGAGGGATCGATGGCCAGCCAGGCCAGCAGGCGCGCCAAGTCCAGACCTTCGGGAACGCGCTTGGGCTCGCCATTTACAACAACTTCGATCGTTTTTGTTTCTGCGCTTTCCATCGGACCGGTTTGACACTCCGCTCCCTCGATCATTATATTCAAAGGTTACAGCCTGACCCCAACCCATGCCGGAAAACTACCCGCAACTGTACTTCCCTGTCCTGCTGCAAGTAGCGATCGCAGCGGCCGTCGCCGCGGGCCTGATCATCGCCTCTTCGGCGCTCGGCAAGCGCGCCCGCAGCCCGCAGAAGGACACGCCGTATGAATGCGGCATCGCGCCCACTGGCTCGGCCCGGGAGCGCTTCAGCGTGAAGTTCTACCTGGTGGGGATGATTTTCATCCTGTTCGATATCGAAGCCGTGTTCCTGTATCCCTGGGCCGTGGTGTTTCGCGAGCTGAAGATGTTCGGCTTCGTGGAGATGCTCCTGTTCGTGGCCCTGATTCTGGTCGGCTACGTCTACGTGTGGAAGAAGGGTGCGCTCGATTGGTCTCAAACCAAGGAGCCGAGACCTTGACCCACGAAGCGATTCTCGAGACGCACCAGGCATACGGCGAAAGCACCTGCGTCGCCGACGCGGCGAAGATCGCCAGTCTGTGCCGCTATCTCAAGGACCAGGAGAAATTCGTTCGCCTCAGCGCGGTCACCGCGGTCGACTGGCATCCGGCCGAACCGCGCTTCGAAGTCGTCTATAATCTGCATTCGCTCGAACGCAACCAGCGGCTTCGCGTGAAGTGCCGCCTGGGCGGAGCTAGTCCCGAAATCGACTCGGTCACCAGCGTGTGGCGCGGCGCCGACTGGTACGAGCGCGAACTGTTCGACATGTTCGGCATCGTCTTCCGCAGTCATCCGAATCTGCAACGCATCCTGATGCCGATCGACTGGGAAGGCCACCCGCTGCGCAAGGACTATCCGGTGCACGGCTACAAGTACAGTTACTCGAACGAGTAGAGCATGAAGAAGTCCTTCGAAGATCACACCGCAACCATCCCGGCCGTCGAGGAAACTCCGGCGACTCCGGCCGCGCCGCGGCGCATGACGCTGAACATGGGGCCGCAGCACCCCTCTACACACGGGGTCCTGCGCATCGTGCTCGAACTCGAAGGCGAGACCATCGTCAGCGCCGAGCCGGATATCGGCTTTCTCCACACCGGCATCGAAAAGGAGTGCGAGCAGAAGACTTGGCAGCAGGTAGTGACGCTGACCGATCGCGTCGATTACCTGGCGAACCTTTCAAACAACCTGGTGTACGCGCTGACGGTCGAAAAGCTGCTCCAGATCGAGATTCCGCCGCGCGCGCAATGGATGCGCGTCATGATGACGGAGTTCTCGCGGCTCAACAGCCATCTGGTGTGGCTGGGCACGCACGCGCTCGACATCGGCGCGATGAGCGTGTTCTTCTACTGCTTCCGCGAACGAGAAGACATCCTGCGCATTCTCGAGATGTTCTCCGGCCAGCGGATGATGACCAGCTACATCCGCATCGGCGGGCTGGCGCTCGAAGCGCCGCGCGGATGGCAGCAGGCCGTCGGCAAATTCATCCGCGCCTTTCCGAGCAAGGTGGATGAGTACGAGGAGCTGCTCGATTCCAACCCGATCTGGATGCACCGGACGCAGGGCGTGGGGTTCATTCCGCTCGAAGACATGCTCGACCTGGGTGTGACCGGCCCGATGATCCGCGCCGCCGGCCTGGCATGGGACATCCGGAAATCCGAGCCCTATTCGAGTTACGACAAGTTCGACTTCAAGGTCGCGACGCGCGCTGAAAACGACGTTTACGCGCGGTACCGAGTGCGCCTGCAAGAGATGCGCGAGAGCGCCCGTATCATCACCCAGGCGCTGGAGGGCATGCCCGAGGGCCCCTGGCAGGCCGACGCGCCGCACGTGGTGCTGCCGGACCGCGAAAAGATGAAGACGCAGATGGAAGCGCTCATCTATCACTTCAAGATCGTGACCGAGGGATTCCGCGTTCCCGCCGGCGAGGTGTACCAGTGCATCGAAGCGCCGCGCGGCGAGATCGGCTACTACATTGTGAGCGATGGAACGTCGAAGCCCTATCGCGTGCACATGCGCACGCCCAGCTTCGGCAACCTCCAGGCTCTGCCGAAAATGCTGGTGGGCACGCTGATCGCCGATTCGATCGCTTCGCTCGGCAGCATGGATTTCGTGCTGGGAGACACGGACCGCTGAAATGACCTTCTCGCCGCAACTCGAAGAACGATTCGCGAAGATGCTTTCCATTTACCCGCCGGGACGCGAGCGCTCCGCCGTGATTCCGATGCTGATCTACGCGCAGGACGAGGTGGGCGCGGTCACCCGCGAGCTGGTGGAGGAAGTCGCGCGACGCTGCAAGGTGACGCCCTTGCAGGTGGACGAGGTGGTCGGCTATTATTCGATGCTTCACCGCAAGCCGAGCGGGAAATATCACGTGCAGGTGTGCACCAATATCAGTTGTCTGCTCACCGGCGGCGAGGAGCTGTACGAGCACGCCAAGAAGAAACTGGGGATTGGACATAAAGAGGTGACGCCGGACGGGCAGTTTTCGCTCGAAGAAGTCGAATGCATGGGCGCGTGTTCCTGGGCGCCGGCGGTGGAGATCAACTACGACTTCCACCATTTCGTGACGCCGGAAAAGCTCGACCAGTTGATCGAAGGGCTGCGGAGCAAACACTAAGGATCATGCTCTACAACGAACCCAGCCCGCTCGAAACCCGCGTTGTGAGCAAGCGCTTCGGCATGTTGAACTCGGCGTCGCTCGACACCTACCTGGCGACGGACGGTTACCAGGCGTTTCGCAAGGCGCGCGAGATGAAGCCGGAGCAGATCGTCGAGGAGGTCAAAACTTCCGCGCTGCGCGGCCGCGGAGGCGCCGGATTCCCCACCGGTCTCAAGTGGAGCTTCGTACCGCGCACGTCGCCCCATCCGAAATACATCATCGTCAACGCCGATGAGAGCGAGCCTGGCACCTGCAAGGACCGTCTGCTGATGGAGTACGATCCGCACCAGATGATCGAGGGCATCCTCATCGCGGCGCTGGCGGTGGATGCGCACGCCGGCTACATTTACATTCGCGGCGAGTACCGCTACCTGATCGAGATCGTAGATCGCGCCATTGCGGAGGCGTACGCGAAGGGGTACCTCGGCAAGAACGTCGCAGGCACCGGTTTCGATTTCGACCTGTACACGCACTCCGGCGCCGGCGCATACGAATGCGGCGAGGAAACCGCGTTACTCGATTCGATCGAAGGCAAGCGCGGCATCCCGCGCATGAAGCCTCCGTTTCCGGCCGTCGCTGGCGCCTGGGGCTTCCCGACGCTGCTCAATAATGTGGAGACGTTCAGCGCCGTGCCGGAGATTATTCGCAGCGGCGGCGCCGCGTTTGCCGCGCTCGGCGTGCCGAAAGCCGGCGGCACGCGGCTGGTGTGCATCTCGGGCCACGTGAACAGGCCCGGTGTTTATGAGCTGCCGTTGGGCTATCCGATGCTGAAGTCGATCTATGAGGTCGCGGGCGGAATTCCCGGCGGACGGAAGCTGAAAGCCGTGATCCCCGGCGGTTCGTCATGCCCGATCCTGAAGGCCTCGGAATGCGACATTCCGATGGATTACGACACGCTGGCCAAGGTCGGGAGCATGCTCGGCTCGGGCGGCATGGTGGTGATGGACGAAACCACGGACATGGTCCGGCTGGGACTGCGCATCATGCGGTTCTACGCGCACGAAAGCTGCGGCTGGTGCATCCCCTGCCGCGAGGGCACCACCTGGTTGAAAAAGATTTTGACGCGCATGGTGGAAGGGCACGGACAGCGCGAGGATGTCGCGCTGCTGGGCGAGCTGTCGAAAAACATGCTGGGCAGGACGTTCTGCGCGCTGGGCGACGCGGCGGCTCTGCCGACGATTTCGATCGTGGAAAAATTCGCCGAGGATTTCGAGAAACATTTGAAGCCTGAGATGGTGATGGTTTAAACGATGGCGGAACTGGTCAAGCTCACAATCGACGGCAAGGGCGTCGAAACCGAAAAAGGAACGTTGCTGATCGAGGCCGCGCGTCAGGCCGGCATCGAGATTCCCTCGTTCTGTTACTACGAGGGCCTGACGCTGCAAGCGGCCTGCCGGATGTGTCTCGTCGAAGTAGAGAAGACGCCGAAGCTGCAAGTCGGCTGCACGCTTCCGGTGGCCGAGGGGATGGTGGTGCACACCGACTCTGCGACGGTGGCGGGCGCGCGCAAGGGTACGCTCGAATTCCTGCTGACCAATCATCCGCTGGATTGTCCGGTGTGCGACAAGGGCGGCGAGTGCGAGCTCCAGGACATGGTGTTCCGCTACGGCGCGGGCGAGAGCCGGTTCGTCGAGCGCAAGGTCCACACCGACGAGCAGCAGTGGTCCCCGGTGGTGTATTTCGACGCGCCGCGCTGCATCCTGTGTTATCGCTGCGTACGGATCTGCAATGAAGGGATGGGCGTCAACGCGCTGGGCGTGGCGGCACGCGGCGTCGGTTCCGAGATCATTCCGAACTTCCACGATCACCTGGAGTGCGACGAGTGCGGCGCTTGCATCGACATTTGCCCGGTGGGCGCGCTCACCAGCGGCACCTACCGCTATCAGACCAGGCCGTGGGAGATGCGCCACGCCGGCACTATCTGCACGCATTGCGCCGATGGCTGCCGAACTACGCTCGGCGTGCGCAACGACAAGATCATCCGGGGCAACAATCGCGACCGGAGCGGGATCAACGGCGAATTCCTGTGCATCAAGGGCCGCTACGGGTTCGACTTCGTCGAGCATCCGGAGCGGCTGCAAAGCCCCATGCAACGCGTGGGGGACCGGTTCGAGCCGGTGTCCTGGTCCAGGGCGCTGGGAACGATCGCGGAGGGGTTCGCGACAGGCGCTAAGTGCGGCGTGATCGGCTCCAACCACACGACGAATGAAGAGAATCTTTTCCTGGCGAGATTCGCCCGCGAAGGGCTGAAGACCGGGCACATCGACCACCATCGCACCGGCGATCTGGCGACGTTCTTCGACGCGCTCTCGGGGCGCAACGAGGCGCTGGCGACCACCGGGGATCTGTACACGGCGAAGGCCGTGCTGATTGTAGGGGCCGACCTATCGCAGCAGCATCCGCTGCTGGCGTTTCAGGTGCGCGCCAACGTTCGCCATCACGCCGCGCACGTTTACACCGTGACGACGGGACCGGTGCGCGAGGACCAACAAGCGGCAGCGAGTGTCCGGGTTCAGAAGGGCGGGGAACTGGCGGGAGTCGAATCGCTGCGTGATCAACTGAAGCGTCATGAAGACCTGGTGATCGTTTTTGGCGACGCGATTCAGGGCGAATCGCTCCGCAAGCTGGTCGGCTTTGGCGACTCGCTCGGGATTCCGGTCAAGTACGTCTGCCTGGTCGATTATTCAAACTCGCGCGGCGCGTTCGATATGGGGCTTATCCCGCAATCCGGTGGGATGTCCCGCGAGCAGATGCTGGCCGCGTCCGACCTCGACGTGCTGTGGGTGGTGGGCGCGAATCCGCTGAAGTCGGCGAGCCTGGCGGCGGCGGGCGCATTCGTAGTGGTGCAGGACCTGTTCCTGACCGAGACCGCGCGGCGCGCCGATATCGTGCTGCCCGCGGCATCGGCCTACGAAAAGAACGGGACTGTAACGAACGTCTGCGGCGAGGTGCAGAAACTGAAGCAGGCAGTCAAGGTGATGGGCACGAAGACCGACCTGGAAATCTTCGGTCTGATCGCGAAGGAGATGGGAATTCAGTGGCCGGTGGCCAGTGGTCAGTGGCCAGCAAGGCCTGCGGCCCTGCCGGGGTTGATCCAGTCAGCGGGCGACACGCTCTTTACTTCTGGATCGCTCTCGCGGTATTCGAAGATCCTGAATTCCGTAATGGAAGCCCCCGGAGCTCTTTATAGTGGCCGGTGGCCAGTGGCCGGTGGCCAGTGACAGTCAAGCAATACAGCGAATTGGTAGCTTGGCAAAAGGCAATGGACCTGGTGGAAGAAGTTTACAAGATCACGAAGGGGTTTCCGAAGGACGAACTTTATGCGCTTACTGGCCAGTTGCGGCGTGCGGCGGTTTCCGTGCCTTCGAACATCGCCGAAGGACAGAGTCGAAGCAGTAAGGACTTCGTACACTACCTTTCGATCGCGCACGGCTCATTGAGCGAAATCGAGACGCAAATGATCCTGGCCCAAAGACTGGGATACCTCAAGGAGGGACAACTGGATCACTTCACCGAAGGTGCTTCCGAAGTGGGGCGGCTTATCAACGGACTATCGAGGTCCATAGAAAAGCTGGCCACTGGCCACCGGCCACTGGTCACTTCCCGAACATGAACTTTTTCCTGCTCTCGCTAATCAAGGCCGCCGTTGTCGCCTTCGTGCTGCTTACAACGCTCGCTTATTTGCAGTGGATCGAGCGCAAGGTGATCGCGCACATCCAGCTTCGCGTGGGCCCGCGGCGCGTCGGCCCGCACGGACTTTTGCAGCCGCTGGCCGACGTCATCAAGCTCCTGACCAAGGAAGACATGCTGCCTTCCCACGTGAATAAGGTCTTCTATCTGCTGGCGCCGTTCATCGCCGTTTTCTTCGCTCTCATTTCGATTTCGGTGATTCCCTTCGGAACCGAGATCGACATCGGTCCCATCCATACGGCCATGCAGTTGACCGATCTGAATATCGGCGTGTTGCTCGTGTTGGGCCTGTCGGGGATGGGCGTGTACGGGGTCGCCCTGGCGGGCTGGGCGTCCAACAACAAGTACGCGCTGCTGGGCGGACTGCGCAGCTCGGCGCAGATGATCAGTTACGAACTTCCGATGGCCATAGCGCTGGCCGCGCCGCTGCTGTTGCTCAACACGCTCAGTTTCCGCGAATTGGTGAACGCGCAGAGTGGTTACTACCTGGGCTTGATTCCGCGCTGGAGCATTTTTCAAGGCCCGTTTCCGCAGATCGTCAGCTTCCTGCTGTTCATGGTCGCCGCGTTCGCCGAGACCAACCGCGTTCCGTTCGATCTGCCGGAGGCCGAAAACGAGCTGGTGGCCGGCTTCCACGTCGAGTACTCCAGCATGAAGTTCGCGGCGTTTTTCATGGCCGAGTACGCCAACATGGTGACTGTCTCCTGCGTGGCGACGATCCTGTTCCTGGGCGGCTGGCAGCCGCTGTTTCCGGCCGAATACGGTTCGCGGTTCGTGCCCTCACTGATGTTTATCGTCGGCGGCCTGACGTGTCTCTATCACGGGCTCAATCCGGCGCGGCCCTTCGACCGGATCACGCTGCCGGTGGCAGGCGTGGTGTTTCTGGGAATCGCCGGCGTGTTTCTGGTGCCGATTGCCGCGACTATTCTGCTTCCGCTGTTCTGGTTCGCGGCGAAAGTGGGCGCGATCCTGTTCCTGTATATCTGGGTGCGCGCCACGCTGCCACGTTTCCGCTACGACCAGTTGATGAAGTTCGCCTGGACGTTCATGTTTCCGATCGCCGTGGCGAATCTGATGGTCACCGGCCTGATGGTGGCGCTTACGTCGAAATAAAACGATATGGATGCGATCCTGTTTCTGATCTTCACGGCGGTGGCTGTGATTTGCGCGGTCAACCTGGTGCTGCAGACTCATCCGATCTCGAGCGCGCTGTCCCTGGTGGGCGTGATGGGCGCTCTGGCGGCGCTGTACCTCCTGCTCGGCGGGGAGTTCATCGCCGCGGCGCAACTGATCGTTTACGCCGGCGCGATCATGGTGCTGTTCATTTTCGTCATCATGCTGCTCAACGCCGGTGCGGAGCGCAAGCCGCGCCAGCGGCCCTGGGTGAAATACTTCGGCGTGCCGCTGCTGGCCGCTTTCCTCGCGCTGCTCGGATACGTGGTGCAGAGCGTGCTGCCAGTCAGCGAGAGCGTCAGCTTCGGCGGATTCACGCAGGGGAAAGCTATCGACGTGGGCCGGCTCCTGTTCACCACTTATCTGCTTCCGTTCGAAGTCGTCAGTATTTTGATCCTGATCGCGATCCTCGGCGCGATCGTGCTGGCACGGAAGGAGGTCGACTGATGCCGCCCCTCCCGCAAAGCGTGCCGATTTCCTGGTACCTGGCGCTCAGCGCGATCCTGTTCAGCCTGGGCGTGGCCGGATTTCTGTACCGCCGCAACATCATCACCGTCTTCATGTCCATTGAGCTGATGCTCAACGCGGTGAACCTCAGCTTCGTGACGTTCTCTTACAAGCTGAAGCAGGTGGACGGGCACATTTTCAGCTTCTTCGTGATGGTGGTGGCGGCGGCCGAGGCCGCGGTGGGCCTGGCCATCATCCTGACGGTTTTCAAGAATCGCCAGACGCTCGAAATCGACGAAATCAGCTCGCTCAAGAACTAAACGATGCAACTTTGGCTCATTCCTATTCTTCCGCTGGCGGGCTTCGCGCTGAACGGTCTGTTCGGGCGGCGATTGTCGAAGAACGCCGTGAGCGCGATCGCGTGCGGTTCGGTGCTGCTGTCGTTCCTGTGGGTGCTGAAGACGGTCGCCGCGTTTCAGACCGACTATACGGAGCACTACTTCACCTGGATCCAGTCAGGCGCGCTCAACATCAGCATCGACTTCGCGATGGACCGCCTGACCGCTGTGATGCTGATGATCGTCACCGGCGTCGGCTTCCTTATTCACGTGTATGCGGTCGGCTACATGGCCCACGAGGGAGGTTATTACCGCTTCTTCGCGTACCTGAACTTGTTCATGTTTTTTATGCTGGTGCTGGTTCTGGGCGCGAACTTCCTACTCATGTTCGTCGGATGGGAGGGAGTGGGGCTGTGCAGCTACCTGCTGATCGGATTCTATTTTCTCGAAAAATTCGCCACTGACGCGGGCAACAAGGCGTTCATCGTGAATCGCATCGGCGACTTCGGCTTCTCGCTGGCGGTGTTCCTGATCGCGAAGAATTTCGGATCGCTCGATTTCGCTACGGTGTTCGGCAAGGTGAACAACATGCCGGTGGAAGCGGCAGCGGGCTTGTTCACAGGCATCTCGCTGCTGCTGCTGATGGGCGCCACCGGAAAATCCGCGCAGATTCCGCTGTACGTCTGGCTGCCGGACGCGATGGCCGGCCCAACCCCGGTCAGCGCGCTGATCCACGCCGCCACCATGGTCACAGCGGGCGTTTACATGATCGCGCGCGCGGCGCCGCTGTTTCTGCATTCCACCTACGCGCTCGATATCGTGGCGATCGTCGGGCTGACCACGGCATTTTTCGCGGCCACCATCGGTCTTGCGCAGTACGACTTCAAGAAGGTCTTTGCCTACTCGACGGTTTCGCAATTGGGCTACATGTTCGTGGGCGTCGGCACAGGGGCGTTTTCGGCGGGCATCTTCCATCTGATGACGCACGCCTTCTTCAAGGCGCTGCTGTTCCTGGGCGCCGGCAGCGTGATCCACGCGCTTTCAGGCGAGCAGGATCTCCGGCAGATGGGCGGTCTCCGCAAGCACACTCCCATCACTTTCTGGACGCTGATGTGCGCGGGCGTGGCGATCGCGGGCGTGCCTCCGTTCTCGGGGTTCCATAGCAAGGACGCGATCCTCGCCGCCGCCTACCAGCACGCGCCGTGGATGTACTGGGTGGGAGTGTTCACCGCGGGCATGACCGCTTTCTATGTTTTCCGCGCGCTGTTCCTGTGTTTCTTCGGCGAGTATCGCGGCCATCATCACCCGCACGAGTCTCCGATGGTGATGTGGGGGCCGCTGGTGGTTCTCGCTGCGGGGAGCTTGGCGGGAGGCTACATCAACGTTCCAAAATTCCTGGAGCCGATGTTCCCGCTGCCCGACGAGGGCGGCAACGAGTGGCTGATGTACGTTTCCGTCGCGGCTGGTCTCGGTGGAATCGCGCTCGCCTACTTGTTCTATGTGGCGAAACCCGGCCTGGCGGATTCCGTCGCCGGCGCATTCGAGTGGCTCTACACGCCGATTTACAACAAGTATTTCGTCGACGAATTCTACGATGCGACGGTGATCCGTCCGACGGTGGACGGCTCGCGAACGCTGCTCTGGCGAACGGTTGACTCGGGCCTGATCGACGGCGTCGTGAACGGGATCGGGAAAGAGGCGCGCCAGATCGGGGGCGTGCTCAAGTTCGCGCAGTCCGGATTCATACGAAACTACGCGGCGTGGGTGGTCGCCGGATCGATCCTGGTCATCGTCGCGATTGGCATGATGGGAGGGGCGCGATGACGCTGCTCGACGTCGTCCTGTTCCTGCCCTTGCTCGGCTTTGTGGTTCTCTTGTTTGCGCCGAAAGAGAACACCGCCGCGACGCGCATGACCGCGCTCATCATCTCTCTAGTGATTTTCGTGGTGTCGCTCGGATTGCTGATACCGTACTGGTTCGCGAGCCCTTCGGGGTACACATTCACTACCAACGCTCCCTGGATCACCTATCCGCCGATTCGCTACCACGTGGGCCTGGACGGGCTGAGCCTGTGGCTGGTGCTGCTGTCGACGCTGCTCACGCCCATTGCCGTGCTGGTGTCCTGGAAATATATCGACCACCGCGTGAAGGAATTCTACGCCCTGCTGATCCTGCTCGAGTTCGGCTTGATGGGCGTGTTCGTCGCGGTCGACCTGTTTCTGTTTTACGTGTTTTGGGAAATTTCGCTGGTGCCGATGTATTTCCTGGTTGGAATCTGGGGGCACGAGCGGCGCATCTACGCCGCGGTCAAGTTCTTCCTGTACACGATGGCCGGATCGGTGCTGATGCTGGCGGCGATTATTTATCTCTACAACAAATCGGGCTCCTTCGACTACGTGGAGATTCTGAGCCAATTGCAGACCGGCCGGCTGGAGCTCGATCCGCAAGCGCAGTTGCTGCTGTTCCTGGCATTCTTCTTGTCCTTCGCCGTCAAAGTTCCGCTGTTCCCTCTGCACACCTGGCTTCCGGACGCGCACGTCGAAGCTCCCACTGCGGGGTCGGTGATGCTGGCCAGCGTGATGCTGAAGATGGGCACCTACGGGCTGGTCCGCTACTGCCTGCCTCTATTTCCCGCCGCCTCGCGCGACGCAGCGCCCTGGGTGGCGGGACTGGCGATCACAGGCATCCTCTACGGCGCTCTGGTGGCGATGGTGCAGCCCAACATGAAGAAGCTGGTGGCGTACTCTTCGGTGAGTCACCTGGGATTCGTCGTGCTCGGAATTTTTTCCTTCACGCAGCAGGGGCTGGACGGCGCGGTTTACCAGATGCTCAATCACGGCGTCTCGACGGGCGCTCTGTTCATGCTGGTCGGCTATCTCTACGAGCGGCGTCACTCGCTCGAGATCGCGGCCTACGGCGGCGTGGCGACGCCCGCGCCGAATCTGTCCGCGGTGTTCCTGATCACCACGCTCGCCTCCATCGGTTTGCCTACGCTGAACAATTTCGTCGGCGAGTACCTGGTGCTGCAAGGGACTTCGCAAGTCCACTTTTCCTGGACGGTGTTCGCGGCCATCGGCGTCATCCTGTCGGCGTGCTACATGCTGTGGCTGTATCAGCGCGCGTTTTACGGAAAAGCCTCCGAGCCGCTCAGCCATCACATGTACGATCTGACGGCGCGCGAATGGGCGGCGATTCTTCCGCTGCTCGTCCTGATGTTCTGGATGGGGACCTTCACCCAGAGCTTCATGCCCGCCATCAGCGCGCAGAATGCACGGATCCTAGAACAGACGGGGCCGCTCAGAGTAGAGCGGGTCGCCATCCCGTCGGCGCCGGTAGCGGAGGTCTCCGATGCCCGCTAATTTCCTCCCCACCGGCCCGGAGTACTTCCGCATTCTGCCCGAGATGATCCTGACCCTTGTGGCGACGCTGATCATGTTTCTGGAAGCGGTGGTCAGCGAACGCCAGAAGCGCATGTTCGGCCCGCTCTCGATCGCCGGCCTGGCCGCCGCGCTGGTGGGGGCGATCGCGGCGAACTCCGATCCCGGCGCCGCATTTTCGAACATGCTGATCGTCGATGGCTTCGCGACTTTTTTCCGTGTGCTGGTGATCGGCGTTGGTCTGGTGGCCGTGTTCAGCTCGACCGATTACCTCAGCCGCGAGCGCTCGACCGGCGGCGAATATTACGCGTTGATCCTGTTCAGCATCGTGGGCCAGTGCGTGATGGCGACCGCGAACGAGCTGATCATGATCTTCATCGGCCTGGAGATCTCTTCCATCGCTTCCTACGTTCTGGCCGGCTATCTGCGCGACGATCCGCGCAACAACGAATCGGCGCTCAAGTACTTCCTGCTGGGTTCGTTCGCGACGGCGTTCCTGCTCTACGGCATCGCGTGGATCTACGGGATGACCGGGAGCACAAACCTGGTGGAAATCCGCCGGGTTCTGGTGACGGGAGGCGCACCTTCGATCACGATTGTCGGCGTGGCCGCGGCGCTCATGTTCGTCGGTTTCGGATTCAAGATTTCCGCGGCGCCGTTCCAGATCTGGGCTCCCGACGTTTACCAGGGCGCGCCGGCCCCGGTGGCGGCGTTTCTTTCCGTGGGCCCCAAGGCGGCCGCATTCGCGATCCTGCTGCGCGTGTTCCTGACCGCCTTCGGCCCGATTTCGGACCGCTGGGCGCCGTTCCTGTGGGTTTGCGCGCTGGCGACGATGATTGTCGGCAACTTCGCCGCTTTGCAGCAGTCCAATATCAAGCGCATGCTGGCATACAGCTCCATCGCTCACGCCGGCTACGTGCTGGTGGCGGTGACCGCACATTCTGGCGTTGGCGCAGCGGCCGCCATGTTCTATCTGGCCGCGTACGCTTTCACCAACCTCGGCGCCTTCGCGGTGGTGACGGAGTTCGCGCGCAAGGGCGAAAAATACGTGAACATCGAGGATTTCGCCGGCCTGGCCCAGCGGCAGCCGGCCATGGCCGCCATGCTGACCATCTTTCTGCTGAGCCTGATCGGCGTTCCGCTCACGGGCGGCTTCTTCGGAAAGTTCTACATCTTTAAAGCGGCGCTGGATGCGGATCTGGTGTGGCTGACCGTGCTCGGATTACTGAACAGCGCGGTGGCCGCTTACTACTACCTGCGCATCCTGGTAGTGATGTACATGCGTGAGCCGGGCGAGTCTGTGGATCACCTTCCGCCGGTCGGCGCCGCGATGAAGATTGCGGTCTACGGCTCGGCTGTGGGGACGGTGCTGCTGGGGATCTTCCCGTCGTTTGTGCTGGATTTTGCGAGTAAAGCGGCGCTGAAGTAGCGACCACTTGGTCATCGCTCGCGGGATTCGCACCTACAGCCCACTAGATGTGGGCCCGCAGGGGGTCCTGCGCGGGTCTGCCGGCTTCGAGCGAAGCCAGAATCACGTCGGCGGTGACAGGCGCGCGGCGGAAGATCTCGTCTCCCAGAGCGTCGGAAAGCGCGTTCAACACCGAGGCGCAGCCGGCGCCGACCGGAGGCTCGCCGATTCCGCGCGCTCCGACCGGTGTTTCCGGATCGGGAATGCCCACCGCTTCCCATTGCATCTTCGCCGGGATATCCAGAATCGTGGGCGGCTTGTTGTAGTGAAACCGCTTGGCCAGAGGCAGGCCGTAGTGCTGATCGTATACCCACTTCTGGCCGAGCGCGTGCCCAATGCCCAGCATGGACCGGCCGAGAACCTGGCCACCGAAAGCGCGCGGGTGGATCACGATGCCGACGTCGGCGATGGCCAGATAATCCACAATGCGGTACCGGCCGGTTTCAAGATCGATCTCCACTTCGGCAAAGCCGGCGACGTAGGAATTCGTCAGGCCGTCGCGCGGGTACTTGTCCTTGGCCACCGCCAGCAGGCCCTGCCCGGCGAGGGCCGTGGCCGAGGCCACCGTGAATTTGTTGATCTCCTTGGGAAGTTCGTGGCCGTCGTAGACGCCGCCGAGCTTGATGGCTCGCTGCGCGGCCTGCGCGAGGCTCATGCCGGAGCCGCCGCCCTTGCGGAAAACGCGCTCGTTGGCGACTTCGTAGTCTTCGGGCTTGCCGCCGAGATCCATGGCCGCGATCTGTTGCAGCTTCCGCTTGGCGTCCATCGTGACGGCATGGGCCGCGCGCGTCATCGCGTGAATGGTCTGGCTGCCGCCGGAGGGGCAGCTCCAGGGCAGGTTCTTCGCGGTATTGCCCCAGGTGATTTCGCACTTGTCCCACGGCACGCCGAGCAGCTCGGCGACGACGCGGTGAACGTCGATCACGGACTCGGTCCCGAGATTGCCGATGCCGGACTGGATGTAGATGCGGCCATCGGGCTTGATCACGAACAGCCCGTCGAATCCGATGGTGCCGGCCGAGTACGCGCTGATCGCGACACCGACGCCGCGTGCTTTCGTGCCGACCCGCTTGGGTTGCGCCTTCCGCTCATTCCACCGGAACAGCTCCGCTCCGCGATCGAGCGCTTCCGGGACGAAGGCGCTTGTGACGTGGTCGCGCTTGCCCTTGACGGCGCCCCCGATGGGAGCCTTGCCCTGGGGGGCGTTGAGTCTGCGGATGGCCACCTGATCGACGCCCAGTTTGCGCGCGGCCTTGGCCATCAGGGGTTCCATCAGCAGCACGCCCTGCATGCCGCCGGGCTGGCTCTGGGCGCTGCGCGGAGGCGTGTTGGTCAGGACCGTCACCCCGCGCCAGCGCATCGCGCCCGGCTGGTAGAGCAGCGACACGATGCGGCCCGAGTTGTTGGCGTCGTTGACCGGATCGTAGGGGCCGTTGTCGCAGACCACGAACATGTCGAGCGCGGTGAGCTTGCCTTCCTTGGTGAATCCGGCTTTGAGCCTGCCGTGCAGGCTGGGACGCGCACGGCCGATGTAGTGCTCCTCCTCGCGCGTGAGGCGCATCATCACCGGGGCGTTCACTTTCTTCGAAAGCAGGGCGGGGATGATGAGCGAGATGCCGCTGGTGACCTTGCTTCCGAATCCGCCTCCGGTGTATTCGCTGATGACCACGACGTTGCTCGGGTCGAGGCCGAGCCAGCGCGCGACTCCGGGCACGGTTTGGGCCGTGCTCTGGGTGGAGCAGTGTACGTACACCTTGCCGTTCTGCCAGTAAGCCATCGAGCTGCGCGTCTCCAGGCACTGGTGGCTGGTGTTGGGCGTGACAAAGGTCTCATCCAGGATCAGAGCGGCATTTCTGAAACCGGCCTCGAGATCGCCGAAACTCCATTCGTCGGTCGCCTTTCCCATGGGCAAGCGGCCCTGTTTGGCGTCGGCGAATTCGGCCTCGGTCCATTTCAGCTCGTGGACTTCAGGTTGCGGCGGGGCGGGCGGACGGCCACCGGGCGGCGCGGGACGCGGGGCGGGGCGCATCCACACGTTGCCCTCGGTTCTGGCGTTGGCGCCGCCGGGCCGCAGGCTCTCCAGGGGATCGACGACGAAGGGCAGGCGTTCGAGGTCGACTCGAATTTTTTCGATGGCCTCGGCGGCGATGAGCTCGTCGACCGCGGCCACGGCCAGAATCGGCTCGCCCTGATAGAGAGGCTCGTTGGTGAGTCCGCGCTCCGCTTTCGGATTGGGCTGAACCACCTGGCCATCGTCGGTGATGTAGGCGGCGGGAGCGGGCAGATCGTCCTGCGTGAGGATCGCCTTGACGCCGGGCATCGCCAGCGCGGCGCTGGCATCGATGCGCTTGACGCGAGCGTGCGGCAGGGGGCTCAGCAGGAGCTTGGCGAACAGCATGCCGTCGGCACGAAAATCCTCGGCGTACCTGGCGCGCCCGGTGACCTTCGCGTACAGGTCGGGAGTGGCGTAATCCTTGCCGATCAGCTTGTAGGGAGCGTGAGTGTCGGTGACTTTATTAGGCATGGTCCGTCCTCCTCAGGTTCTTGGCGCATTATAAGTCTTTCAGCGCGCGGTGTCGAGGCACCCGCCGACAGTGTCAAGGCAAAGTAGAAATGTCGTCTTCCCGGCAAAGTAGAAATGTCGTGTTTGGCCTTGGCCTCGGAGAAGTGCATGGTAATCTGTGCGTGCCGGTGAAGCGGAGACGGGCTCTGCTGGCGAGCAACCCGGTCAAGGAATAGCCGGCCGGAACTCATCGGAACGATGAGGAGAGCGTGGTCCTCCCGACGCGTTCTCGGGCCTGGGCA
>JBGPLI010000135.1:0-16418 GCA_041486445.1 Bryobacteraceae bacterium
GCGCTCGGCTTCCTGCATCTGCCCGTTCACGTCGCTCCGATACGTGGTGGCGCGCACGGTGGAGCTGCCGTCGGGGCGCTTTTGTTCCCGCCTCAAGACTCTTTCCGTGCCCTGGAGCTGCCCGTTGGGATCGTACTTGCGAGCGATTCGCTCGGTGACCTTGCCGTCCGGACCTTCGCTCACCACGCGCTCATCGATCTGCTCGAGCGGTACGACGCGTCCGTTGGCGGAGCGGCTGAGTTCGGTATGGGCGCCATCGTTCCTGGTTGCCGACGACGCCTCGACGCGGTGGCCGTTGACGTCAGTCGTGTACATCGTTGTAGTAGACTGTGCGAGCGTTAGCCCGCCCGCCAGCGTGGCGAAAAGATAGTACTTCACGATTCCAGCCTAAGCGGAATACCGCGCGGGCGCAATACGGCGAAGACCTTAGGCGGCGATTCGCGGATCAGATCACTACCGCCGCCGTGCGCGAAAGTCACGGAGGCGGTTCAAATCGTCCGTGAGGATTTCCCGCTCGCGGTAGCCCAGACGGTTGTCCTGCACCACCCTCGCCAGCGCCGCGATCACATCGTCAAGATCACGTTGGTTGTACCGGCCGGATGCCATCCCGTTCTGCAATTCATTCAGCTCCTGCTTCGTTCTGGCCAATCTGTATTGGTCGTTACTGGCCGGAAAGGTCACGGACTGAACGTGCTCGATATCCTCCCTCACCCGCTCGAAGAAGCGGTCGCGCCAGTTTTCGCCGCGGAACCAGTCCTCGCGGTCCCGATGATAGAAATCCTGATCGCGGTCGCCCTCCCGTTCATAGCGCCGTTCGCCCTGGCCCGGAAATTGAGTCTGAGGTGCGGGATATCCGTTGCCGCCCCAGAAAAGATCGAAGGTATACCCTTCCGATCCGCCGTCGCGATCTTCGATTCGAACGATAGCAGCGCCGCCCCTCCGGGGATCGCGAATCAGTTCCTGCCGTCCCCGGCCATCGACTCCGGCGAAGCGGAACTCCACCGGATTGGACGGCATGACTCCGTTGCATTCGAACCGCCGCCATTGCGCCGGCCGCCCGGCGAGATTCCGGAGGGTCGCCATGTCGCCGCGAACCTCAACCTCAGCCGCGCCGTCCACGACGACTTCGATGGTGCATTTGCCTCTACCCGGGTCGCCGCCTCCTCTCATGACTGCCCTGCGCTGGGAGATCTGAGCGCTCAATGACACCGAGATGGCGCCTATCGCCGCGATTGTCAAAAGGCTACGTTGGCACATAACGTTTTCCTCATTTATGCGACAGCATCTACACTGCCATCGTCATATCAGGTAGGACGTGATTTTGATTGAATAGGTTGCAGGGCGGGTTCGGAAGTCACAGGAGCCGAAGGCGGCATTTTCTTCCGGGTCGGCTACAATGAATCGAGTGAAGACCTTTTACCTCGAAACCTTCGGCTGCCAGATGAACGCGCACGACTCGGAAAAAGTCGCCGGCACGCTGCTGGGCCAGGGGTACACGCAGGTGGCGACGCCGGAGGAAGCCGAGCTGGTCTTCTACAACACTTGCAGCATCCGCGACAAGGCGGAGCAGAAGGTTTTCAGCCGCCTCCAGCAGTTCAAGAAGGAGCACGGCCGGGGTAAGAAGTTCGCCGTGCTTGGCTGCGTGGCGCAGCAGGAAGGCGAGAAGATTTTCGAGAAGGCGCCGCACGTGAGCCTGGTGTGCGGCTCGGCCAGCTACAACCGGCTGCCCGAGATGCTGGTGCAACTGGAGGCCGGCAACCGCCGGGTGACCGGGCTGAGTCTCGACACCGAGGACACGTTCGAGACGCCGCTCACGCGCCGCGACAATCCGCACCGCGCCTACATCACCATCATCGAGGGCTGCGACAAGTCCTGCGCCTATTGCGTGGTGCCGTTCACGCGAGGGCCGGAGCGCAGCCGCACCAGCGCGTCCGTGCTGGCCGAGTCGCGGCAGCTTGCCGAAGCGGGCTACACCGAGATTCAGTTGCTCGGCCAGAACGTCAACAGCTACCGGGACCCTTCCCCCGCCGGCTGGGATTTCGCGACGCTGCTGCGCGGCGTTGGTCAGGTTCCCGGCATCCGCCGCGTGCGATTCACCACCTCGCATCCGCGCGATTTCGTCAAGGACATCGTCGATGCCATCGACGAGAGTTCCACGCTGTGCAATCACGTGCATCTTCCGGTGCAATCCGGCTCGACCAGGATGCTCGACGCGATGCAGCGGCTGTACACGCGGGAAGAATACATGCGGCGCATCGCTTGGATGAAGGCCGCCACGCGCCCCATCGCCATCACCACGGACGTCATCGTCGGCTTTCCCGGCGAGTCCGAGGCCGACTTCGAGGCCACGCTCGGATTGATCGACGAAGTCGAGTACGACTCGATCTTCAGCTTCAAATACTCGCGCCGGCCCAACACGTCCGCGCTGGCGCTGGACCACCAGGTCCCCGAGGAGGAAAAATCCCGCCGGCTGGCGATTTTGCAGGAGCGGCAGCGCGCCATCCAGGTGCGGCGCAACGGCGCGTACGTGGACTCCGTGCAGGAATGTCTGGTCGAAGGGTTCAACCAGGCCACCGGCCAGTGGATCGGGCGGACCTCGCAAAACAAGACGCTCAATTTCCTGCGCCCCGGAGCGTACGAGGATCTGGCGGGGCGCTACGTCGAGGTGCGGGTGACGCGCGCGGGGCCGAATTCGCTGGCTGGGGAGTGTGTAAACTGAAATCAGTCCGGAAGGAGGAAGGTATGGAAGTCGAGATGAAAATCCGGGGGCTGATGATGGACCCCGTGACCAACATGCCGATCGTCGTCCTGAAGGACGTAAACGGCACCGCCATCCTTCCCATCTGGGTCGGCGTGTATGAAGCCAACGCGATCGCGCTGGAAATCGAGAAAGTCGCTACGCCGCGTCCCATGACGCACGACCTGATCCGCAACCTGCTGTTTGGCCTCGAAACGGGTGTAAAGAAAGTCGTGGTGAGCGATCTCAAAGAGGACACGTTTTACGCGGTGATCTGGCTGGAGCGCAACGGGGAGATGATCTCGGTGGACTCGCGCCCGAGCGACGCGCTGGCGATTGCCCTGCGCCTGGACTGCCCCATCTACGTCGAGGAAACCGTGCTCAAGACCTCGAAGACCGTGGCCGCGGTGGCCGAGGTCGGCAACAACGAGGAACTGCGCAAATGGCTCGAGAACCTCAATGACGAGGATCTCGGGCGTTACAAGATGTAGTGGGGCAGGCCCCCGGCCAGGCCCACGGCCCCCGGCCCTCCCGGCCTGCGCCGGACCCCTGGTCCGGCTCTAGTTCGCCTTCTTCTTCGGAACGGCTTTCTTCACCGGAGCGGCGTTCTTTCCGGTCCAGCCGACAAGTTTTTCCGGCTCGACTTCGAAGGTCAGCATGAACGGCTCTTTGGTGTACGCCTTCGCGGTGCCCTCGAATTCAATCTCCTCGCCGGGTTCCATCTTGCCTGCCAGCGCCTCTTCGAACTTGAGTGTGGTGTCGGCCACGTCGGCCTTTTCCACTGCCAGCACGATTTCCTTCGGCCGGTTGGCGGGCGTCATCGAGATGATCTTGCCCTTGAAGGTCTTGACTCCGTTCGCGCCTCCGGGCAAGCCTGCGTCTTTGACGCTCGCCTCGAAATACGCGTCGCCCTTGTCGGTCAGCTCCCCTTTGATGGTGCGCCATAGCGCGCGCATGGGATCGGCCTTGGCGGCCTCTTCTTCCGCTTTGATCTTGGCGAGACCGATGTCGGCAGTACTGTCGATGTGAAAATCCGCGGGTGGCAGCGCGGCCGTCTTGGCGACAGCGATCACCTTGTCCGCGGCTTCGGGCGATCCGTGATAGGTGGCGTACGCTTTCTGGAAGAACGCCAGGATTTGCTGCCGGTTGGCGGCCGGCAGACTGTTGGGCCCATCGTAGGACGCGGCGCGCGCGTACTGGAACAGCGCGAGCTGTTGCTTTTCCGGCTTGTCCTTCTGCTGCGCCAGCAGCATGCTGGCGAGCCAGTTGGAAACCACCGCCTGGGTCGGATCGAGTTGCAGCGCCTTGGTCAGCTCCACTTCGGCCTTGGGCGCGTCTTTGCGCGTGAAGTAGATGTAGCCGATGGTCCGCTGCGCGAAGGCTCTAATCTGCGGCTTGATCTGCGCCCATTGCTCGTCGGTCTGGCCCGCCGGTTTCTTGGCCGGCGAGTAGATTGTGTCCAGATTCCCGAGAATATACTGAGACGTCTTCTCCGCGGTGTCCATCTCCGGCGCGGCGGGCGGGTTCATCTGATAAATACCACCCACGATGGCCGAGAGCGCGGCGATGTCGTTCGGATCGTCCTTCTGCAGGATCTCGCCGGCCGCGGTGAAGGCATCCTTGGGACGGTTGAGCTGCTGATAGGTGATCAGGTACGCCTTGCGGCGAAGGTCGGAGAAGTCGGTCGCGGCGTAATCCTTGGTCCACTTGTCCAGGCTGCCCAGCCGCGTAGTGGGATTGGCTTCCTTGTTCAGGCCGTCGACGAGCTGATACTCGGCCTGATCCTTCCATTCTTTTTTCTTTTCCTGTCCAGAGCCGCAAGCCGCGAAAGCGATGAGCGCCGCGGCAACGCTTTTTGTAGTTGAGCTGATCACACGTACCTCGCTTGTCGATTGAATTTACGACTTGCTGCCTGCCCCGCCGCTCTTCTTGTCGCCGGTGCTTTTCCTCGGAACTTCATTCTTTCCCGTCCAACCTACCACCTTTGCCTTCTCGACTTCAAACGTTACCACGAAAGGGTCCTTCGTGTAAGCCCGGGCGACACCTTCGAACTCGATTTCTCCACCCGGCTCCATTCTACCCGGAAGCGCGCCGTCCAGCTTCAAGGTCGCGTCGCCGATGGCCGGATCCTCAATCGCCACCACCAGTTCCTTCGGCCGAACGGCGGGCGCCATGGAGATCACCTTCGCCTTAAATCGCTCTACGCCATTGACTCCGCCGGGAAGTGCGGCGTCCTTCATACTGCTCACAAAATACGCCGGGCCGTTGTCCCCAGTCAACTCCTCTTTAATGCTGCGCCACAACGCGAGGGTCGGGTTGGCCTTGGCCGCGGCATCCACGGCTTCAATCTTCGCCTTGGCGATCTCGGAGGCGCTCAGGATCTTGAAATCCACCCCCGGCATGGCGCTCAACCGGGAAGAGGCCATCAACTTTTCCAGACCCTCCTCGGAGCCATGATATTGCGCGTACGCCTTGGTCAGATAGGCCTGGATCTGCTTGCGATCGCCGGCCGGCAGGCCGCCGGTGCCGTCATAGGCGGCCGCGCGCGCGAAGTGATACAGCGCCACAGGTTGTTTTTCTGGTTTGTCGCCGTTTTGCGCCAGAATCGCCGACGCGAGCCAATAGGACACCTGGCCCTGTCTGGGGTCGAGTTGCAGCGCCCGGATCAATTCCGCTTCGGCCTTGTCCATGTCCTTGCGGGTCCAGGATATCCAGCCCAGCGTCTTTTGAGCGAAAACCTTCATCTCCGGCTTGGCCTTCACCCAGTCGGCCTCCTTGGTGTCGGCCGGGCGTTTCTCCGGGGCGTAAATGGCGTCCAGATTTGCAAGCAGGTAGTTGCAGGTGTGCTCCGCGGTATCGAGGTCGGCGGCCGAGGGAGGGTTGACCTGATAAACATCGCCGGCGACGGTCGCCAGCGCCACCACGTGATTCGGATTGTCCTTGAGGATTTCCGCCGCCGCGTCGAACGCCTCACGCGCGCGGTTCAGTTGCCGGTAGGTGACCAGGTAGATCTGCAGTCGGACGTCGCTGAAATCCGATTGCGGGTATTGCTTCTTCCACTTCTCGATCGTGTCCAGCCGGGCGGCCGAATTAGTGTCCTTGAGCGCCGCCTCATAGAGGTCGTACTCGGCCCGATCCTTCCACTCCTTTTTTTTCTCCTGGGCCGGCAGGATCAGGGCCAGCGCCACCAGCGCCGCCGCCATGCCTGCGATTTTTTTCGACAACACTTCCACGTCCCCGATCCCCTCGGATAATTTTTCAAATGTCTTGGTCTCTGGGGAGTATACCCGAACCCGCCCCAGAGCCGCAATAGCCTCACCCGATACAAGCTGCCAGGATTGGACGCCACCGGCGGGCATTTGGTTCCCGCCAGCGGGCAAGAGTATCCTGTCATTACTACATGCGCTGGCTCGACCTGGCGGTCGTCGTCCTCTATCTCGCCGGCATCACCTGGTTCGGGGCCCGGTTCCGCAAATCGCAGCGCACCCTCAAGGACTATTTCCTGGGAGGCAAAACCGCTCCGTGGTGGGCCATCGCTCTGTCCATCGTCTCCGCTGAAACCAGCACGCTCACGGTGATCGGGACGCCGGTGCTGTCCTTTCGCGGCGACTTCGGATTCCTCCAGTTGGTTTTCGGGTACCTGCTGGCGCGGATCGTGATCGCGGCGTTGTTCCTGCCGGCGTATTTTCGCGGCGAGATGTACACCGCTTACGAATTGATGCGGCTCCGATTCGGCGACCGTATCCGCCGGCTTACGGCGGCGACGTTTCTGGTGCTGCGCGCGCTGGCCGAGGGCGTCCGGGTCTTCGCCATCTCGATCGTCATCTCGGTGATCCTGGGCACCGGCGAGACCGCCTCCATCGTCGCCATCCTCTGTCTCACGCTGTTTTACACTTACGAGGGCGGGATGACGGCCGTCATCTGGACCGACGTCGCGCAGATGTTTCTCTACGTGGCCGGCGCCGCCGTCAGCCTCGTCTTCCTGTTGCGTGAAATCCCCGGCGGGTGGGGGCACGTGGTGGAGCTGGCCGCGCCGCTCGGCAAATTTCAGGTTTTCGATTTCCGTCTGGCTCCGCCCGCGGAGTTTTTCACGCGCGCCTACAGCTTTTGGGCGGGCATCCTGGGCGGCTGCTTCCTCACCACGGCCAGCCACGGCACCGAGCAGTTGATCGTGCAGCGCCTGCTGGCGGCCGGCGACCAGCGCCAGAGCCGCGCGGCGCTGCTGGCGAGCTGGGTGGTGATCCTGCTCCAGTTCACGCTGTTCCTGGTGATCGGCGTGTGCCTGTTCACGCTCTATCACGATCGCGGCTCGCCGCCGCCGGCGGTCGCCGACAGCCTCTACCCGCTGTATATCTGGCAAAGCCTTCCTGCCGGAGTGGCGGGCCTGACCATCGCCGCGATTCTGGCCGCGGCGATGTCCAATCTCAGCGCCGCGCTGAACGCGCTCGCTTCGACCACCGTGCTGGACCTGTGGAAACCGCTGGCGCCGGTCCTCGCCGATGACGCCCGCTGGCTGGTCCGTTCGCGCGGCGCTACCGTGGTCTGGGGAGGCGTGCTGTTCGCCGTTGCGCTGCTCGCCCGGCATTGGGGCAGCGTTCTCGAGGCCGGGCTTTCGATCGCCTCCATCCTCTACGGTTCCCTGCTGGGTGTTTTTCTGCTGGGCCTGCTAACCCGGCGCGTGGGGGAATCCGCCGCCATGTGCGGCATGTCCGTTGGGTTCGTTTTGTTGCTGTACATCAAATTCCGGACGCCAATCGCCTTCACCTGGTACGTCCTCATCGGCTCGGCGGCCACGTTCGGGACGGCCCTGGCCGCATCGCTGTTTCTCAAGGAGAATCGAAGCCGTGCAGAGTCATGAGCCCGCACTGCGGCGCGTTCTGGGGCCCTGGTCGGCCGCCTCCATCGTGATCGGAACGGTGATCGGCAGCGGCATCTTCCTGGTTCCGACGGACATGATCAAGGCGGTCGGGTCGCCGTCCAGGGTCTTCGCGGTTTGGATCTTCGGCGGGATCTTGAGTCTGTTCGGCGCGCTCAGCTACGCCGAGTTGTCCGCCGCGCTGCCCCAGGCCGGGGGCGAATACGCGTATTTGAACGCGGCCTACGGGCCGTTTTTTGCGTTCCTGTACGGCTGGACGCAGACCTGGGTCGGAAAGTGCGCCTCGATCGCCGCGCTCGCGACCGGTTTCTTCACCTACCTGGCAGACTTCATTCCAGGCCTCAGCGCCGTCGTCTACACGGTCGCGCTCCCCATCGGGCCGGGTGGAGGGGCGCTCGAGATCCGCTACGGGCAACTGCTGGGCATCGGCTTCATTCTGTCTCTGGCGGGCGTGAACTATGTTGGGGTGCGCGTGGCCGGCGGCGTGCAGGTGGGCGTGACGGCGCTTAAGCTCTCGCTGATCGGAGGATTGATCGTCGCCGGCCTGCTGTGGCCGGATCGCGGCGGCGGGTCGAATTTCCACTCCGCGATGCCTGCCGATCCGGGCGGCGTCGCCGGATTCTTTGCCGCTTTGGTGGCCGCGCTGTGGGCCTACGACGGTTGGAACAACGCCGGGATGCTGGGCTCGGAGATCGAGCGGCCGCAGCGGAACCTGCCGCTCGCCTTGATTGGCGGCACGCTCTGCGTGATGGGCGTGTATCTGCTCACCAATCTCGCCTATTTTCACGTTTTGAGCGGACCCGAGGTCGGCGCCAGCGCGAGGGTGGCGGCCGACATGATGCGCCGGGTTCTGGGTCCGCCGGGGGGCGCGCTGGTGAGCGTGGCCGCCATGATCTCGATTTTCGCCGCCCTGAACGGGTCGCTTCTGTCGGGTTCGCGGGTGCCGTACGCGATGGCCCGGGACGGGTACTTTTTTCACTCGATGAGCCGGGTCCATCCGAGGTTTCGCACGCCGGGCGCCAGCATTCTGCTGCTGGGGGTGTGGTCGAGCCTGCTGCTCTTGAGCGGCCAATATCAGCAGCTCTACACGCTGGTGATCTTTCCGACATGGATTTTGTATGGAATGACGGCGGCCGCGGTGATCGTTCTGCGCCGCAATCGTCCGGATCTGGAACGGCCCTACCGGGTTCCGGGCTATCCCTGGGTACCGTCGCTGTTTGTTCTAGTAGCTCTAGTCCTGCTTTACTCCACGTTGCGGACTTCGCCGCGCGAATCCGGCATCGGACTGGGGCTTATTGTGGCGGGATTACCCTTTTATCGTCATTGGAAGCGGCGTCTGGCGGCCTCAATGAGCCCCGGGGGGCCGGAACTCTCAAAAAAGGGATAGAAAGGTCACGCTTGTTCTGTTTTCAGAACAAATCTGTTGAAACTCTACGGGAAGTGTGCTTAAATCCATAAGTGAGATTTGGGGACGGCCCTTCGTGCCTGTTCGTTTGTCAGAACGGAGGCCCGGTCTGGAGCAGAATTCTGACCCACTGGAGTGAACATGGACGTGCTTAAAATGCTGGCGGATTTACGCCAGGAGCGGGAACATTTAGAGGAAGCCATTATGACGCTGGAACGCCTGGCCCGGGGCCGTGGCCGCCGCCGTGGCCGTCCTCCGGCCTGGATGGTGGCGATCAAGCGGCGTGGCCGCCCGCCCGGAAGCAAGAACAAGGCGAAGGAAAGCCAGGCCGCCTAAGCCGCGCCCGTGAGGGCGGGGGATGGACGATTCGCTACACTGGGCAGTGAGTGTCTCTGAAGAAGCTAACTGCCCACGTCAAGGCCGCGGGTTGAGCATCCAAGTTGAGTCCAAAGGTTTTGGACCAGGTGCTGGCGCGCATGCCCCGCGTGGCGGACGAAAATGTTCTCGTCGGGTTCGACACCGCCGATGACGGCGGAGTGTACCGTCTCGGGCCGGACTTGGCGCTGGTGCAGACGGTCGACTTCTTTACGCCCATCGTCGACGATCCGTTCACCTTCGGCGCCATTGCGGCCGCCAATGCCGTAAGCGACGTCTACGCGATGGGTGGCCGGCCGCTGACGGCGCTCTCCATTCTCGCGTGGCCGGCTGCCGAGGACGCAAGCACCCTCGAGCAGATCCTGAAGGGTGGCGCCGCCAAGCTCGCCGAGGCCGGTTGCGTCATCCTGGGCGGCCATAGCATCAACGACCCCGAGATCAAGTTCGGTTACGCCGTGACGGGATTGGTGCATCCGAACCGGGTAAAGGCGAACGCCGGCGCGCGGCCGGGGGACGCGCTGGTTCTGACCAAGAAGATCGGCACCGGGGTCATCGCGACCGCCCTGAAACGCGGCATCGCCAGCGCCGCGCACGTCGACGCCTCCATCGCTTCCATGCTCACGCTGAACCGCGCGGCCGCCGAGGCCCTGGCGGAATTCGACGTTCACGGCATGACGGACGTCACCGGGTTCGGGCTGCTGGGGCACGCCCGCGAGATGGCGCTGGCCAGTCGGGTCACGCTCGAAATCGAAGCCGCGAAGGTGCGGTTTCTCGAAGGCGCGGTCGACTACGCGCGGGCCGGCGCGATCCCCGCCGGATTGAAGAATAACCGCGACTTCGTTGCGCCCTGCGTCGAGGGCTCCTCCGCGCTCGACGACCTGCTCTACGATCCCCAAACCTCCGGGGGCCTGCTGGTCGCGCTTCCCGAGGCCGATGCCGCGCGCCTGGAGGGGACGTTTCCGGCGGCGTATCGCGTGGGACGGGTGTTGGCGCTTGAGGCCAAGCCTCTTCGAATCGTATGACCACTATCACTCACCTGGAATGCAGCCTCTGCGGCAAGCGCCGCGAGGCGGGAAAAGTTCACAACCTGTGCGAATGCGGCGGGCCGCTTCTGGTGCGCTACGATCTCGAAAAGGCGCGGACGGCGTGGAGCCGCGAACGGGTCGCGAGCGGGCCATCCAACATGTGGCGCTATGCGCCGGTGCTGCCGGTCGCCCGGCCGGAGTCTATCGTCTCGCTGGGGGAGGGAATGACGCCGCTGGTCCGCACCTCGCGCCTGGGAGCGCGGCTGGGCGCGCGCGATCTGTGGGTCAAGGACGAGGGCGTGAATCCCACAGGCTCCTTCAAGGCTCGCGGCCTGGCGTGCGCGATCTCGATGTGCGCCGAGCTGGGATTGAAGAAGGTCGCGATCCCGTCGGCCGGCAACGCCGCGGGCGCGATGGCGGCGTATGCCGCGGCGGCCGGAATCGAGGCCTACATTTTCATGCCGCGCGACGTCCCGCAGTCGAATTTCATCGAGTGCTCGGCGACCGGCGCCCGCGTGACGCTGGTCGACGGGCTGATCAGCGACTGCGGCAGGATCGTGGCGTCGCGCAAGGACGCCGAGGGCTGGTTCGAGATCAGCACGCTCAAGGAACCGTATCGCATCGAAGGCAAGAAGACCATGGGATACGAGGTGGCCGAGCAGTTCGCCTGGCGCCTGCCCGACGTGATTTTCTATCCCTGCGGCGGCGGCGTGGGCCTGATCGGCATGTGGAAAGCGTTCGAGGAAATGGAGACGCTAGGCTGGATTTCCGCCAAGCGCCCTAAGATGATCGCCGTGCAAGCCGAGGGTTGCGCTCCCATCGTGAAGGCGTGGGAGGAAGGCAAGCCGCGCAGCGAGTTTTTCGAAAACGCGCGGACCGTGGCGAGCGGCCTTCGGGTTCCCAAGGCTCTGGGAGATTTCCTGGTGCTCGACGCGGTGCGCGCCAGCGGCGGCGCGGCCGTGGCGGTGAGCGATGAGGAGATGATCGAGGCCGGCGTCGCGCTCGCCAGCGACGAAGGCATCTTCGCCGCGCCCGAGGGCGGCGCTTGCGTCGCGGCGCTCAAGAAACTGCTGGCCAGCGGATTTCTGAAGGCCGAGGAGCGAATGGTGATCTACAACACGGGGTCGGGGCTGAAGTACCTGGAAGCGTATTCGGGAAGGTTTCCGCGGTGAGTCGAGCAGCATGGCAAACGAGATCATCTCGTACATAGAGATGTGTCAGCGTGAGAAGGTGAGCCTCCAGCGGGGCATGAACTTCGGGCTGGGCGGTAATCACTCGGTTATTCTCATGTCCCTTCGGCCGAATGCTCCATACGAAGACGAATTGCAGGACGGCGGCACCATGCTGATCTATGAAGGACACGACGAACCGCGGAATTCGCGCGTTCCCGATCCAAAGCGCGTTGACCAACCCCAGCAGACCGCGAGCGGAGTGCTGACCCAGAATGGATTGTTCTATGAGGCGGCTCAAAGAGCGAAGGATGGCTCGCGGTCGCCTGAACCAGTACGCGTGTACGAAAAGCTGAGACAGGGTATCTGGTCCTACAATGGGGTGTTTCATCTTGTTGACGCATGGCGCCAAGAAGTCAGCGGCCGGTGGGTTTTCAAGTTCAAGCTAGTGGCCGTCGAAGAAGAGGACCTGACTGCAACCGCGCGATTAGGTGCGGCGAGACGTCGGGTCATCCCCACCCACGTCAAGCTAGAAGTCTGGAAACGGGACGGGGGCCGGTGCGTGGTCTGCGGCGCCACCGACGAGTTGCACTTTGATCACGTTGTCCCCTTCTCCAAGGGAGGAACGTCGCTCAAGGTGGAGAACGTTCAACTGTTGTGCGCGCGGCATAATCTTGAAAAGCATGACAATATCGAGTGAGGCTCGTTTATGAACGACCCATATGCTATCTGAGCCATTCAGAAAGCTCTACACCGCTGCCTTCAACGATCGCCCTCATCGTGCCCAGCGGAAGAATGCGCCCTGAGTGGTAGGCCACGATAACCTGTTTTCCTGTGGCAGGGTTCCTCCATTTTTGATGGCTTCCGGATGTTCCCGCACGCAGGAACCCATGGCGGCGAAGAACACTGATGACCTGATCCGCCGTCAGCCTGGGAGTTCCGCGTTCACCCAACCGTGACCTCGACCAACTTCGCGTTATCCGGCAATTCGATTTCCGCCGGAGCAAGGTAAAGCGCGATCGCTTCGCGGATATTAGCTCTGGCTTCCTCTTCAGTGTCCCCGGCCGATGCACAACCGGGAAGTTCCGGGCAGACGGCCGAGTAGCTGCCCGCTTCGGAATCAAACTCGAGGACGACTCGAAACTTCATGCCTCAAGTATATTCTCACCGTTTCCAATCGGGTAACTCCGTAGCTTTTTTCAAGCATCACAACTTCTGCGCGCCTTCGAGCTTGGCCAGGTCGCGATCAGACGTGCCCAGCGGCAGATGTCCATTCCTGCGGGCGGCTTCGAGCACCAGGCAATCGGAAAAGCCGAGCCGCGGCTTCCTCCGATAATGCTCGAGTGCGGCTGCCACGCAGTCGGGATCCTGCACAGCCAGGTGTTGATGGTTGAGAAACATCTCGATCGCCGTTGCAATGCCACGCGGACCAAGATCGTAGACCGAAGTCAGAACCCAAACGGCCTCGACCAGCACGAGGTGGGAAACCCACGCACCCCGCTCCACGAAAGCCTCGGCCGCCGCAACTTGTTTGGGATCGTCGCGCGCAGCCAGCCGCACCAGGACGTTGGTGTCAATGGCGCGCACGACGATCCTTCACGTATTTCCGGATTCCGTCCTTCAGCTCCTTCAGCGACCGTCGTTGGGGGGATGTGGCGAACAAGGCCCGGTGGACATCCAGGGAGGTGTAGCGGCCAGCCCGGCGGACGACGATGTTTCTCCCCTCCGCATCCCACTCCAAGACCGAGCCCGCACCGATGCCCAGCTTGCGGCGCACCTCAGCCGGTACCGAAACCTGGCCCTGTGTGGTGAGTTTTGAATAGGCGAGCGGCACACCAGCATATTACCACGGTAATGGATGATCGGCCCCTTATCTAAGGCTGGGCCGGGTTGAAGATCAGCAGAAACACGTCGCTATTCCCGGCTGGCGTCGCTTTCTGCACTACATTGGGGAAGAGATCACCGGTGGCTGTCCCCCCCACGTAGACGTTTCCTGAGGCGTCCACGTCGATGCCGTTCAGCACCTGGACGCCGGGGCCGGTGATATAGGTAGAGTAAATCAGCGAGTTCAGCGGCGGCGCCGCCGGATCGATGATGGCGAGGAATCCATCCGCGCCCGCGCTGGCCGAGGCTCTGTTGAGAGCGTTGGCCGTCACCGCCAGATTTCTGGACAGCGTGTACCCGCACAAGTAATACTTGCCGGCGTTGTCGCGGCGCAGATCGTAGGCCACCTCTCCGCCGCTTCCGCCGAAATAGGTCGAGTAAACCAGGCCGCGGCCGGGCTGCGCGGCCGGATCGAGGATCGTCAGAAATGCGTTGCTGGCCACCCCCGCCCCGCCGTCGCCGATCATCGGCTGCCAGGCGTTCTGGGTCACCGGGAAATCGGGCGACAGGGTGTAGCCGGTCAGAGCCACGCGACCCGAAGGTTCCAGCACCATCTTCTTCACGTCGTCGATGCCGGACCCGCCCAGGTAGGTCGAGTACACCACTGTTCCGCTGCTCAGATCCAGACGGGTGAGGAAAATCTCACCGTCTTGGGCATACTCGGCCTGATAGGCGTTGCTGCTGACTGGCATGTCGCCCGAGAACGTCAAGCCGGCGACGTACACCAATCCCTGCGGATCCACCGCGATGGCCCGGCCGACGTCGTCTCCGGATCCGCCCAAATACGTGCTCGCCACCAGGGAAGCCGAGCCGTTCTGCGACGGATCGAACTCCGCGATGAACGCGTCGCTTCCGGCGATCAGTTTGGCCTGAAAAGCGCCTAGTGTCGGAAAATCTGTCGAGACGGTTCGGCCGGCGATATAGATTTTTCCGCCGGCGACCGCAATGGCTTCCGCCTCGTCCTCTTTGCCGCCGGCAAGCTCGGTGGAATAGATCAGCCCCGCCGCGCCGCCCTGGCTCGGATCGAACACCGAAACAAAGACGTGGTTGGTGCCCGCGGTGATCGAAGTGCGATACGCCCCGGGGGTGGTCGGGAAATCGCTCGACCCCGTGGAGCCTGTGGTGTAGACAATTCCGTTGGCGTCCACGGCCATCGCGGTCAGGTTCTCGGCGGCGGACCCGCCGAAGTAGGTGGAGTAGACGATCACCTCCTCACCCGAAGTCGCGGCGGGATTCACCTTCATGAACCATGCGTCCTGGGCGCCGCGGTCGAAGGCCTGAAAGAGATCGCCCGCGATCTGAAAATCCAAGGAATACGTGTTGCCAGCCAGGTAGATGAACCCGTGCGAGTCGTGTGCAATGGAGACACAGGCGTCGGTGCCCGATCCGTACATATACGCGAAGCCGATCGTGGGATCGACCACCAGGCGAAGGGCCGGGTCGTAGCCGCCCAACACCAGCCGGACCAGCCCAGCGTCGTCGGTTCGGTAGCGCGCCTCCACCGACACCACTTCGCCCGAGGATCGCCGCTGATAGACGACCGGCACGTGTTGCGTGACGGTGCCTGCACCGAGCGAAAGCACCACCTCGCCCGCGGGGCTCAATCGCATCTGGTCGGCGCCTTCGAAGCGCATGGCGATTTTGGACGGATCGGCGCCGGGCGCGATCTCGAAATCGTATTCGAGTTGGTTGCCGCGGCCGTAGTAGACCACGTCGACGCCCGGATAGACGCCGCGCCGGCGCAAGCGCTTGAATGCCGGTACGCTGTTGCGAAAGTCGCGGGTGAAGTAGTTAGCGGCTGAGGCAGGCTGGGATCCCTCAAAGCGGGCCGCCGGATTGGCTCCGTCCAGTTTCAGACGGACCATGCGATCCCCCAGGCGCAGCAGCGTGGCGTCGGAGGTGAACGCGAACCAATAGCCGGGTCCACGCGCCGACCACAGCGCCGCCGAGCGAAGCTGCCCGCGATTGGGCTCGAAGCGCATGGGGGTGTTGTCGAGCAACCGGGCGGGGGCGGCGGCAAATGCACTAAAGGACAACAGGAGAAGAGTAGCGAGACGCATGAGGAGGTTCTTCTATCATCGCTAATTCAGAAAGTAGGTTCGATACAGGGTGTCCCGCTGCTTGGGGATGAAGCCGGCGCCGCGGATCAGCCGGCGCAGCTCTTCTTCGCTCGCGCGGTGATGCGCCCCGGCCGCACTCACGACGTTCTCTTCGATCATGATGCTGCCCACATCGTTGCCTCCGAAACGCAGGCCGAGCTGGCAGGTCTTGAGACCGGGCGTCACCCACGACGACTGAATGTTCAGAATGTTTTCCAGATACAGGCGCGACAGCGCCAGCACCTTCAGATATTCGACCGCCGTCGCTTCTTCCTTGACGAAGCGGCCGAGCGAGGTGTTTTCCCGCTGGTAGCTCCAGGGAATGAACGCCGTGAATCCGCCCGTCTCTTCCTGAATCTGGCGCACGATGTCGAAGTGGTTCATACGCTGCTCGATGGTCTCGCCGGTGCCGAACATCATGGTCGCGGTCGAGCGCATTCCCAGGGCGTGGCAGGCGCGGTGCACGTCGATCCAATCCTGCACGGACGATTTCAACCGGCTGATGCGGTGGCGCACTTCGTCGTCCAGGATCTCGGCGCCGCCGCCGGGCAGGGAATCGAGACCGGCGTCGCGCAGTCTCGCCAGCGTGTCGCGCAGCGTCAGGCCGCTCACCTTGGCGATGTTGACGATCTCGGGAGAGGAGAAACAGTGGCACCAGATGTTGAACCGCTGTTTGATCGAGCGCAGCAGGTCTTCGTACCACTCGATGGTCAGCTCCGGGTGCAGGCCGCCCTGCATCAGGATGCCGGTGCCTCCGAGGTCGAGGGTCTCCTGGATCTTCTCGAAGATCACTTCCTTCGGATGCACGTAGCCTTCGGCGTGGCCCATGGGCCGGTAGAAGGCGCAGA
>JBGPLI010000136.1:0-16335 GCA_041486445.1 Bryobacteraceae bacterium
GTTCGCGGTGAGCAAGATGTCGTTTATATTCCCGATGAATTTCTCTCGTGTGCTGGGGTGAGCCTTGTAGAGGCGCTGGAACGCGTTGAGCGTCGCGTCCATGAACTTGTCGAAGCTCGATTCCTCCAGGATGTGAAAGGCAGCCCTGATCTCGGTTTTTAGCGGTCCGACTTCCCAGTTTGTGGTGGGCTTCTTTCCTGCCATCGTCAGCAGATCATCAGCGACCTTTCGCATGGTCGTCGCCGTCGCGGACTCCCCATCCGGGCCGCAAGCCAAAGCAAGCAATTCGGCAAGAGAACCTGACAGGTTTGCAGGCACATTCCTTCGGTAACAATCCCCGTCGTTGTACTGCGCGTAGTCCTTAAACTGCTGTGCGAACTGTCCCATGCCGAGCCGCAGACAAATGCCACCAAGGCTATTATGTCATTCACCAGTCGGGGGCGCGTGAAGGCCGAGTCGTCGGCAATCCGAGAGTTGGCGGAAAACGGCGTTAGAGGAGATTACTCCCGTGAAGTCCGCGTCACGTCAACTTGACGGCCACGGACCCACCCGCGAATCGCCGCGCTTCAAACGATATCAGGCGGTCAGTTCGACTTCGATCTCGCAGAGCGTCGATGTCGACGACCGCTCGGTGCGCACGTTCTCCCAATGCTACCGGTGCACCTGGTCGATCCACCTGGTCTCGCCCGGCTCTTCCGGACTCGGAATGTCGAGGTTGACCACGGTCGCCTCCTGGCCCGTCCGCACCACGACGGCTTCGACGGGCTGGCTCGGATCGGCGTTGAGTTCCTGGTGCGGGACAAACGGGGGGACGTAGATGAAATCGCCCGGTCCGGCCTCCTCGGCGAATTCCAGGCGCTCGCCCCAGCGGAAGCGCGCGCGGCCCCGGATGATGAACAGCACGGTTTCGAGCTCGCCGTGATGATGGGCGCCGGTCCTGGCGTTGGGCTGGACCACGACGGTCCCGGCCCACAGTTTTTGCGCGCCGGCCGAGGCGGTGGTGATGGCGGCCGCGCGAGTCATGCCGGGCGTCTGGGGGGTGTTGAGGTCGAGCTCGCCCGCGCGGATGACGCGGATGCCGTGCTGCTTCCAATCGGGGGATTCCATTCCTGAAGAATACCGCGCCTGCAGCCGATGGTCACAGTATGACCTGTCCAAGCTGCGGGGCCCCCATGCACGTGGAGGCGGATCGAGAATACCTGAAGTGCGAATACTGCGGGACCATGCATTTCCCCGACCCGAATGCCGAAGGCGTCCGGGTCCTGGAGGAGCCGTCGGACCGCTCCTGTCCGGTGTGCGCGATTCCGCTGATCCACGCCGCGGCCGGCGGCCAGCGGATTCTGTACTGCAACAAGTGCCACGGAATGCTCATCCCGATGGACAACTTCATGGAGGTCGTGCTGGACCTGCGCTCGCACCGGCAGGCTACGGCCGGCGTCACCAATCCGCCGGACTGGAAGGATCTGGACCGCCGCGTCAACTGCCCGCAGTGCGGCAACCCTATGGACGCGCATCCCTACGGCGGCGGCGGCAACATCATCCTCGACGGTTGCGAGCGGTGTTCGCTCAATTGGCTGGATTACAGAGAGCTGGACCGGATCGTGCAGGCTCCCGATCCGTTTGTTTCGGGCACGCCGGCGTATTCTGAACCACGACCGTGAGGGAGTGGATAAGCGAACTCTAGCCGCCGGTGCCTTCCAGCCGGCGGATCAACAGCCATATCGCCGCGACGGTGATCGAAATGAACACCACCGAAACCGCGAGGCCCAGGCGCCGGATGTCCTTCTCCCGCAGAGCCGCCTCCCCGGCGCGCCGTGTTTCCTCGGCGATCGCCATCCCGGCGTCGATCGGCTTGCGCATCTCCCCGGGCTGAAAGGCGTGCAGGGCCAGGCGCGCTTTGATCAGGTTCTCCCGCCCGTCGAGCAGCCGCACCTGGGACTCCGATACCTCCATCCCGTACTTGTCGGCGCTGGCCAGGACGGATTCCGATCGCTTCAGAGCCGAGTCGAGTCCGTCGATCCACTGGGCCATCTGCGCCGCGGCCTTGCCGCCGCCCGAATCCGCCTCGTGACATTGCGCGCAAACCGAATTCGAGCCCGCCAGCATGGCGGTGGAGGGCTGCTGGATTCCGTGGTTGCTGTGGCACACGATGCAACCGCCGCCCCCGGAGACCGACGAAAAGATCGGCTGATGGAAGCTCTTGTCGTAGAGTTGCCCGAACAAAACGTGGCAGCCGGCGCAAACCGCGGCGACCGAGGCGACCTGCGGCGGCTTGGCGCCGTGATTGCCATGGCACGATGCGCAGTTGGGAGCCGAAAGGTCGCCCCGTTTTTCGAGCGCATTCCAGTGAACGCTGGTGCGGTATTGCGCGAGTTGCGTGGTCGGGATGCCGTACTTCGCCATCCTCGCGGTATCGGCGTGGCACCGCCCGCACGTCTCCGGAAGCCGCAGCGGATGGACCGGGGAGAGCGCGCTCTTCACGGCCCGAATATCGTGAACGCTGTGGCAATCGACGCAGGTGGCGACGTTCTCATCGCCCATGGCCAGGCGCTTGCCGTGCACGCTGGTCTGGTACAGCTCGTACTGGTCCACGCGCTGTTGCGGAAGAAATTTCCCGATGATATTCGGGTTGCTGTGGCATCGCGCGCAAAATCTGGGGATGGCCGCGCGCGCCGGTTTGCCGGTGAATCCCTTGGCCGGGCTCATGGCGTCCGACATGTCGTCGCTCGCTCGATTGCCTCCGTGGCAATCCGCACAGCTCAATCCGTTGGCGGTGTGGACGTCATCCTTGATGAGCGTCGCGGGCCGCTGCAAGTTTCCGTCCAGCTGCGAGTGGCATTCGACGCAGGAATCTTTGGCCGCCTGCGCCAGCAGCAGCGCGGGCGCGAACAGAAGCAAGGCAAGAGGCGCTCTCATTTCAGGTACCCCAGGATCGTGAACACCGACAGATACGCAACCATGAGGACTCCGAGCCCCGCTACCAGACGGGTGCGAGCCTCGCCGGCCCGGTTCACTCCCCAAACTGGAAGCAGAGTCCACCACAGCGCGAGCACGCCGAAGGCGAGAATTCCCAGCAATTCGCCTTCGAAAATCCAGATGTGGCTGGGGATGAGCTTCAAGGTGTAGAACTGCGCCAGGAAATACCACTCCGGACGGATGCCCCGGGGGGCCGAGGCGAAGGGGTCCGCCTTCTCGCCGAGTTCCCACGGGAAAATCGCCGCCAGGGCGCCGAGCACAGCCAGTGCTCCATACCAGACCATGGCCTCGCGCAGGAAGAAGTTGGGAAAGAATTTCATTTGCCGCACGCCCGCCGGCGGGATCCAGGGCGGCGTGCTCATGCCGCTCTTCTGGATCAGCAGCAGGTGCAGCCCCATCAATGCCGCGGTGAGCAGCGGCAGCACCATCACGTGGAACGCGAAGAACCGCGTCAGCGTGGCGCCTCCGACTTCGTCTCCTCCGCGCAGGAAACGCGCGAGAGCTGCTCCGATCAGCGGCGTGCTGGCCGCCACGTCGGCGCCCACTTTGGTCGCGAAGTAGGAAATCTGATTCCAGGGCAGCAGGTATCCGCTGAAACCGAATCCCATCATCAGGCCCAGCAGCGCGATGCCGCTCCACCAGGTCAGTTCCCGCGGCGGCCGGTAGGCGTGCGTGAACAGGACGCTGAACATGTGGATGAACGCCACAAAGATGAGCAGGTTCGCCGACCAGCTATGGATGGAGCGGATCAGCCATCCGAACTCGACGCGGGTCATGATGAACCGCACGCTGTCGAACGCCTCGGCGACGGTGGGACGGTAGTAGAACATGAGCAGGACGCCGGTCACCACCTGGATGGCGAACAGAAACAGCGTAATCCCGCCGAAGTAATACCATCGCGTGGCGGAGTGGACGGGCACGGTCTTGTGCTCGATCAGCTCCCGGACCGCGCCGAGGCCGAGCCGGTCGTCGAGCCAATCGGCCGCGCGCCGTTCAGGCACGGCGGGAAATCACCACTTCTTCTCCGCGCACGTTGACCGCGTACTCCTCGAGCGGCCTGGGCGGCGGGCCGGAGACGACCCGGCCGCTCAGATCGTACATGCCGTTATGGCAGGCGCACCAGATCTGGCGGCTCGAGTCCAGGTATTGCACGGTGCAGTTCAGATGCGTGCACACGGCGGTAAATGCTTTCCACTCGGTCTCGCTGACGCGAACCAGCAGGGCCGGTTTGGCGCCGAACCGGACGATCTTGCCGGAGTTCGGCTTGAGGTCCTGCACCTTTCCCGCGGCGACTTCATTCACCGGGGCCTCGGTGATCCGCGGAGGCTCCAGGAACCGGATCACCGGATAGAGGAACGAGGCGAAGGAGGCGAAGGCGCCTCCGCCCAGCAGCCATGACAGCATCGACCGCCTGTCTTGATGGGATGCCATCGATGTTTACCTTCCCAGAGCGGCGGTAGCTTCGTCGATCAGCTCCGCCTCCTTGGTCAAAATGTTCCCGGCGCGCTGGATCTGCTCGTCGGCTTCCTGCCAGCGCTTTTGCTCGATCGCCTCCCGGACGCCGGGTATGGTCTTGGCGCCGTAGCCGGTGTAGAAACCGGGCGCGTAGATCATGTGGCGATACCAGGGGCGGCCCGGCAATCCGGCGGGATCGGTGAGGCGGCGCTCGCTCTCGATCAGCTTCGCGTTAACGGCCTGGGCATTCGACGCGCCCGCCTTGGCGCGCGCCGCGTCGTATTTACGCGCGCTTTCGGCCAGCAGGTCGACGGCGTTATCGAGCGGGGCGAAATTGAAATGCGGCGGCATGGGCTCCTTGGACGGCGGCACGGATTTCCGGCGCGGATCGGCCGTCGCCGTATACACTCCCTCGTCGATCTGGCGGTTCTTTTCCTCGATCTGGGTGCGCTGATCCGCGGCGAGCTTCTTGAGGTCTTCGACGTACGTCCGGATCGTGTCGCTGAAATCGCCGAACTGGAACGGGAGCAGATCGGCGTCGGCCAGCCGCATCACCGCCGTGCCGACCAACTGCGCCAGAGCGCGTCCGTAGGAAAAATCGGTGTCGGCGAAATGCGTGTACCAGTAGAAATCGTCGTAGATGGAGTGGTAGACGCCGCCGCCGCCGCCCTCGCCTCCGAACCCGAGGTTCAGCGACGCGACGCCCAGATGATCGATGAATGCAGTGTAATCCGATCCCGAGCCCAGCGCCTCCAGGCGCAGATCGGCCCGCGTGCGCAGCTCCCGCCGGCGATCGGCCGCCTGCGTCCGCGACAATTCCCGGAGCTGCGAGCGCTTCCAGACGGTCATCTTGGTTTCCGGGTCCTGAATGTCTTTCATGACGCCGTTGACGAAATTCTCGAGCGTGTGCGAGCCCGAAGCCCCCAGGAACCCGCGGCCGTTGCCGTCCGTATTGATGTAAACCGCGGCGTGCTGGCGCAGATCCTCGGCGTGAGTTTCGGCCCATTCAGTCGATCCCAGCAGGCCCGGCTCTTCGCCATCCCAGAAGGCATAAATGATGGTGCGTTTTGGCCGCCATCCCTCTCGCATGAGTTCGGCCATCGCCCGCAATTCCTCCATCTCGGCGACGGCCCCAGCCAGGGGATCGCTCGCACCGTTCACCCAGGCGTCGTGATGATTGCCGCGGACGATCCACTCGTCCGGATACTGGGCACCGGGAATGCGCACGATCACGTTATAGATCGGCTTCATGTCCCAGTTGAACTTCAGCCGCATGTGGACCTTCGCGGGTCCGGGGCCCACGTGGTAGGTGATCGGCAGCGCGCCGCGCCACGCTTCCGGCGCCACCGGGCCATTCAGGGCGGCCAGCAGGGGCTGCGCATCGGCGTAGGACATCGGCAGCACGGGAATCCTGGTGAGCGTCTTCGCTTCGGAAATGGGCAGGCGTTTAGCGTCCCTGGTCGAGCCCACTCCCGGCGTCAGGGGATCGCCGGCGTACAGCGGCAAATCCATCACGCTGCCGCGCTGCGCGCCGTCCCTGGGCCGCTCCGGACCGCCTGGGTAAACGTCGTTGACGTAGTAGCCGTCGTCTTTCGGATCCGAGTAGACGATGCAGGCGACCGCGCCGTGCTCCGCCGCCACCTTGGGCTTGATGCCGCGAAACGAGGCGCCGTACCGGACCATCACAATGGCGCCGCTGACGGAGATGCCCATGCGCTCCAATTGCTCGTAGTCCGCCGGAAGTCCGTAGTTCACGTAGATTAACGGTGCGGTGGCCTCGCCGTCGATCGAGTAGACGTGATAGACGGGAAGCTGCTCGCTCCTTTGATCGGAAGTCGGATCGACGCCGATGGCCGGCTCCTCGAGCTTCGCGGTGAACTGGCTGGGCTCGATCATCTCGACCAGGCGCTCCCGGGGAGTCGGGAAGAGCACGTCGAAGGTCTCGATCTTCGCGTCCAGGCCCCAGCTCTTGACTTTGGCGGCGATCCATTCGGCGTTGTCCTTGGTGTAGGGTGCGCCGACGTGGTGCGGCCGCGCCGACAGGCGCTGGAGGTAGTCGCGGAGATTCTGCGGACTCGGGATTGCGCGAAATTTTTCTTCCTGGGCGGGACTCGCGCCGAACGAGATGCACGCGAGAGCGCTCACGAGAGCAAGAACGAGGCGCATATTCTCAAGTCTATACAATGGGTCCATGACCTGGAGCCCGGCACGCCGGTTGCTGTTCGCGATCTGGGTGTGCTTTCTGGCCAGGGGAGCGTTTTATTCGGCCGCGTTTCCCCTCTGGGAGGGTTTCGACGAATGGGCGCACTTCGCCGTCATCGAGCGCATGGCCGTGCGGAGCGAGGTTCTCGTCTGGCGCGACAGTCCCGTCTCCCGGGAGATCGATGCTTCGCTCAAGCTTGCACCCGTACCATGGGAGCTCCGCTCTCTGCCGCCTCCGTCGCTGACCGAGGACGCATACTGGCGCCTTTCCGCGGACGAACGCGCAGGCCGCCAAGACCGGTTCTATTCGATACCGGCCTCCTGGGCAAGGGAAGATGCGAGCAGCGGCATGGCTGCGTATGAAGCGCTGCAAGCGCCAGTCTACTACTGGATGGCCGCACCGGTGCTGCATCTGATGGGCGGACTCCATCTCGGAGCACGCGTCCTGCTGCTTCGCTGGTTCGGCGTGGCACTGGCGTCGGTCGCGATCCCGCTCTGTTTTCTGGTGGGCCGCGCCGTATTTTCGGATGACTGGCTGGGCCTGGCGTGCGCCGCCGTGGCCGCCGCCATGCCTGGGTTCCTGATCGACGTCGCCCGCGTCGGCAATGAGTCTCCCGGCGTGGTGTGCTGGTCGTTGCTCACGTGGCTGACGCTGGCTTCGGTGCGCGGCGGCCTGAATCGCGCCCGGGCCATATCGATCGGAGTGGCACTCGGCCTGGGCCTGCTGAGCAAGGCCTACTTCCTCGCCGCGATTCCGCCTGTCGCGCTGCTGCTCGCCTGGGACCTTTGGTCGGCGCGGGCGAGGCTCCGTCCGGCGCTGGGGCGCGCGCTGTTGACTACCTTCTGCGCTTTGGCCATCTCGGGCTGGTGGTACATCCGAAACATGGTCGAGACGGGAACCTTGTCGGGCATGAGCGAATCCGGGATGCTGCGCGGGAAGGTGACGGCCGCCGGCCTTCTCGGACGAGCGGGCGACATCCACTGGCTGGCTGCGGTCGATTCCATCCTGTTCAATCATCTCTGGATCGGCGGCTGGAGTTCGCTGGTCATCCGAAGCTGGATGTACCACGTTTTCTATTTGCTCATCGCTCTAGCGGCCTTGGGCGTGATCTGGCAACTGCGCCAGCCGGCAATCCTGGCCCTGACGACCCTCTACGGGGCGTTCTGGCTCGGCCAGCTCTATCATGTGGTCCTGCTGTTCGCGGCCACCGGCATCGCGACCTCGATGGGCTGCTATCTGTACGCCGCCGTCGGCGCGCAAACGGCGCTTTCGCTCGCCGGACTGAGGGCCATCGCGCCGGCGGGCTTGCGCCGATACGTTCCGTTGATCGGCATCTCGCTGTTCCTGCTGCTCGATCTTTACACCGTTCATGCGGTCGCGCTCCCTTACTACAGCGGGGTGATCGCACACCGGCCCAACGGATCTATCGCCGCCCTGCATGCCGCCGATGTGAGCCGAGTGGGGCTCGCGGAAATTGTCACGCGACTCACGGCCTTCAAAGGGGGCATTCTAAGCGAGTGGACCCTGCTGGCCTTGTGGGGCGCGTATCTTGTGGCGACGGGCGGGCTGGTGGCGATCGGCGTGCGCTGCTGTGCCCGGAGCGAAATCGGGCGAGCGGAGAGCGTATGAACTGGAGCGTGGCGGCGGCATTCGCGCTGGGCCTGGCGGTGACGCTCGGCGCATTCGGAGCGCACGGGTTGAGAGACAGACTCGACGCCTACTCGATGGACGTTTATGAGAAGGCGGTGTTCTACCACTTCATCCACGCGCTGGGGTTGCTGATCGTATCCCTGCTGCCGCGCATCGGCGTGCTGGGGGAATCCCGCGCGGCGTGGGTGTGCTGGCTGCTCGCGGCCGGCATCCTTCTGTTCAGCGGGAGCCTGTACGTGCTGGCGATCAGCGGAGTGAAGGCCCTGGGCGCGATCACGCCGTTCGGCGGGTTGAGTTTCATCGCCGCGTGGGTAATGCTGGCGGTGTGGCTGTGGGATTGAAAGACAGTTTCAGCTAAAGAAGATCGGCCACCGCAAGCTCGCGGCCAGGCGCGCCAAGCGGAGTGAAGCGTTCCTGTTCACTATAGGCGACCACGGACTTGTACACGCCGCCGCTCGGATTGCCGTGGACGATGAGGCGCCGGCCCTTGAGGTCCAGCACCCAGTATTCCGCGATCATGGCGCGGGCGTAAAGGGCGGCCTTGGTGGTGCGATCGAAATTCAAGGTCGTATCGGCGATCTCAACCGCAAGAGCGACGTCACTGGCCTCGGGCTCAACGCCGCGGATTTCCGCGGGGCTGCGCTTCAGAACAATTGCATCGGGTTCGGGTTCGCTGGTGGAATGATCTTCCCGAGCGACATCGATGGACGTCTCCTGCAAGACCGCGTCCCATCCGAAGACCTGCCTCAGAATCTCCACGACACGCTTCAACGCCAACGTGTGCGGCAGATGTTTTCCCGTTTTGTTGATGAGTTCCCCTTCGATGAGCTCGAAGTGTTGGCCCGCCCAGAGTCCTGCCTGTTCGAAGGTTTCGCATTCCTCGCGCGTCCAGCGCTTCCGCGGCGGAAACTGGGGAACAGGAGGTGTATAAACCGATTCGCCGAGAACTACGGGCATGCTTCATTCTACCCTGACGGGAACATCCGCTTGAAACATCGGACCGGCCCGTGTATCATCACGTTCATGAACGTTAAGCTATTCGCGGTCCTGCTGGCCGCCGCAGCCGCGCAAGCCGCCGACATCCCGCGCTTGCCCGACGGCAAACCGGACCTGAACGGCGTCTGGGAGCGGCCCTTTGTGCCGGACATGACCAAGAACGGGAAGAACCAGCAGGGAATGGCCGTGCTGCCGTTCACGCCTGCCTATGCCGAGAAGTTCAAGAGCTACGATCCGGCGAAGTTCGACTATACCGGCCACTGTCTGCCGCAGGGCTTGACGCGGCAGATGAACTCGCCCTTTCCGTTGCGGATTGTGCAGACCCCCAAGATCGTCACGATCCTATACGAGGCCTGGAACGTTTTTGAGATCATCTACGCCGATGGGCGCGACCATCCCAAGGATTGGGACCCCAACTGGATCGGACACCAGATCGGGAAGTGGGAGGGAGACATGTTTATCGTCGACTCTACCGGCTTCAATGAGAAGACCAATCTTGACACCGTCGGCCATCCGCACTCCGACGCCCTTCACGTGATCGAGCGCTTCCAGCGCATCGACGACAAGAGCATGGCCTACGAAGTCACCATCGACGACCCGAAGGCGTATACTAAGCCCTGGAAAAATACCAGGACCTTCACGCTGCGTCCGGATTGGGAGGTCATGGAATATTCCTGCGAAGAGAACAACAAGGACGTCTTAGAAGGTCACATAAAGTAGCTCTAAAATGCCTAAACTCCGGCTGACCATGGCGTGCTGGTCCTATGACCGCACGCGCGCGCTGATGGAAGACCGTGTTGCCATCGACGGCATCGAGCTGACCTATTTAAACCTGCCCGTCGAAGAGACGTTCTTCCGCATGCTGCGCAACCACGAGTTCGACGTGGCCGAACTGTCGCTTTCCTCCTACACCGTGTCGCTGTTCAAGGAGAATCCGCAGTTCATCGCCATCCCGGTTTTCCCGTCGCGATTCTTCCGGCATTCCTGCATTTACATCCATTCCGGCAGCGGCATTCGCGAGCCGAAGGACCTGATCGGCAAGCGCGTGGCCAGCCCCGAATATCAGATGACGGCCCCGGTGTGGATTCGCGGCATCCTGAGCGACGAATACAACATCCCGATTACCAGCGCGCAGTACTTTACCGGCGGGGAAGAAGAGCCGGGGCGGTCCGAGAAAATTTCGCTCAATCTGCCCCCGGAAATCCGGGTTCAGGCGATCGGTCCCACGCAGACGCTTTCGAAGATGATCGAGACCGGCGAGATCGACGCGCTCTACACCGCGCGCATGCCGTCCACTTTCTTGAGCGCGCCGGGGAAGGTGCGGCGGTTATTTGAGGATTATCAGACGGTGGAGCGCGAATACTATCTGAAGACGAAAATTTTCCCGATCATGCACACCGTGGCGATTCGCCGCGAGCTGTATGAAAAACACCCCTGGGTGGCGCAGTCCCTGTTCAAGGCGTTCGTGCTCGCGCAGCGCGAAGTCTATCACGACCTCCATCAAACCGCCGCGCTGATGTTCATGCTGCCCTGGCTCAACCAGCACGTCGAGGACACCGAGAAGATCATGGGCACGGACTTCTGGCCGTACGGCTATGAACCCAACGTCCACACCTTGAGCACGTTTCTTCGATACCACTTCGAGCAGGGGCTCTCCAAGCGGCAACTGACGCCCAAGGAGCTGTTCGCGCCGGAGACGTTCGAGTCCTTCAAGATATGAACGGGCCTCGCTGGTGGGCATTAGGCCGCGGCGATATCGACACCACTATCGCCCACCTGGGGTTCAACCTGGCCCAATCGGTGATCCCGGTATTTCTGCTTGCGCCGGTGGGAATCCCGATCGCGTTCAGCGTCGAACGGCTGTTGCCCGGCTATGCGCTGGGCTTCCTGATCGGCTCGGGTGGCTTGTGCGCCCTGGCCATCGGACTGGCGCGGCGGCAGGGGCGCGACGATGTCACTGCGCACGTCTACGGCAACAACGTTCCCGCGATCATCACCTACGCGCTTTCGATCATGCTGCCGGTGTATCTCCAGACGCACGATGCCATGCAGGCGGGTGACGTCGGTGCGGCGGCGGTAGTCTGGACCGGTATCGTCAAACTTTTGGCCGCGCCCTTCGCGCGCGCATTCCGGCGTTTTGTCCCTGTGCCGGCGTCGATGACCGTGTTCGGCGCGGCCATGTACAGCTACCTGGCGCTGGTGCTGCTCCAGCGCATCTTCGATCATCCTCTGGTGGGGATTATCGCGCTGATGATTGTCGCGGCCGGCGTGCTGGCCCGGGTGCCGATCACGAAATGGAGGATTCCCCCGTTCCTGGCCGCATGGGCGATCCCGTTGCTGGTCGGCGTGGGCATCGGTTACATCCATCCGGTGTGGCAAGGGATGTCGTTCCAGCTGCCGTTCGTGGTCTCGGCGGGACCCTTGCGGGCGCTGGCGCTGGCGCTGCCCTACATGTCCGTGATCGCGCCGATCGCGATCTACCAGGTGCTCCAGGACGTCGCCGGAGTGGAGGGCGCCGCGGCGGCCGGAGACGATTACGATGCGCGCGCCGTGGTGGCATGGGACGGCATCGGGACGCTCGCCGCGGGACTGGCGGGCAGCGTGATCACGCCGGTGGTTTATGCGATGCACCCGGCCTATAAAGGGATCGGAGCGCGGATCGGCTTCGCGTTCTGGACGCCCGTGATTTACCTCCTGGTGGTGGTGAGCGGGCTCACGTTGTATATCGCGCAGTTGTTCCCGTGGTCGATTTTGTCGGCGATGATCGCCTACGTATCGATTGGCGTGGGCATGGCGACGCTGGCGCGCGTGGACCGCAAGTATTTGAGCGCGGTGCTGCTGGGGTTCGTGCTGCCGGCCGGGGCGGTGGTGGCCGCCGCTGTGAATTCCGCGATTCCGGCGCTGAGGCTCTCGGCCGCGAATCCGGAGGTGCAGGCGGCGCTGAACGGGTCGATCTACTGGTCGTCTGTGCAGGGACTCGGCAACGGGTTCCTGTTCCTGGTGCTGGTGGTGGCGGCGCTGGTAACGGAAATGATCGACCGCAACTTCGGCCGCGCGGCGGTGTGGTGCCTGATCGCGGCCGGTTTCTCATGGCTGGGATTGATGCATTCGGCGGTGGTCGCCTGGGGCGCGCAGCCGATGTATGCGGCGGGATGGTTAGCCGGAGCGGCGATCATCTACTCGGCGCGGTGGTGGAGAGGGGATTTGCCGGCGCAGACCTAGAGACTGGCGGCCGGCTCTCGACAGGTCGAGGACGAGAGCCAGACCGTCAGGTTTTCTATAGCCGATCCGTGGTTGCCGATCTTAGAAAGTCACCTTCAGCCCCAACTGAATCAACCTCCCGCCTGGCGACGAGATGAGCTGGCTGATATTACCGGCGCTGGTCGAATATCTGGCGCCGCCGCCGCTAAAGACATTGAATATAGGCTCATAAAAATTGGCATGGTCGAGAAGGTTGAAAACCTCTGCCCGCAATTGCACATTGATCCGCTCGCTCGGCTTGAAGACCTTGTTCAGAGAAGCATCGACAGCGACAAGCCCGGGCCCAGTGATGGTGTTTCTTCCCACGTTGCCAAAGGTCCCTGGCGCCGTTGGAGAAAACGCACAAGGATCATACCACCGGTCCGGAGTCCCCAGCGGTTGTCCCGCAGGTACTTTGACTCCTCCCAATGTGCACCCTGCGGTAACTCCCGACGTGAGATTGGCGCCGACGAAGCTCGGGTTCAAGTTGGGACGGTCAGGCGACCACCTGTCCCCGTTTTGGGAAACATTAGATCCCATGCGCGCGGTAAACGGTTCCCCTGTGCGGAACGTGCTAATTCCATTAAGCTCCCAGCCGCCCAAAATCGCTCCCACGGCTTTCTGCTGGAATTTGAATGGAATGGGATACGTCGCCGTGAGGACAAGATTTTGTCTCGCGTCGAACGAGGATCGCCCCCGGTCGCGGCGCCAGTCCAGGAAATCGAGCCCGGTGTTTGGCTCCTGGCGTGTTTCGCCGCCGGCGATGCTCGATTTATCGTCTATCGATTTGGAATAGGTGTAGAACACCTGATACTGCAATCCGCTGGCGCTCCTGCGCTTCAGGGTGACCTGTAACGCATTGTAGTTGGCATTCGTGTTCCACGCCGACGCCGTAACCGAGCCAAACTTGCGGTTGGTGCGAAAATCCTGGGGGGACTGACCCCTTCCCGGAACCGGGAAAACCCCGGGGCTGAGAAGAGCCGGAGGGTTGAATTCCCCGTTTCTTTGCAAATGGTGGGATTCAGAGGCGATATAGGCTACTTCGAGCACCGTGTTCTTCATCACCTGCTGCTGCAAAGTCAGGTTATAGCTGATTTTGCCTGGTTCCTTGTTCACGGCCGGGACACGATTGAACTGGAGCGGTGGAAGTGGGCCGTTGGTCAAGTTCGTATCTCTGGGGAAGGGGACCGGGTACGCCTGGTCGCTTAGTGTGAGGAAGAAGGGGGGGGTGCCCGTAGCAAGTGCCGTGTAAGAAAAAGGAAGGATGTGGTCATGAAATATACCGGCTCCCGCCCGCACCACCGTGGTTCCGCTTCCGTTGAGCTGCCACGCAAAGCCCACCCGAGGCTGGATGTCCTTTTTCGTTATGGAGAAGAAACTGTCCTTCTGAACCGTCGGCAGCGGGTCCGAAATGTTCAACAGATTGGCCATCTTTCCATTTACTTCCCTGGGATTGCTGACGGCTTCATATCGTAAGCCCAGATTGAGGGTGAAGCGCTGGCTCACTTTGAAATCGTCTTGCGTATACACCCCGAACATGGTTTGCCGGAGACCCCGGTAGCCTTCCGAGCCCGGCGGCGGCGCGTCAAAACGAAAGGGGGTGCCGGCCAGAAAGTTCGGAATATCGAGAAATGTGTAGTCGCCCCTGGTGTTGCCGGTACTGATCACGTTGTCGTCGATTCGCGTGATATTTACGCCCATTTTGACGGTATGTCTTCCCTTGATGTACGTGAGATCGTCGCCCTCCTGGAACAGATTCGTCCAGTACTCTCGGGGTGCGCCGTTATCCACTCCTAAGAAATTCAGTGGGCTGGTGGAGAGCCCCTGTGAGCCAAAAGAGATCGTCCCGAAGTGTTCGCCAGGGATAAACGATAAGCTCGCCGCCCGCGGGTCGGAGATAACATCGTCGAAGTTTTGGAAGGTTCGATTGTAGGAGACCCGGAGCGAATTCACCAGGGTAGGCCGCAATATGTTGTTCACCTGAATCGTGGAATACTGTCTGCGGGAAACATCCTGCTCATTGGCAACGGCACTGCCGTTAAAGTTCGGGATCACCTTACTATCGTTATCGAAGCTGTATCTGAAGAAGATTCTCATCTTATCGCTGATCTGATGATCTACCCGGGTCATAAAATACTTTTCGTCGGTAGCCTGGGTGGGCGCAAAAACGTATTGTCCCGTGCCGTCTCCGAAGTTCTGGCCGTTCGGAGTCTGGAACAGGTCCAGGAACGGTACCACTACGGGGTTCACATAACACACGCCGCCTGGCTGGGAGGCACACGCCGGACCCCTTCCTGCCTTGGTTTCAGCGGTCGGCACCACCGGGTTCACCGCACTTGCTCCATTGCGTAGCCGCAGCGCTTCGTAGGTGCCGAAGTAGAAGGTTTTATCCTTCTTGATGGGTCCCCCCAAAGCGCCCCCCCATTGGTTGCGCTTATACGGGGCCACCTTGCCGGTCCCGCCGCGGCTTTTCTCATCGAAGTAACCCAGCGAATCCAGCCAGTCGTTGCGGAGAAACTCAAACGCCGAGCCATGCACGCTGTTGGTGCCGGACCGCGTGATTGCCGCGATCACCCCGCCTGAGCTCCGCCCATATTCCGCCGGGGACACGCTGGTGTTGATCTTGAATTCCTGGACCCCGTCCACCCCCAGGTTGGTTCCGGCCGACCCTCCCGGAGTACCGTTGGCATGATCGTTGATATCGGTTCCATCCAGCATGAAGCTGTTGGCATAGGCCCGGCTTCCGGTGACGCTGAATCGCGCCCCCGTGCCAAAGTCGAACGCAGCGGGCGCCTGTCCCGCGCCCATGCTTACCACGCCCGGTTGCAACAGCGCGAGCTGGTCATAACTTCTGCCGTTCAGCGGCAGGTCCCGAATGGTTCTCGCGTCCACCAGAGAGCTCATGGCGGAAGTGGTCGATTCCACCAGCGGCGCCGCCTCGGTGATCGTGACCTTGTCGGTAAGCTGGCCCACCTTGAGAGCGAGGTTGACTACCGCCTGCTGGCCCACCGCCAGCGTGATTCCGCTTCTGATCTCGGTCTGAAAGCCCGATATCTGGGCTTGCACTTCATAGTTCCCCGGGGTCAAATCGGGAGCGGTATAACGGCCCCCCGCGTCGCTCGTGAGGGTTCTGGCAATTCCCGTCTCCACGTTCCTGACCGTGACCGCAACGCCGGGGATGGCGGCTCCGGACGGATCCTGCACGACCCCTGAAATTGTTCCTGTGGACACCTGGGCGGAAACCAAACCAGCGCCCAAGAGCACACTAATCAGTAGCAGCGGCAAGTATCGAGACATTACGGACTCTCCTCGTCGGAGCAAGACCTAAAGCTCCTGGGAGGCAGTATGGCATCAATCCCGCCTACTGTCAATCACAAACTACACGGCATGTCAAGCTCTTTTTGAGCTATATGCACTTGACTAGTTAGGGCTGTTCGGAAAGGTCGTAACTCATTGGATCGATTAATCGCAGTGCCGCCGGCCCAAGATGCTCATGACAATCACGCTCAGCACGACCCGGTCTTGCTGATTCAGAGCTTCCAGGCGCGCGCGCACAATTCCCCGGTCGGGCTTCGAGCGTGACGGCCGCACCTCCAGGATCCACACACGGATGCGAAGCGAATCTCCGGGCCGGACCGGATGCGGCCAGCGCACCTCATCCACGCCGGGAGAGGCGAGGCTCGCCACGTGCGACAGGTAGTGGTCCACGTATAGCCGCATCGCCATCCCGACGGTGTGCCATCCGGACGCGACGATTCCGCCGAACAGTCCACGGGCGGCCTGTTCGCGATCGATATGCATGGGCTGCGGATCGA